>JBDTLB010000026.1:0-3902 GCA_039934955.1 Devosia sp.
GTCATGCCGTTTACGATGGTGCCGACCGGCCAGCCGGTGACGGCGACGCCATCATAGGGCGTCCAGCCGGCTTTGCTGGCGACCCAGCCATTGGTGATGGTTTCGCGGCGCGTGAGATCGACAATGGTCAGGTCGGCGTCATAGCCGACGGCGATGCGGCCCTTGCGGGCAATGTTGAAGATGCGCGCCGGGCCTGCGCTGCTGAGATCGACGAAACGCTCGAGGCTGAGTTTTCCGGCGTTCACATGATCGAGCATCAGCGGCACCAGCGTCTGGACGCCCGTCATGCCCGAGGGCGAGTTCGGGTACGGCTTCTGCTTTTCCTCAAGGGTGTGCGGGGCGTGGTCGGAGCCGAGCACGTCGACGACACCATTGTCGACACCAGCCCAGATGCCGGCGCGATGCGACTTGTCGCGCACCGGCGGGTTCATTTGTGCGAGCGTGCCGAGGCGGACATAGGCGGTTTCGTCGAGGGTCAAATGATGCGGGGTGACCTCGACGGTCGCGACGTCCTTGTGGGCGGCGAGGAAGACCACCTCCTCTGCGGTCGAGATATGCAGGACGTGGATGCGCTTGCCGTATTTGTGGGCGAGCGCAACGAGGCGTTTGGTGGAGCGCAAGGCGGCCTCGGGATCGCGCCACACAGGATGCGAGGTCGGGTCGTTCGGGATGCGGAGCGGTTTGCGCTCTTCGAGCCGATATTCGTCTTCGGAGTGGAACGACGCGCGGCGGGAGATGGCTTTGATGATGGCCCCGACGCCGACGTCATCGGCAACCAGGAGACTGCCGGTCGAAGAGCCCATGAAGACCTTTACGCCAGCGCAGCCAGGGAGCCGCTCGAGCATCGGCAGTTCGCCGACGTTGTCGTGCGTGCCGCCGATGAAGAAGGCGAAATTGCAGTGCATGCGACCAGTGGCGCGGGTGATCTTGTCTTCGAAAGTGGCGCGGGTGGTGGTGAGCGGGTTGGTGTTGGGCATCTCGAAGACGCCGGTGACGCCGCCCATGACGGCGGAGAGCGAGCCGGAGGCGAGATCTTCCTTGTGCTCGAGGCCGGGCTCGCGGAAATGCACCTGCGTGTCGATGACGCCTGGAAGGATGTGAAGGCCGGCGCAGTCGGTGATCTTGTCGGCTGAGTCGGCGGCGAGGCTGCCCAGCGCAACGATGCGACCGCCGGAAATCCCGATGTCCGCAGCGTGGATGCCGTCCTGATTGACGATCGTGCCGTTCTTGAAGATCGCGTCGTAGTGCGCCATGTCTGCCTCTTACCCGGTGCTTCGGGCATACTGGATTCCCGCCCTCGCGGGAATGACACGGTGAAATATGGCCATAAGTCTCCGCCCCTCGCGCGCGCTGTTCCGGTTTTCCGGAGCGGATGCGCAAAAGCTGCTGTTCGACGTGGTGACGGGCCGGCTTATGGCCGAAGCGGGGCCGGCGCTGTGGTGGGCGCTGCTGTCGCCGCAGGGCAAGATCCAGGCGGAAGGGCTCAGCACCTACGAGGACGAAGCATTCTGGCTCGACGTCGATGGCAGTGTCGCCGACGGGTTTTTCAAGCGGATGAGGATGTACAGACTGCGGGCGGCGGTCGAGATCGCCGATTTGCGGACGAGCTACGCGGTTGGCTGGGACGGCGGCGCGGCGCACACGCGCGTGATCGGCGCGGAGGCAGAGGCGCGGGGCTGGGCGCCGGCGGACGAGTCATACGCCGCGGCGCGAATTGCGGGGGGGATTGCCGAGCAAGGACCGGATTTTGCGGCGGATTCGGTGTTTCCGCACGATATCGGCATGGATTTCCTCGGCGGCGTCGATTTCAAGAAGGGCTGCTACATCGGACAGGAGGTCGTCAGCCGAATGGAGCACCGCGGGACAGCGCGGCGTCGGCCGGTGATCGTTTCCGGGATCGAGGCGGCGGCGGGATCGCCGGTGGTGGCCGGTGGACGCGACGCCGGGACGATCGGCCAGGTTGTGGCTGGCAAGGCCGTTGCCGTCATCCGGCTCGACCGGGTTACGGATCCGGACGCGGTAACGGTCGGTGGAAAGCCCGTGACCTTGGTCCTGCCGGACTGGGCAACCTACCGGTTTGGCGAATCGGCGCCGGCTGACTAGCCTCTCGCCTTTCCTCGGGGGGCATTATGGCGCGCGGTGCGGAACGAGCGTGGCAACGCATGCTGAGCGGACGGCGGCTCGATATTCTCGATCCGTCGCCGGTCGATGTCGAGCTGATCGACATCGCGCACGGGCTGGCGCGCGTGGCGCGCTGGAACGGGCAGACGCAGGGCGACTATCCGTTCTCGGTGGCGCAGCATTCGGTACTGGTGCTGGAGATCTTTGCGGCACAGGTGCCCGAGGCCAGCGCCAAGGCGAGGCTCTACGCGCTGCTGCACGACGCGCCTGAATATGTGATGGGCGACATCATCTCGCCGTTCAAAGCGGCGATGGGCGGCAATTACAAGGAAGTCGAGAACCGGCTGCTCGGGGCGATCAATCTGCATTTCGCGTTGAACGCTGCTGCGCCGGTGGCGATCCAGCGGCACATCAAGCGCGCCGACAAGGAGGCCGCCTATCACGAGGCGGTGCATCTGGCGGGTTTCGAGGTCGAGGAAGCGCGGAAATTCTTCGGCGAGCCGGCGCTGGCGGCGTTCGATCTCGAGCATTTCGAGCAATTGATCCGGCCGTGGCCGACGCGCGAGGCGCATGATCGCTTCGTCGATGCGGTCGATATGCTGGCGACGGCGATCCACAGCCAATCGTTGCGTTAAGGTAAACGAACGTTCCATTTTGACGCAGATCGGCGCCGTATGGTTGATGCGAGGTTAACGAAACCTGCGCACCTCCGGAGGCAGCATGCGTGTCCCATTCCGCGTCGTCGCGATCAGCGGCAGCCTCGCTGCACTCGTCGGATTGGCGATGGTCTCGCCGGCGCTGTTTCCCGCGGCCTTCGCCAATGAACCGCAGAGCCGTTTGCTAAAGACCGCGAAGGACATTTTCCCGTCGCCGTTCGATCCCAAGAAGTTGCGCAAATACGATGTGGTGTTCGACGCAAGCGTGTCGACCGAAGTGCAACGCACCCAAATCGTCCGAAAGATTGCGTTTGGCCAGAAATCGACGGTGCTGATCGTCACGACGCCGAGCGGGACATATTCCAGCGACGCACTGACCTCGCCCTATGTTCGCTATCCGGGGATCGACGTGACGCCGAGGCAGGCAGGCCACGATTTTTCGTTCTCGGCCTTTAGCTCGCGATTCGGCACGGGGACATCGTCGCGGATCAGCTCAGGCTCATTCATCTACTACAACAGCAGCTTCACGCCGAGCCGGCACGGCCGGTATTGAACGAGATCAGGCGTTGCGCTTGAACTGGTAGAAGATGTGGTGGCCAATCTTGGCCACCCGCTTCAGCCGCGGTGCCCAAGCGGGGTAGACGTAGTTGGCGTGGTAGTGCGTGGCCTTGCCGACCTCGGTCAAATAGAGGCTGCCGTTGATCACGCCCTTGGCGATCTCTTCGGCCTGCTTCCAGGACTTCTGATCATTGATGGTCTCGGGGATGCCGTCGCAGGCAAACGAGAACTGGCAGGCATTGTGCATTTGCTGGTTCTGGAACACGACCTGACAGATGTCCTTGGGATAGATCGGGTGATGCAGGCGGTTCATGACCACCTGCCCGACCGCGACCTGCCCACGATAGGCCTCGCCGCGGGCCTCAAAGTAGATGGCCTGCGCCATGCAGTTCAGGTCTTTGGTCGAGACCGGCCCGCCGTATTTGTCGACATTCAGATCGAACGCCGTCGGTGGCGTGGTCTCGCGGGCGTAGGCGAGCTGCGGCGAGATGCTCATCGGCAGCGGCACGATCTGGTCGATCGCGGCGATCGCCGGGCTGTCGATTGGGCCGGTGATGTAGGTGCCGT
>JBDTLB010000027.1:0-12156 GCA_039934955.1 Devosia sp.
TCAGCCAACCCTCGCGCTACGATCAGAAGGGCGTCGTCGTGAATGCCGATGCCCACCGCATCGTCGACCTGCAGTATGACGGCAAGCCAATCGACGAGGCCGCCAAATTCGTCGTCGCCACCAACAATTACCGCGCCGGCGGCGGCGGCTTCTTTCCTGGCGCCGATGGCAAGACCATCATCTTCACCGGTCCCGACACCAACCGCGACATCCTCGTGCGCTATATCCACGACACCGGCACGATTAATCCCGCCGCAGACGGCAATTGGTCGTTGGCGCCGCTGGCTGGCACCACGGTGATGTTCCAGTCCGGTCCCAAGGCCAAGGACAAGGTCGCCGACGTCAAGGGCGTCAAGATCGAGTATGTGGACGAGGCTGAAAACGGCTTCGGAAACTACCGCATCACCCTGTAATGCCCCGTGCCGGCCCGGACAAAACGGGTCGGCACGCCTTGCCTCCAGGCGGCGCCTCGGACAGTCTGGGGTTCGACCAATCTGCCCGGGGGGCGTCCGATGTCCATCAAACAGCTTTTCGCGACCGCAATAGTCCTGGCCTGCTCGGTCTCCAGCGCTCTGGCGATGGACGAGCCCGACCGCTGCTACACCACCACCGACCCGCGCTGTTCCGGCGATTTCTGCGGCAACACGTTCTACAACCCCACGGTCAGCCAGAACTGGATGCAGACGCGCCAGGCCGCTGATCCGCAGGTCATGGCCCAACTCGCGGGTGTCTACTTTGCCAAGACTTCCAATCCGCAGATGCAGATGACCAACCAGGCCTATCGCGATTACGAGGCCAGCGGGCTCTGGCAATACCAGGACCAGACCTGCTCCAGCGCGGGCTGTTCGACCAATCAGGGCGCTGGGCAATGGGCCGGCTACTCGCTGCCCGACGGCACGATCTTCCTGATGATCCATTTTTCCGACCTGAGCCGGTCCAACAACTGCTTCAGCCAGACCGTCCAGCTTGGACCCCACGGCTTCACCGATAGCATCGGCGGCAACTGGCAGCGCACCCGTTAGCCTGACGCACATCGCGCCGCCTCTTGACTTGTCCAGCACGAGTGTCTTGCTTCCCGCCGCAATTGCGTGAAGCGCGGGAGCGCACGAGTCGTGACCGAAAAAGACCGGATCGTCGGATTGCTCGACAAGGCGGGCATCACCGTCAACGGGCCCAGCCCCTGGGATATGCAAATCCACAACGAGGCATTCTGGACCCGCCTGTTCGCCGAGGGCAGCCTGGGTCTCGGCGAAACCTATATGGATGGCTGGTGGGACGCCGAGGACCTCGCCGAGTTCTTCAACAAGGTGCTGGTCGCCCGCGTGGCCGACAGCCTCAATATCACCCCCAGCCTGCTCTGGCAGATCGCGCAGGCGAAGCTGCTCAACATGCAGAACATCGAGCGCTCGCGCCGCGTCGCCCAGATGCACTACAGCCAGACCGACGCGTACAAGGCTTCGCTCGATGCCCGTATGACCGGCTCATGCGGCTATTGGCCGGCGGGCGTGGCCAATCTCGATCAAGCGCAGGAGGCCAAACTCGACCTCGTCTGCCGAAAGATCGGGGTCAAGCCCGGCCAGAGAGTGTGGGACATCGGTTGCGGCTGGGGCGCCTTCATGGGCTTTGCCGCCGAGAGATACGGCGCCGATTGCGTCGGCGTCACCGTCTCTCCTGATCAGGCCGCCTATGGCCGCGAGCGCTACAAGGCCCTGCCGGTCGAGTTTCAGGTGAAGGATTACCGCCAGTTCGACGGCAAAGCCGACCATGTCGTCTCGATGGGCATGTTCGAGCATGTCGGCCACAAGAATTACCGGACCTATTTCGAAAAGGCCCGCAGCGTCATCAAGGACGACGGCCTGTTCATGATGCACACCATCGGCAGTCAATGGTCGACCGACACCATCGAGCCGTGGCTGGAAAAATACATCTTCCCGGGCGGCGTCATTCCCTCGATGGCGCAGATCGGCAGAGCCATCGATGGACTGTGGAGCGTCGTCGATGTCCACAATATCGGGCCGCACTACGACAAGACGCTCGTCGCCTGGTACGAGAATTTCGACAAGAAATGGACGAAGCGCTCGACCCCCGAGGAGATGCGCTTCTACCGGCTGTGGAAGTACTATCTGCTCTGCTGCGCTGGCGGCTTCCGGGCCCGGGTGCTGCAGGTCTGGCAGTTCGTCCTGTCCCCAACCGGCGTCCCCGAGGGCTATTTCTTCGCCCGCTGATTCAGCAATTGGCCGAGCGAGCCGATTGGGATCGCTCGGAAAGAGCGAAAACAAGACCGGCTTGACCGGAAGACCAACGCCCTGAACAATCGCCGCTTTCAGGGAGGCGGTTGTGAAAGCTCTTTTGGCCTTTGTCGTTTTGGCATTTTTGGCGCTCGTCGGTCCCGCTCTAGCCGAAACCAAGCTCTCCGGCTCATTCGTCGCCAAGCAGGCCTGCCCCGCTTTGCAATCGATCAAGAAGCAGACCAACCCCGGAAACGTCACGCTTGAGGTCGGCAAGGCGTACAAGCTCGTCGGCGGGAACAAAGTCGAGCCCACCTACTATTGGGTCGTCGTTCCAACCGCCCAACCCGACTTCCGTTGGGTCCCGGTGAGCTGTGGCACGCCGGCGCTCGACCAAGCCGACGCGGCGCCGACGCCCGCATCCCCAATCTCCCCCGCACCTTCCCCGAGCCCGCCACCGGCGGGCAAGGCCGAGTACATCCTCGCCATCAGCTGGGAGCCGGCGTTCTGCGAGGGCCTGCCCAACAAGACCGAGTGCAAACGCCAGACCGCCGGCTCATACGAGGCCACGCATCTGTCGCTGCACGGGCTCTGGCCGCAGCCGCGCAGCAAAGCCTATTGCAAGGTCTCGGCCGCCGATCAGGCAAGCGACAAGGCACATGACTGGGACGCGCTGCCCGCGGTCAACCTCTCCACCACCACCCGGCCCGCTCTCGACAGGGCCATGCCCGGCACGCAGTCGGCGCTCGAGCGGCACGAATGGATCGTCCATGGCACCTGCTCGGGTGCCTCGCAGGACGTCTATTTCAGCCGTGCGGTGTTTTTCCTCGACACCATCAACAATTCCGCCGTCGGCACATTGCTGGCAAAAAATGTCGGCAAGCAGCTTGATAACGCAGACATCCGGGCGGCATTCGATACCGCCTTCGGCAGTGGCGCTGGCGATCGTATCCGCCTCGCCTGTGACCAGGATGGCGGCCGCCGCATCGTCAGCGAAATCACCATTGGCCTGCGCGGCGACGTGATGGGCAATGGTAGCCTTGGCGAACTCATCGCCGCTTCCGGCAAGACCGACCCCGGCTGCACGGGCGGCATCGTCGATCCGGCCGGCCTGCAGTAGGTCAAGCAAAAGGGCGACCGCCCCGCCGCCCTTTTTTATTCACTCCGTCGGATGCCATCAGTGCGTGGTATCGGCCGCCCGGGACAGGGTATCGATCGGCACGACATTGCGGCTTTGGCTATCGAGATTGAGGTAGAAGAAGACGCCGACAAGCACGAGCGCAAGCACGCACAGGCTCGCCAGAATTGCGGCTGCCCCTCCATCGCCAATATCGTCCGGTGCGTTGTAATCGACCATTTCAGGCTCCTTCGCCGTTCTCAGGTCTAACGTCGCTGCCCCCCGCGATGGTTCCGCCGCACCTGCCTTTCATCCAAAGGCGTCCAGACCTTTCGGACACCGGCAAAGTAAAAACTTAACCCAAAGCCTTCATCGGCCCTCAACCGCCGCACCCTAGGATCGCCGCAACAATTGCCCGGATCGCGCGGCCCACGCGCGACCAATCGAAAAGCGCGCACCATGTCCGACCCCGCCTTCGCCCTCGAAATCGAGGGGGTGTCCAAGAGCTTCGACCGCCCGGTGGTCAAGGACCTGCAATTGCGCGTCAAAGGCGGCGAGTTCTACGCGCTGCTCGGTCCCAACGGTGCCGGCAAAACCACGATCCTCCGCATGGTCGCGGGGCTGCTGCAGCCCGAATCCGGCTCCATCTCGGTGTTCGGTATCGACACCCGCAAGGACCCGCTGCACGCCAAATCGATCATCGCCTGGGTCTCCGACGAGCCGATGGTCTATGACCACCTCACGCCCTACGAATATCTCGAATTCGTCGCCGGCCTCTGGCAGATCGACCCCAGACAGGCGCAGGCCCGCGCCACCGAACTGATCGACTGGCTCGGCCTTGCTCCGCACGCGCATGAGCGCTGCGGCGGTTTCTCCAAGGGCATGCTGCAGAAAGTCGCCCTCGCCGGCGCCCTCGTCCACGATCCCAAACTCATCATTCTCGACGAGCCGCTGACCGGGCTCGACGCCGGCTCGGCCCGGCAGGTCAAACAGGTGCTGCTCGACAAGGTCAAGCAGGGCGTCACCGTCATCATGACCACCCACATCCTCGAAGTCGCCGAACGGATGGCCGAACGCATCGGCGTCATCAATCACGGCCGGCTCATCGCCGAAGGCACGCTGGCTGAACTCCGCAGCCGCATCGGCCGCGAAGACACGCTCGAAGAGATCTTCCTCGACCTCGTCGCCCAGAAGGAAATGGACGTCGATGCAAGTGTGAGCGCCGCCGCATGACTTTCATGGCTGCGACGATGCCATGGTTTGCGATGCACGAATGGCGGCTGATGTGGCGCGATGGCGTCGCCATGATGACCGGTGGCTATCCCGCCCGTCGCATCGCGCTGTTGATCTTCATCATCAT
This sequence comes from Devosia sp., assembly GCA_039934955.1. Lineage (GTDB taxonomy): Bacteria > Pseudomonadota > Alphaproteobacteria > Rhizobiales > Devosiaceae > Devosia_A. Next base: position 4,706 of record JBDTLB010000027.1, read on the forward strand.
CGTCGCGGTGGCACTGCATCTGATGGCCAATGCCATCGTCGGGCCCTGGGTCGCCAACGGCATCGTGCCCGACAAGTCGACGCTCGTGCTGATCACCGGCTCCGGTTTCCTGTTCTGGACCGTGATGCTGAGCCAGGCGCTGGAATCGATCACGCGTGCTTACTACTCGCGCTCCGACCTCGACCTGATCTTTTCCTCGCCCGCCTCGTCGCGCACGCTCTTTGCCGTCCGCACCGGCATCACTGCGGTGACGACGCTGCTCCTCGCCTGCCTGCTCGCCAGCCCAGTCATCGACGTGCTGGTCCTGCATGACGGCGCGCACTGGCTGATGGCCTATCTGGTGCTCGCGGCGCTCTCGGCGCTCGCCACCGCCATCGCGGTGCTGACCACCGTCACGCTGTTCCGCTTCGCTGGCCCAACGCGCACCCGGCTCATCGCCCAGATTATTGCCGCCATTGTCGGCGCCGGTTTCGTCATCGGCATCCAGGCCGTCGCCATCCTGCATTTTGGCAACATGTCGTCTCGCTTTGCACTGTTCAGCGATCCCCAATTCGTCGCCTCGACCCCTGCCCTTGAGAGCGTTGTCTGGGCTCCGGCCAAGGCCGCTCTCGGTGACTGGCAGGCGCTGATCGGCCTTCTCGCGCTCGGCTTCGCCGCGCTCGGTGGCACCGTCGCCTACGCGTCGGCGAGCTTCGGCCGTCACGCGATTGCCGCGGCCGGCGTTTCGCACCAGCGCCAGGCCCAGCGTCACGGCACCGTCAATTTCCGGCAGCGCAGCCAGAAACAGCAGCTTCGCGTCAAGGAGTGGAAGCTCCTCGCCCGCGACCCGTGGCTGCTCAGCCAGACGCTGATGCAGATCCTCTATCTCGTTCCACCGGCGCTCTATCTGTGGATCAGCTACGGCCAGTCGGCGGGCACCTATGTCGTCGTGATCCCGGTGTTGGTGATGGCCGCCGGTCAGCTCTCGGGCGGCCTCAGCTGGCTCGCCATCTCGGGCGAAGACGCGCACGATCTCGTGGTCACGGCGCCGGTCTCGCCCTCGGCCGTTCTCATCGCCAAGATCGAGGCCGTCGCGACGGTCATCGCGGTGGTTTTTACGCCGATCATCATCCTGATGCTGTTCGCATCCACTCAGCTCGCGGCCACCACCGCGGTGTTCGCCGCCATCTCTTCGGGTTCGGCCACCGCCATCCAGCTGTGGTTCCGCGTGCCGATGCGGCGCGCCATGTTCCGCCGCCGCCAGGTCGCCTCGCGCGTCTCGACCATCTCGGAAGCGTTGAGTTCGATCTTCTGGGCCGGCACCGCCGTGCTCGTCGCCGGCGATCAATACTGGATCGCCGCCCTCCCAGCCGGCCTCGCAATCATCACACTCACAATCGCCTGGTGGCTCAGCCCCAAAGGCAAGCGCGTCTAAAGATCGGCATGACGATGCTCACCTTCCGTCAGGCCCGGCCCGATGACCTCGCCTTTATCATTGGCCTCATCGTCGAGGACAGCATCGTCGACAGCGGCGACGATGCCGCCGCTGCGATAGAGCCGGCCTATCTCGAGGCACTCGCCGCCATCACCGCCGACCCCAATCAGGAAATGCTCGTCGTCGAACGCGATGGCGAGACGGTAGGCTGCTTCCAGCTGAGCTATCTGCCCGGCTTGATGCGCCGTGGCATGTGGCGCGGCCAGATCGAGTTGGTCCACGTCAGCGCAGCGAACCAGGGCCGCGGCATCGGCTCCGAGATGATGCGCTGGGCCCTCGAGCGTTGCCGTGAACGCGGCTGTGGCATGATCCAGCTCACCTCCAACAAGAAACGCCCGGACGCCCACCGCTTCTACGAGCGGCTCGGCTTCCTCAAAAGCCACGAAGGCTTCAAATATTACCTGTGACGGCTACTTCTCGATCGCGCCGAGCCGGGCCAGCACCTCGCCCGGAATGCCGTAGTCCTTGACCACCTGCTTCTGGTCGCGCAGCCCGCACAATTCGCGCTGCACCAGGAACGCCCACACCTCGCGCGCCGCATTCTTCACCAGCTTCAGTCGCCCCTCTGGATCGCCTGTCGCCGGGTCGCACGCCTTTAACGCCGCCATCGCTTTCTCGACCAATTGCCCCTGGTGTCCGAGCGACGACGCCTTCTCGGCAATGAGATCGGCTTCGAGCACGTTGAAGGCGCCATCGGCGCTGCGCACGGCGGCGATGCGGTCGGATAAATCATAGCTCATGCCGCCAATTTAGGATGCGATAGTCCAGTCTGCAATTTCCCCCGGCACGCAAATCCGGTAACAGGCGCGTCATGACCATCTCCCGCCGCGCCGCGACTGGCATTGGCTTCTGCGCTGTGCTGCTCTGGGCCTCCCTTGCGGTTCTCACCGCGGCGAGCGGCACCATGCCGCCGTTCCAGCTCCTCGCCGTCACCTTTGGCGTCGGCGGGCTCGCCGGCCTCGCACTGCTGCCATGGCGCCCTGGCGCCGTGAAAGCGCTCCGCCAACCCTGGCCGGTCTACCTGCTCGGCGTCGGCGGATTGTTCGGTTACCACGCCGCCTATTTCATCGCCCTGCGCAACGCGCCGGTGGTCGAAGCGGGGCTCATCAACTACCTCTGGCCGCTACTGATCGTCGTCTTCTCGGCGCTGCTGCCCGGCGAAAAACTGCGCTGGCAGCACATCGCCGGCTGTATCCTGGCGTTGAGTGGCGCCGTGCTTGTCGTCACCGGTGGCCGCGGCTTTTCCTTCAATCCGGCCTACATCCCCGGTTACGCTGCCGCCCTGTTCGCCGCGGTCGTCTGGGGCGTTTACTCCGTCGCGTCGCGCCGCTTCGCCCACGTCTCGAGCGACGCCATCACCGGTTTCTGCCTCGCCACGGCGGCCCTGGCGGCGATCGTGCATTTCGCCATCGAACCAACGGTCTGGCCTGCCGATCTCTGGCAATGGGCAGCGATCGTCGGGCTCGGTCTCGGACCGGTCGGCCTCGCCTTCTACGTCTGGGACATCGGCGTAAAGCACGGCGACATCCAGGTGCTCGGCGCCGCGTCCTACTCGGCGCCCCTGCTCTCGACCGCGATCCTCGTGGGGGTGGGCTACGCGCAGTACAGCAACGCCCTGCTGCTCGCCTGCCTGCTGATCACCGCCGGCGCCTTACTTGCCGCCAGCGACCTCCTGTTCGGACGAAAGCGCAAAAATCTGCTGTCGGGGGCGCTGTTCGAGGAGTGGGATACGCCGGAAGACGAGGCGGCCTACAAGGACCTCTAGAACAGAAAACTCGTCGTTCCTCGGTCGGACCCGCGCGGCGCTGCGCGCGCGACGCGCCTCACGCCGGCGGGCGCGAAAAACCATCGCCATCCAACGATGGTTGACACTTTTGTGACGTCGTCAGCGCTTGCTGCCTTCATCATGCCAGGGCTTTTCCTTGTTTTCCGCGGGTTGGCTGCTATTTTGCGCCAGATTTCTCCGCTAATTGCCTGACTGCGGAAGACAATTTCGCGGAAGATCGGGCCAGAACGGCTCAATCTACGCCATTGGAGCAGCCTGTTGCGCATAGCTGCCTTAGCCTTCGGCGTCCTCGCCGGCCTCGTCGCCTCGCTGATCCTGGCGCTGGGCGGGCTGGACGCGGCTGCGCTCGTGGGCGGCGACCCGCGGCAGCATGCGCTGCTCCGCTTCGGTCTGTTTGTTATCGCCAATTTCGGTGTCTTCGGCGCCGGTCTCGTGCTCGCCTCCCCGCTTGCCGGCGCGATTGTGTTGATCGTCGGCGCCTTCGCCTGGATTGGCGCTGCGTTCATTCTCCATCATGGCCCCGACTACGTCATGCTGACCCCGCCTGGTCTGTTGCTGCTGGCGGCTGGTCTCGCCATCGCGGCGTATGTGCGCCGGCCGCAGTTCGACGATGACGACGAGTTTGGCCTGGCCCAGGCCGCTGTCACACAACGCGCCGCCATCGCCGCCCAACAGAACAACGAGGACGAGGAAGAAGAAGAAGAGGCCGACGGCGCCATGCCGGTCGGCGCCAGCTTCTTCGGCGAGGCCGGTACGGCGAGTGGGATGCGCGGCGTCATGGCTCGCCAGCCTGAGCCGCAACGCCGCGAGGCCGACGATTGGACACCGGTGCGCAAGCGCGTCGAGCCGCCGCGGCAAAAGCCCATGTTCCGCCAGCCCGACGACGAATACGACGACGCTGAGGAAACCAGTTTCTCACGCGGCGCGCGCATGACCAGCTCGATCTTGAGCTTCGGTCTTTACGGCGTATTGGCCGCCACGGCGGTGCTGGTCTTCGTCAATTTCCGAACCGGCGACGTGCCGCAGCCGACGGCGACCAAGATCGAGGCCCCGGCACCGATTTCGTCCAAAGCTCCCGCGCCCGCGCTCGCTCCCTCGTCGCGGCTCCAGATTGCCCAGGCGCCGACACTCGAGGCCTCACGCAGTCCCTCGGTCGCCCAAGCAGCGCCGCTCGCCCCGACGCTAACCCCGCCTCCAGGGACCGTCCTGGTCCCGTCCGAACCAATCCAGCAGCTTGCCGCCGAACTCAGTCAGCCGCTCGTCGCGGAGGCCAGCCAAGCGCCCTTGCCCTCCGTAGCGCCCTTGCCCTCCGTCGCGCCCTTGCCCTCCGTCGCGCCCTCTTCTTCTCTTGAGCCCTCCTCCGAGCCCGGACCGGAGGACCTGACCAACGGCGCCGCGCCACCCACTGGCCCCCTGATGCCGTTGGCGATGCCAGCGCAGGTCGCGGCCTCTAGAGCCAAGACGCCGCCCCGCCCGTCGGCTCCGGCCGCGCCGGCCAAGCGGCCGGTCGATCAAGGGATCTGATCCAAGCGCCGCATCGTGCTATAGGGGCGCATCGGAGGCCCCCGCCGATGGCTGACAGCGACATCAAGATCCGTCCGAAAACCCATGTGAAGACGGCCCGCCCGCCGCTTTACAAGGTGATGTTGATCAATGACGATTTCACGCCGCGCGACTTCGTCGTGCGGGTGCTGAAGGCGGAATTCCGCATGACCCAAGACCAGGCCAACCGCGTGATGGTCACCGCCCACACCAAGGGCAGTTGCGTGGTCGCGGTGTTCACCCGCGAGATCGCTGAGGACAAAGCCACCCGCGCCACCGACATGGCGCGAAATGAGGGTTTTCCGCTGCTGTTTACGATCGAACCCGAGGCGTGACCGCCCTCCCGTGCGGAGCCCGGTTGGGCAAAAGATCGTGACCGGCGTTAAAGGCGCGGGTTTACCCTCTTGGCTTCGTTTCCTTGCCACAATCTGCGGTTAGGTGCACCGAAAGCCCAACAACCGGATGTTTGTCATGCGTCACCTCGCCAAAACCCTGGCCGTCTTCGTTTCTGCCGCGATCATCGCTTTGACTGCCGCGCCGGCGTTCGCCGGTCCCGCCGAGACCGCGTTCCTGCAGAAGCTGACCGCCAGTTGGACCGGCCGGGGCAAGCTCACCGGAGCCCAGAGCGGGCCGGTCGCCTGCCGGCTCGTCATCTCCGGCGGCAACACGAGCGTCAAATATCAGGGCCGTTGCACCATTCCGGACATGGCAAGCCAAGCGTTCAATGGCGCGATCTCGTACAATGACAAGCTCAGCCGCTACGAGATCAGGTCGATCAGCGGCAGTGTCCCGGGGATCAAGCGCGGCAATTCGCTGGTCTTCACCACCAAGGACAATTCGATGGGCGGCAGGGCCTATTCGACCATGACATTTTCGCCGTCGAGCCTCGTGATGAACTTCACGATCGTCGACAAGCAGGGTGAAAAGACCACGTCCCGGATCAGCTTCTCCCGCTAAGCACCTGTTTCGTCAGGCCGTCTCCCGCTCCGGGAAGCGCAGCTTCGAGCGCTCCCGGCGCTTCTCCGCCTCAATTTCGCGGTCGCGCGGCGGCGCACTGGTCTCGAGCGACTTCATCAGGGTTCGCACCACTTTCTCGATGTCCTCCACCGCCTCGTGGAACGCCGCCTCATTGGCCTGCGATGGGTGCGTATAGCCCGACACCTTGCGCACGAACTGCAGCGCGGCGTCATGCATCTCGTTCCTAGTCGCTGGCGGTTCGAAATTGAACAACGGCTTGATATTGCGGCACATCGGCGCCTCCGGGGCATTGGAATTCCACGCAGTTTCCCACCGAGAAACCACCGTCGCAAGGCCATCGTCGGACAGGTCGGCCCGCAGATGCCTGCGAAACCGCCTCGCGCCCTTCCCTTCTGCGGCTGTCTCCGCTAGAGAGCCGCCTTAACCTATAGAGTCCGCCCTGAATGACCGGCCCGGCCGGGTCTTTCCGCGCGCCTTAAGCCGAGTGTCCGATGCCCAAACGTACCGATATCAAGTCGATCCTCATCATCGGCGCGGGACCGATCATCATCGGACAGGCCTGCGAGTTCGATTATTCCGGCACCCAGGCCTGCAAGGCCCTCAAGGAGGAGGGCTACCGGATCATCCTGGTGAACTCCAATCCGGCGACCATCATGACCGATCCGGATCTGGCGCACGCCACCTACATGGAGCCGATCACCCCCGAAATCGTCGCAAAAATCATCGAAAAGGAGCGCCCCGATGCGCTGCTCCCCACGATGGGCGGCCAGACGGCGCTCAACTGCGCCCTTAGCCTGCGCAAGATGGGCGTGCTGGAAAAGTTCGGCGTTGAGATGATCGGCGCCACCGCCGAGGCCATCGACAAGGCCGAGGACCGCGAACTCTTCCGCGACGCGATGAAAAAGATCGGCCTCGAGACGCCGCGCTCGATGCTTGCCCACAACATGATCGAGGCGCTGCAGGCGCTCGAGGTCATCGGCCTGCCCTGCATCATCCGCCCAAGCTTCACGCTCGGCGGCACCGGCGGCGGCATCGCCTATAACAAGGAAGAATTCCTCGACATCGTCGAGACCGGCGTCGACGCCTCGCCAACGGACGAAGTGCTGATCGAGGAGAGCGTGCTCGGCTGGAAAGAGTACGAGATGGAAGTCGTTCGCGACAAGAACGACAATTGCATCATCATCTGCTCGATCGAAAACCTCGACCCGATGGGCGTCCACACCGGCGATTCTATCACCGTGGCGCCGGCGCTGACGCTGACCGACAAAGAATACCAGATCATGCGCGACGCATCGATCGCGGTGCTGCGCGAGATCGGCGTCGAGACCGGCGGCTCCAACGTCCAGTTCGGTATCAACCCGGCCGACGGCCGCATGGTGGTGATCGAGATGAACCCGCGTGTTTCGCGGTCGTCGGCACTGGCCTCGAAAGCCACCGGCTTCCCGATCGCCAAAGTCGCGGCGCGCCTCGCCGTCGGCTACACCCTCGACGAACTCGAAAACGACATCACCGGCGGCGCCACCCCGGCATCGTTCGAGCCGTCGATCGACTACGTCGTCGTCAAGATCCCGCGCTTCGCCTTCGAGAAATTCCCCGGCGCCGACAACCGGCTGACCACCTCGATGAAATCGGTCGGCGAAGCCATGGCGATCGGCCGTACCTTCCAGGAAT
>JBDTLB010000028.1:0-107933 GCA_039934955.1 Devosia sp.
GTGGGGTTTCCAGGGTGTCGGATTGCTGATTCGATGGCGGCGAAGGAGATTCGCCCATGCCAGGATCGGTTCGATTACGACAGGATTATTCACCCACGCAGCTTCGACGGCTGGCGTCGCGGAGTAATACCAACGGCTTTGGCGTGTGACTCGCGGGGGATTCCCAGGCTGGCGGATTGCTGATTCGATGGCGGCGAAGGAGATTCGCTCATGCCCGGATCAGTACGATTGCGACAGGACTATTCCGCCCCGGAGCTTCGGCGGCTGGCGTCGCGGAGCAAGGACGCCAACCAGAGCCGCCGGTTATTGTCGTTGGCGGCTGTGCTTGATGGCATGAGCCGTGCAGACGCCGCGCGGATCGGCGGGATGGACCGCCAGACGCTTCGTGACTGGGTGCATCGGTTCAATCAGGCTGGTCCCGCAGGCCTTTTCGATCACTGGGCCAGCGGTCCGGCGTCGCGGCTGTCGGACGAGCAGAAGGTCGAACTTGCCGAGATCGTCGAGATCGGTCCCGACCCGGTCGTGGACGGTGTGGTTCGCTGGCGTCGCATCGACCTCCGGCGTGTCATCAAGGAGCGGTTCGGGGTCGAGTATCACGAGCGCCATGTGGGTACGCTTCTCAAAAAGCTCGGCTTCTCGCACATGAGCGCCCGCCCTCTGCACCCCGGTCAGGACGCTGCGACAGTTGCGGCGTTTAAAAAAACTTCCCACGGGCGCTGACCGCCCATATTGGGCACCTCCCCAAGGGCAAGCCGATCGAGGTCTGGTTCCAGGATGAGGCGCGCATAGGCCAGAAGAACGGCATTGTCCGGCTCTGGGCAAAGCGAGGAACCCGGCCACGGCAACCGGCCGACCAGCGCTACCAGAACGCCTATCTGTTCGGTGCCATCTGCCCAGCAAAAGGGAAAGGGGGCAGGCCTGGCGCTGCCTTTTGCCGACACTTTCGCCATGCAGCTCCACATCGACGAGATCAGCCGGCACGTCCAGCGCGGTGCCCATGCCGTGCTGCTGCTCGATCGCGCCGGCTGGCACACTACGGAAAAACTCATCATGCCCAGGAACATGACGCTGATCTTCCTACCGGCGCGCTCACCTGAGCTCAACCCGGTTGAAAACGTCTGGCAGTACCTGAGGCAGAACTGGCTCTCCAACCGCGTCTTCGACACCTACGACGCAATCATCGACGCTGCCTGCCAAGCCTGGAAAAACCTCATCGATCAGCCCGAAACCATAACGTCCATAGGCATGCGCGATTGGGCTCACATCGGTCAATCATGACCGCCGTTGGTATAACGCGCAAGCAGCGTAAGCGTCACGCCGACCCTGCGGCGCTCACCGCATGCTTACCCTTGACTGGCGCCGCGGCGCCACGCAGTGAGCCCATCGCCCACCACATGACATCTGATTTTACCACTGCACGCGTCAGTACCGCCAGATCACCGGTAGAGCGTCTTGCTGCCGTCGTGATCTGGGGCTAGTCCGGGAACGGGCAAGCCGGGAGTTGATGGAAATGGCCAATCCGGACGACTGGTCGCGCGTCGACACCTACATCGGCGAAAAGCTGCTCAGCGACGCCGACCCGATCTTTGAAGCGGTGCTGCGGGCCAACGCCGCCGGCGGCCTACCGTCGATCGACGTGTCGGCCGCGCAAGGCAAGTTCCTCAACCTGATGGTGCAGATCTCCGGCGCAAAACGGATTCTCGAGATCGGCACGCTCGGCGGCTATTCGACCATCTGGATGGCTAAGGCCCTCCCGATCGATGGCAGTCTCATCAGCCTCGAATACTCGGAAAAGCACGCAGCAGTGGCGCGGGATAACATCGCCAGAGCCGAACTCCTGGGCAAGGTCGAGGTGAGGGCAGGGGCAGCGCTGGACCTGCTGCCGGGCGTTACCGGGCCGTTCGACCTGGTGTTCATCGATGCCGACAAGCCCAATAACCCAGGCTATCTGGACTGGGCGATCAAGCTCAGCCGGCCCGGAACGGTGATTATTCTTGACAACGTGGTCCGCGACGGCCGGGTCACCGACCGGAAAAGCTCCGAACCGGGCATCGTCGGAACCAGGGCCGCCTTCGAACTCCTTGAGAGCAACAAGACAGTCGACTGCACAGCCCTCCAGACAGTCGGTTCGAAGGGCTGGGACGGGTTCGTCTTGGGGGTGGTCAAGGCCAGCTGAGCGCCTAGAGATTCAAGGGCAAGACGGCTCTGCGGAAAGCTGTGCAAAGAATCCTTGACGGCAAGACTCATCACTTATAGAGAAGCGCCACCTTAGCGGTCGGTCGTGAGGTTCACGCGGGTATCTGCCACCTTGTGCGGGCACCCAGGAACCTCAAACACACTGCCAAAGGCGAGACTTGTAGCAAATCTTTGTACGCATGAACGCATCCGGTTTTGGGATGCGGTCCGCTGCATTGAAGAGGCGCCGCCACCCAGATCTTGGGTTGTGCAGGGCGCCGTTTCGGTTTGCTTTGGTCTCACAACCGAATTTGTCGATGGAAAGAGCGTGAATGCCGACCATTAATCAGTTGATCCGCAAACCTCGGACCTCCAAGGCGAAGCGGAACAAAGTCCCGGCCATGGAACAGAACCCGCAGAAGCGCGGCGTTTGCTCCCGTGTCTACACCACGACCCCCAAGAAGCCGAACTCAGCGCTGCGTAAGGTCGCCAAGGTCCGTCTGACCAATGCGCGCGAAGTCATTTCCTACATCCCCGGCGAAGGCCACAACCTCCAGGAACACTCCGTGGTGCTGATCCGCGGCGGTCGCGTGCGCGATCTGCCCGGCGTCCGCTACCACGTGCTCCGCGGCGTCCTCGACACACAGTCGGTCAAGGATCGCAAGCAGCGGCGTTCCAAGTACGGCGCGAAGCGGCCGAAGTAAGGAGATCGAGATATGTCACGTCGTCACCGCGCCGAAAAACGCGAAGTCATCCCCGATCCCAAGTTCGGCGATCTGGTCGTCACCAAATTCATGAATTCGCTCATGGAAGACGGCAAGAAGTCCGTCGCCGAAAGCATCGTCTACGGTGCCTTCGACATGGTGCAGCAGAAGTCCAAGCAGGACCCCGTCGTCGCCTTCCACACCGCGCTGGACAATATCCGCCCGGCCGTCGAAGTGCGGTCGCGTCGCGTCGGTGGTGCCACCTATCAGGTGCCCGTCGAGGTCCGGACCGACCGTCAGCAGGCTCTGGCCATCCGCTGGCTCATCGATTCTGCCCGTAAGCGTGGCGAGCACACTATGAAGGAACGCCTGTCGGGCGAACTCATGGATGCCGTCAACGGTCGCGGTCAGGCGGTCAAGAAACGCGAAGACACGCACCGTATGGCCGACGCCAACCGTGCCTTCTCGCATTACCGCTGGTAACGGGAGCACAGAATGGCCCGCGAATACGCGATCAATCATTACCGCAATTTCGGCATCATGGCTCACATTGATGCTGGCAAGACCACGACCACCGAGCGTGTGCTTTACTACACCGGTAAGTCCCACAAGATCGGCGAAGTCCACGACGGCGCCGCGACCATGGACTGGATGGAGCAGGAGCAGGAGCGCGGCATCACGATTACGTCCGCCGCGACGACCACGTACTGGAAGGACCGTGAAGGCACCCAGTATCGCTTCAACATCATCGACACCCCCGGCCACGTCGATTTCACCATTGAAGTCGAGCGTTCGCTCCGCGTGCTCGACGGCGCCATTGCGCTGCTCGATGGTAACCAGGGCGTTGAGCCGCAGACGGAAACCGTCTGGCGTCAGGCCGACAAGTACAACGTTCCGCGTCTGATCTTCGTCAACAAGATGGATAAGATCGGCGCCGACTTCTATTTCTGCGTCGATACGCTGCATAAGCGCCTGGGCATCAAGACCGCCATCGTGCAGTTGCCGATCGGCGCCGAGAACACGTTTGCCGGCGTCGTCGATCTTATCGAGATGAACGCGCTCGTCTGGCACAATGAAGTGCTGGGCGCCCAGTGGGACGTCGTCGATATTCCGGACGACCTCAAGGAAAGCGCTGCCAAATATCGTGACCTGCTGATCGAGACGATCGTCGAAGTCGACGATGCGGCGACCGAGGCCTACCTCAACGGCGTGATGCCCGATAAGGACACCATCCGTCGCTTGATCCGTCAGGGCACGCTCAGCGCCAAATTCTACCCGGTGTTCTGTGGCTCGGCCTTCAAAAACAAGGGCGTGCAGCCGCTGCTCGACGGGGTCATCGACTTCCTGCCGGCGCCGACCGACATTCCGGCGATCAAGGGCATCGACGTCAAGACCGAGGCCGAGACCGAGCGCCACGCGTCGGACGCAGATCCGCTGTCGATGCTCGCATTCAAGGTCGCCAACGACCCGCACATGGGCACGCTGACGTTCTGCCGCATCTATTCGGGTCACGTCGAAGCCGGCGCGATGCTCGAGAACACGGTCAAGGAAAAGCGTGAGCGCATCGGCCGCATGTTCCAGATGCACGCCAACAGCCGTGAGCAGATCAACGAAGCTTACGCTGGTGACATCGTCGCCATCGTCGGTCTCAAGGACACGACCACGGGCGACACGCTGTCGGATCCGAACAACCGCGTCATTCTTGAGCGCATGATCTTCCCCGAGCCGGTTATCGACATCGCCGTCGAGCCGAAGTCCAAAGCCGACCAGGAAAAGATGGGTCAGGCGCTGGCAAAGCTTGCCGCCGAGGATCCGAGCTTCCGCGTCAAGACCGACGAAGAATCGGGCCAGACCATCATCTCCGGCATGGGTGAACTTCACCTCGACATCATCGTCGATCGCATGCGCCGGGAGTTCAAGGTCGAAGCCAATATCGGCGCGCCGCAGGTGGCGTATCGTGAAGCGATCACCAAGATGGTCGAGCACGACTACACCCACAAGAAGCAGTCTGGTGGTTCGGGCCAGTTCGCTCGCATCAAGTTCCGTATTGAGCCGAACGAGCCGGGTGCCGGCTACGAGTTCAAGTCGGAAGTCGTCGGCGGCAACGTCCCCAAGGAATACGTCCCGGGCGTTCAGAAGGGTGTGGCTTCGGTGATGGGCGCGGGCCCGATCATCGGCTTCCCTATCGTCGATGTTCGCTTCGTCCTCACGGACGGCGCCTACCACGACGTGGACTCCTCGGTTCTGGCGTTCGAAATCGCCGGCCGCGCGGGCTTCAAGGAAGCCATCGAGAAGGCCAACCCCAAGATCCTAGAGCCGATCATGCGGGTTGAAGTTCTGACCCCGGAAGACTACGTGGGCGACGTTATCGGCGACCTCAATTCTCGTCGCGGTCAGATCCGCGGCACCGAGGCCCGGGGCATCGCTCAGGTCATCGACGCAATGGTTCCGCTGGCCAACATGTTTGGCTACGTGAACTCGCTGCGCTCGATGAGCCAGGGACGTGCCCAGTACACCATGACTTTCGACCACTACGAGCAAGTTCCGAACGCCGTAGCCCAGGAAGTCCAGGCGAAGTACGCCTGATCTAATTTCGAGAAACCAAAGTCGGCCCGTACGGGCTGTTTAGGAGATAGCCATGGCTAAGGAAAAGTTTTCCCGCAACAAGCCGCATTGCAACATCGGCACCATCGGTCACGTCGACCATGGCAAGACGTCGCTAACGGCAGCGATCACCAAGGTGCTCGCCGAGACCGGTGGCGCAGTGTTCAAGGCGTACGATCAGATCGACGCAGCGCCCGAAGAGAAGGCGCGCGGGATCACGATCAATACCGCCCACGTCGAGTACGAGACGGCTAACCGTCACTACGCGCACGTCGACTGCCCCGGCCACGCTGACTATGTGAAGAACATGATCACCGGCGCCGCGCAGATGGACGGCGGTATCCTGGTTGTGTCCGCTGCCGACGGCCCGATGCCCCAGACCCGTGAGCACATCCTGCTCGCCCGTCAGGTTGGCGTGCCGGCGCTCGTCGTCTTCCTCAACAAGTGCGACATGGTCGACGATCCGGAGTTGCTTGAACTCGTCGAGCTCGAAGTGCGCGAACTGCTGACCTCGTATGAGTTCCCAGGCGACGACATCCCGATCATCAAGGGCTCGGCCACCGAAGCGCTCAATGGCGGCGACAAAAAGCTCGGCCATGATGCGATCCTCGAGTTGATGGAGGCGGTTGATAAGTACATCCCGCAGCCGGCCCGTCCGATCGACCAGCCGTTCCTGATGCCGATCGAAGACGTGTTCTCGATCTCGGGCCGTGGCACCGTGGTGACCGGCCGTGTCGAGCGCGGCATCGTCAAGGTCGGCGAGACTGTCGAAATCGTCGGCATCAAAGCGACCCAGACGACCACCGTGACCGGCGTCGAAATGTTCCGCAAGCTGCTCGACCAGGGCCAGGCCGGCGACAACATCGGCGCGCTGATCCGCGGTATCGACCGCACTCAGGTTGAGCGCGGCCAGGTGCTGTGCAAGCCGGGTTCGGTGACTCCGCATACCGATTTCGTGGCTGAGGCTTATATCCTCACCAAGGAAGAGGGCGGCCGTCATACTCCGTTCTTCGCCAACTACCGTCCGCAGTTCTACTTCCGCACCACCGACGTGACCGGTGTTGTGACCCTGCCGGAAGGCACCGAGATGGTGATGCCGGGCGACAACGTGAACATCTCCGTTGCCCTCATCGTGCCGATCGCCATGGAAGAGAAGCTCCGCTTCGCTATCCGTGAAGGTGGCCGCACCGTCGGTTCGGGCGTCGTCGCCAAGATCCTGAAGTAAGTTTTGACCTCCGCGCGGCGCGCAATTTGCGTGCGCCGCGCTTCAATTTGGTTGGGAAAGCAAGATGAACGGTCAAAACATTCGCATCCGCCTCAAGGCGTTTGACCACCGCGTGCTCGACTTGTCGACGCGCGAGATTGTCAACACCGCCAAGCGGACCGGCGCGCAGGTTCGCGGCCCCATCCCGCTGCCGACGCGGATTGAGAAATTCACGGTCAACCGTTCGCCGCACATCGACAAGAAGTCGCGCGAACAGTTCGAAATCCGCACCCACAAGCGCCTGCTCGACATCGTCGATCCGACGCCACAGACGGTGGATGCACTGATGAAGCTCGATCTCGCCGCCGGCGTCGACGTCGAAATCAAGCTCTAGAGAGTTTTCCGCGCTGCCATCTACAGGGTCCTCTGAAACATGACCCGGTCGAGCGCCAAAGAGAGAAGGTAACAACCGATGCGTTCTGGTTTGATCGCACAAAAGCTGGGCATGACCCGCATATTCAAGGAGGACGGCACGCACGTCCCCGTGACTGTGCTTGGGCTGCAGAACTGCCAGGTGGTGGGCCAGCGCACGACTGAGAGGGACGGTTACACCGCGCTGCAGCTTGGCGCCGGCACCGTCAAGACCAAGAACATCACCAAGGCGGATCGCGGCCAGTTTGCCGTCGCCAAGGTGGAGCCGAAGCGTCAGCTGACCGAGTTCCGCGTCGACCCCGACAACCTCATCGAGGTCGGAGCGACGATGCAGGCCGACCACTTCGCCGAAGGCCAGCTGGTGGATGTTACCGGCACCTCGATCGGTAAGGGTTTCGCCGGCGCCATGAAGCGCCACAATTTCCACGGTCTACGCGCTACTCACGGCGTGTCCGTGTCGCACCGCTCGCACGGTTCGACCGGCCAGCGCCAGGACCCCGGTAAGGTGTTCAAGGGCAAGAAGATGGCCGGACACATGGGCGACCGTCGTGTCACCACGCAGAACCTCAAAGTGGTCAAGACCGACGTCGAGCGCGGCCTGATCATGATCGAGGGCGCGGTTCCAGGTGCCAAGGGCGGCTGGATTCAGATCAAGGACGCGGTCAAGAAGGCTGCGCCCAAGGATATGAAGCTCCCCGGTTCGTTCAAGCCTGCCGCCAACGCGGCCCCTGCGGCGACCGCCGAGGAGAGCAAATAATGGACATCCAGGTTACCTCCCTCGACGGCAAGGATGCCGGCTCGCTGACCCTCAAGGACGAGATCTTCGGCCTCGAGCCCCGCACCGACATCCTGCACCGTATGGTTCGCTACCAGCAGCTCAAGGCAATGAGCGGCACCCACGATGTGAAGCATCGCTCGGAAGGCTCGCGCACCGGCAAGAAGTTCGCCAACCAGAAAGGCGGCGGCAACGCTCGCCACGGCGATCGCAAGGCGCCGCAGTTCCGTGGTGGTGGTCGTGCCTTTGGCCCGACGCCGCGCAGCCACGCGATCGATCTGCCCAAGAAGGTTCGTGCGCTTGCTCTCAAGCACGCGCTGTCGGCCAAGGCCCAGGCGGGTGAGTTGTCGATCGTCGACACGCTCAAGACCAATGAGGCCAAGACGGCTGCGCTGCGCGTCACCTTCGGCAAGCTCGACTGGTCGAATGCGCTGATCATCGATGGCGCCGAGCTCGACCAGAACTTCGCTCTGGCCGCGCGCAACATTCCGCACATCGACGTGCTCCCCATTCAGGGCATCAACGTCGCTGACATTCTTCGCCGCAACCGGCTGGTCCTCACCAAGGCCGCCGTCGCAGCGCTGGAGGCACGGTTCGAATGAGCAAGTTCAGCAACTACGACATCATCCGCTCGCCGGTCGTGACCGAGAAGTCGACGCTCGCCTCCGAGCACGGCCAGGTCGTGTTCGACGTGGCGATCGACGCCACCAAGCCGCAGATCAAGGCAGCCGTCGAAGGGCTGTTCTCGGTCAAGGTGAAGGCGGTCAACACGCTGGTCCGCAAGGGCAAGACGAAGCGGTTCCGCAACGTCAAAGGCGTGCGTAACGACGTCAAGAAAGCAATTGTTACCCTCGTCGACGGCCAGTCGATCGACATCTCGGCCAGCGTCTAAGGGGAGAGAGCACCATGGGTCTGATTACTTACAATCCAACCTCTCCTGGCCGCCGCCAGCTCGTCACGACCGATCGGTCGGAGCTGTGGAAGGGCGCGCCGGTCAAAGCGTTGACCGAAGGTCTGAATAAGAAGGGCGGGCGCAACAATCGCGGCCGTACCACAGCGTACCATCGTGGCGGCGGGCATAAGCGCTCGTACCGCATGGTCGACTTCAAGCGCGTCAAGTTCGACGAAGTCGGCACGATCGAGCGGCTGGAATATGATCCCAATCGCACCGCCTGGATCGCGCTGGTCAACTACGCCGATGGCGAGCAGGCCTATATCGTTGCCCCGCAGCGTTTGTCGGCGGGCGACAAGATCGTCTCCTCGATGCAGACCGTCGACGTGAAGCCGGGTAATGCCATGCCGCTCGAGCGCATGCCGGTCGGCACCATCGTCCACAACGTCGAGATGAAGCCCCGCAAGGGCGGTCAGATCGCACGTTCGGCCGGCGCCTATGCGCAATATGTCGGCCGCGACAGCGGCTGGGCGATCCTGCGTCTCAACTCGGGCGAGCAGCGCCGTGTGCACGGCACCTGCCTTGCGACCGTCGGCGCCGTGTCCAACCAGGATCACGGCAACACCTCGATCGGCAAGGCCGGCCGCAACCGCTGGCTTGGCAAGAAGCCGGTCAACCGCGGTGTGACCATGAACCCGGTCGATCACCCGCATGGCGGCGGCGAAGGCCGCACCTCCGGTGGCCGTCACCCGGTGACCCCGTGGGGCAAGCCGACCAAGGGCAAGAAGACGAGAAGCAATAAGGCGACGGACAAGTTCATCGTTCGCAGCCGCCATCTGAAGAAGGGCCGCTAAGCCATGACGCGTTCTATCTGGAAGGGTCCGTTCGTTGACGGTTACCTGCTCAAGAAGGCCGACAAGGTTCGCGACGGCGGCCGTAACGAAGTAATCAAGATGTGGAGCCGTCGCTCGACCATCTTGCCGCAGTTCGTTGGTCTCACCTTCGGCGTGCACAACGGCCACAAGCACATTCCCGTGGCTGTGTCCGAGGAAATGATCGGCCACAAGTTCGGCGAGTTCGCGCCGACCCGTACCTACTACGGGCATTCGGCCGACAAGAAGGCCAAGAGGAAGTAAGATGGGCAAGCCGAAAACCAAGCGCGCGCTCAAGGACAACGAGGCGAAAGCCGTCCTTCGCATGCTGCGCACCAGCGGACAGAAGCTCAACCTCGTGGCTGCCATGATCCGCGGCAAGAAGGTCGACAAGGCCCTGGCCGAACTCAGCTTCTCGAACAAGCGCATTGCCGGCCCGGTCCGCAAGACGCTCGAGAGCGCGGTGGCCAATGCCGAGAACAATCACGGTCTCGATCCCGACGCGCTCGTCGTCGCCGAGGCCTATGTCGGTGACTCGCTGGTCATGAAGCGCTTCATGGCGCGCGGTCGCGGCCACTCGGCGCGTCTTGAGCGCCCGTTCTCGAACCTGACGATCGTGGTTCGCCAAGCTGAGGAGACCGCATAATGGGTCAGAAGATCAACCCGATCGGTTTGCGCCTCGGGATCAATCGCACCTGGGATTCTCGCTGGTTCGCCAACAAGAACGAGTACGGCAATCTGCTTCAGGAAGACCTGAAGATCCGCAACATGCTGATGGAAGACCTGAAGCAGGCCGCGGTTTCCAAGATTGTCATCGAGCGTCCGCACCGCAAATGCCGCGTGTCGATCCACACCGCCCGTCCGGGCATTGTGATCGGCAAGAAGGGCGCTGACATCGACAAGATCCGCGCCAAGGTGAAGTCGTTCACCGACAGCGAAGTACACATCAACATCGTTGAAGTGCGCAAGCCTGAGACCGATGCGACCCTCGTGGCCCAGGGCATTGCTCAGCAGCTCGAGCGTCGTGTGGCGTTCCGTCGTGCCATGAAGCGCGCCGTGCAGACTGCGATCCGCATGGGCGCCGGCGGCATCCGCGTCAACGTCGGTGGCCGTCTCGGCGGTGCTGATATCGCCCGCACGGAGTGGTACCGCGAAGGCCGCGTGCCGCTGCATACGCTGCGTGCGGATATCGACTACGGCGTTGCCGAAGCCAAGACCACGTATGGCATCATCGGCGTCAAGGTTTGGATCTTCAAAGGCGAAGTCCTTGAGCACGATCCGTCAGCGCACGAGCGTCGCGCTACGGAAGGTGCTGAAGGCGGGCAGGGCGGACCCCGCCGTGATCGCGACGACCGGCCGGCCCGTGATGACCGTCCGCGTGGCCGTCGTCCTGACGGCGACAACGCCGGCGCGAACTGAGAAGGCATCGGATAAATGCTGCAACCAAAAAAGACTAAATTCCGCAAGGCGCACAAGGGCCGCATCCACGGCGTCGCCAAGGGCGGCACCGAGCTTGCGTTCGGCCAGTTCGGCCTGAAGTCGCAGGAACCCGAGCGCGTCACCGCGCGGCAGATCGAGGCGGCTCGCCGTGCGATCACCCGTGAGATGAAGCGCGCCGGCCGCGTCTGGATCCGTGTGTTCCCCGATCTGCCGGTGTCCAAAAAGCCCGTCGAAGTTCGTATGGGCAAGGGCAAGGGTTCGGTCGAGTTCTGGGCTGCCCGTGTGCATCCCGGCCGCATTTTGTTCGAAATCGACGGCGTCCCCCCGGACGTCGCCAAGGAAGCTCTGCGTCTCGGCGCCATGAAGCTTCCGATCATGACGCGGGTTGTCACCCGCATTCCGGACTGAGGACGAAGAAATGGCAAACAGCGATCTTAGGGCCAAAACGCCCGACGAACTGAAGGACCAGCTCCTCGGCCTCAAAAAGGAGCAGTTCAATCTGCGCTTCCAGCGCGCCACGCAGCAGCTAGAAAAGCCGTCGCGGGTGAAGGAAGTGCGTCGCGACATCGCCCGGATCAAGACGATCCTGGGTGAGAAGTCAGCGGCAAAGTAAGGAGAGACGAATGCCCAAGCGCGTTTTGCAGGGGACAGTGGTCTCCGACACGAACGACAAAACTGTGGTGGTGCGGGTCGATCGTGCCTTCACCCACCCGGTGATGAAGAAGACGGTTCGCCGCTCGAAGAAGTACCACGCTCACGACGAGGCCAATTCGGCCAAAATTGGTGACGCGGTGTGGATCGAAGAGTGCCCGCCGATCTCGAAGAACAAGCGCTGGACTTTGGTTCAGCACGCCTAAGTCAGAATTTTTGGCCCGCCGTGAGGCGTGGCAAACGGAACAAGAAGGCATCAAGCCATGATCCAGATGCAGTCAAATCTCGAGGTCGCTGATAACTCCGGCGCGCGTCGTGTCATGTGCATCAAGGTGCTCGGCGGCTCGCACCGCAAGTACGCCTCGGTGGGCGACATTATCGTCGTGTCGGTGAAGGACGCGATCCCGCGCGGCCGCGTCAAGAAGGGCCAGGTCATGAAGGCCGTGGTCGTTCGCACCGCGTTCCCGGTCCGTCGCGCTGACGGTTCGGTGATCCGCTTCGACAAGAACGCCGCCGTGCTGATCAACAACCAGGCGGAGCCGATTGGCACCCGCATCTTTGGGCCGGTGCCGCGCGAACTGCGCGCCAAGAACCACATGAAGATCATTTCGCTCGCGCCGGAGGTTTTGTAATGGCCGCCAAGATCAGGAAAGGCGACAAGGTCGTCGTCCTCGCTGGCAAGGACAAGGGCAAGACCGGGAACGTGCTGTCGGTGATCCCGACCGAGACGCGTGCCCTCGTGCAGGGTCTCAACCTGCATCGTCGCCACACCAAGCAGACCGCCTCGCAGGACTCCGGCATCTTCACCAAGGAAGCGCCGATCCATCTGAGCAACCTCTCGCTCGTGGACGCCGCCGGCAAGCCGACCCGCGTTGGGTTCAAAATTCAGGACGACGGCAAGAAAGTGCGCGTCGCCAAGTCGACCGGAGATGTGATCGATGGCTGAGACCGCTTACATTCCGCGTCTTCGCACGCAGTATGAGGACTCGATCCGGGCCGAGCTGACCAAGCAGTTCGGTTACACCAATGTCATGCAGCTTCCCAAGCTGGACAAGGTTGTTCTCAACATGGGCGTCGGCGAAGCCGTCAACGACACCAAGAAGGTGAAGTCTGCCGCAGCCGATCTCGAAAAGATCGCCGGCCAGAAGCCCGTCATCACGCACGCTCGCAATTCGATCGCCGGCTTCAAGGTGCGCGAGAACATGCCGCTCGGCGTCAAGGTCACCTTGCGCAAGCAGCGGATGTACGAGTTCATTGACCGTCTTGTGAACGTGGCGCTGCCGCGCGTCCGCGACTTCCGCGGGCTGAACCCGAATTCCTTTGATGGCCGCGGCAACTACGCCCTGGGCATCAAAGAACATCTGATCTTCCCGGAAATCGCCTACGACCAGATCGAACAGGTCTGGGGCATGGATATCGTGGTGTGCACGACGGCGAAGACGGACGACGAGGCCCGGGCGTTGCTCAAGGCCTTCAATTTCCCCTTCCGGCAGTAAGCGAAGGGCAGAGGACGAGATATGGCAAAGACCAGCTCAATCGAAAAGAACAACCGTCGCAAGAAGCTTGCCAAGCAGTATTCGGGCAAGCGCGCCAAGCTGAAGGCCCTGAGCAAAGATCAGAGCGTCAGCCCGGAAGACCGCTTTGGCGCACAGCTCAAGCTTGCTGCCTTGCCACGCAATTCTTCGCCCGGCCGTGTGCGCAATCGCTGCGAACTGACCGGACGCCCGCGTGGATATTACCGCAAGCTCAAGCTGAGCCGCATTGCGCTCCGCGCTCTTGGCAATTTCGGGCAGGTGCCCGGCATGGTCAAGTCGAGCTGGTAAGGAGAGAGACGAGATGAGCCTTACTGATCCGATCGGCGACATGCTGACCCGTATTCGCAACGCGCAGATGCGCCGTCGCGACACCGTGGTCACGCCCGCCTCGACCCTGCGTGGCCGCGTGCTCGACGTGCTGAAGTCTGAAGGCTTCATCCGCGGCTATTCCGAGCAGAAAACCGACAACGGTCTTAACGAGTACGAGATCGAACTCAAGTACTCCGACAATACTCCGGTGATCCGGACGATCGAGCGCGTCTCGCGTCCCGGCCGTCGTGTCTATGTGTCGGTGAAGAATATCCCCTCGGTCGCAAATGGCCTTGGTGTGTCGATCCTGTCGACCCCCAAGGGCGTGATGGCCGATCATGAAGCGAAATCCCAGAATTTGGGTGGCGAGGTAGTCTGCCGAGTTTTCTAAGGATCCTTAGAAAACTTCGGTTCAGATGATGACTCCGAAGGAAGTGTAGAATGTCCCGTACAGGCAAAAAGCCCATTCCAGCGGTGAGTGGCGTGACCGTCACCATAGATGGCCGTCAGGTCACCGCAAAGGGTCCAAAGGGTGAGCAATCGCTGACCCTGATGGATATCGTTAACGCCAAGCAGACCGATCATGGGACCGAGATCACGCCGGCGAACGATACCCAGGACGCGCGCGCAGCTTGGGGCACGACCCGGGCGCTGATCGCCAACATGGTCAAGGGCGTCAAGGACGGCTTCGAAAAGAAGCTGCAGATACAGGGCGTCGGTTTCCGTGCCGCCATGCAGGGCAAGGACCTCAAGCTGAGCCTCGGCTTCAGCCACGAGGTGGTCTACTTGACCCCCAAGGGCATCACTATCGCCGCGCCGACCCAGACCGAGGTCACCGTCTCGGGTGCTGACAAGCAGCAGGTCGGGCAGGTGGCGGCCAATATCCGCGCCTATCGCAAGCCGGAGCCCTACAAGGGCAAGGGTGTGCGGTATGTGGGCGAGTACATCGCCCGCAAAGAAGGCAAGAAGAAGTAAGGAACGCGAAGATGCCCATCAGCCTCAAGGGATCCGACCGGCGCAAAGCGCGCGTTCGCAAGTCGATCAAGGCCCGTGCCTACGGCCGGCCGCGTCTGAGCGTTCATCGTTCGGGCAAGAATATTTATGCCCAGATCATCGACGACGCGTCGGGCCGTACGCTCGCCGCCGCTTCGAGCCTGGACAAGGACATCAAGGCTGCTGCCAAGAACGGCGCCACCGCCGAGGCTGCTGCCTCTGTGGGCAAGCTGGTGGCCGAGCGTGGCCTGGCGGCCAAGGTCGAGGAAGTGATTTTCGATCGTGGCAGCTATCTCTATCACGGTCGCGTCAAGGCTCTGGCCGAAGCGGCTCGTGAAGCCGGCCTGAAGTTCTGATCGCGCAAAGGAAAGCACAATGAGAGACGTTCAAGAGCGCGATAGTGAGTTTGTGGATCGTTTGGTCCATATCAACCGTGTCGCCAAGGTGGTGAAGGGCGGCAAGCGGTTTGGTTTTGCGGCGCTCGTCGTAGTCGGCGACCAGAAGGGCCGGGTCGGTTTCGGCCACGGCAAGGCGCGCGAAGTTCCCGAGGCGATCCGTAAGGCGACCGAGCAGGCCAAGCGCCAGCTCATCCGCGTGCCGCTGCGCGAAGCTCGTACGCTGCATCACGACGTGATCGGCCGCCATGGCGCCGGTAAGGTCATTCTGCGCGCCGCGGTTCCGGGCACCGGCATCATCGCTGGCGGTCCGATGCGCGCTGTGTTCGAGACCCTTGGCATCAACGACATCGTCGCCAAGTCGCAGGGCACCTCTAACCCCTACAACATGGTTCGCGCCACGTTCGACGCGCTCAAGAAGTGCGATAGCCCGCGCTCGGTCGCGGCTCGTCGTGGTCTCAAGGTATCGGATCTCCAGGCCCGTCGCGGCCAGGAGTCGGTGGAGGCGTAAATGGCTGACAAGACCGTAACCGTAGAGCAGATCGCTAGCCCGTCGCGCCGCACCGCGGATCAGCGGGCAACCCTGGTCGGGCTCGGACTGAACAAGATCCGCAAGCAGCGGACGCTTAAGGACACTCCCGAAGTGCGCGGCATGATCCACAAGATCCGCCACCTCGTCCGTGTCGTCGGCGACAAGTAACAGCGGTTGGACCGGAAGTGCCGTTTGGCGCCGACGGGACAGAGAGCAAATAGCTAAGGACACCACAATGGCTCGTCTCAACGAACTCCGGGACAACCCGGGCGCCAACAAGCCCCGCATGCGCGTTGGTCGCGGCATCGGCTCAGGCAAGGGCAAGACCGCCGGTCGCGGCGGTAAGGGCCAGACAGCTCGTTCTGGCGTTGCCATCAACGGCTTCGAGGGTGGCCAGATGCCGCTCCACATGCGTATGCCGAAGCGTGGCTTCAACGTCCCGAACGTGAAGAGCTACAACGCCGTGCGCCTCGATCGCATTCAGGATTACATCGACAGCGGCAAGCTCGACCATAAGGGCGTCATCGACGCCGCAGCGCTGATCAAGGCAGGCGTCATCCGCCGCGCCCTCGACGGCGTGCGTCTGGTCAAGGGCGCCAAGGACTTCACCTCCAGGAAGGTGACTTTCAACGTCTATCATGCCTCCGCTGGCGTGGTCGCTGCTATTGAAGCTCTGGGCGGCAAGATCGATATGCCCAAGGCTGAAGAAACCAAGGCCGACGCGTAAGCAGCGGCTCTAAGGAGCGACTATGGCGTCCGCAGCCGAGCAGCTTGCCAGAAATTTGAACTTTTCGACCTTCGCCAAGGCGAAGGTCTTGCAGCAGCGTATCCTGTTCACATTGGGTGCGTTGCTCGTCTACCGGCTGGGCACCTATATCCCAGTGCCGGGCATTGATCCCGACGCCTATGCTGCGACGTTCGACGCCGCCAAGCAGGGCATCGCCGGCATGTTCGACCTTTTCGCCGGTGGTGCTGTGCACCGCATGGCGATTTTTGCGCTGAACCTGATCCCCTACATCACGGCGTCGATCGTCGTGCAGGTGATCTCGACCGCCTCGCCGCGGCTTGAGGCACTGAAGAAGGAAGGCGAGAGCGGCCGCCGCAAGCTCAACCAATACACTCGCTATCTGGCGGTCGTGTTCTGCGCCATTCAGGCCTATGGCATCGCCATCGGGCTTGAGGGCAGCCAAGGCGTCGTGCTCAATCCTGGCTGGTTCTTCCGCATTTCGACCGTCATCACGCTGGTTGGCGGTACCATGTTCCTGATGTGGCTGGGTGAGCAGATCACGTCGCGCGGCGTCGGCAACGGCATCTCGCTGATCATCTTCGCCGGTATCGTGGCGAACCTACCCACGACGATCGTCCAGACGCTCGAACTGAGCCGAACCGGCGCTCTCTCCCCGGCCTGGCTGTTCGGCCTTGCGGCGATCGCCATCGTTGTGATCGCGGTCATCGTTTTCTTCGAACGCGCCCAAAGGCGGCTTTTGATCCAGTATCCAAAGCGCCAGGTCGGCAACAAGATGTTTCAGGGCGACACCTCGCATCTGCCGCTGAAGCTGAACACGTCGGGTGTTATCCCGGTGATCTTCGGCTCCTCGCTGCTGCTGCTGCCCGCCACCATTGCGTCGTTCGCGTCGCGCGGCGACGCCCCGCAGTGGATCGGCGTCACCGCCGCGCTGCTCGGCCGTGGCCAGCCGCTCTACCTGATCCTGTTCGCCGTCCTGATCATCTTCTTCTCGTTCTTCTATACGTCGATCGTCTTCAACCCGACCGACACGGCAGACAATCTGAAGCGCTCCGGCGGCTTCATTCCGGGCATCCGTCCGGGCGAGCGGACCGCACAGCATATCGACTACGTATTGTCCCGCATCACGGTGGTCGGCGCGCTCTATCTGACGCTCGTGGCGCTCATCCCTGAACTGATCCACAGCCAGCTCAACGTTAGCCAGTTCATCGGTGGCACCTCGCTGCTGATCATGGTGACGGTGACCCTCGATACGATCAGCCAGGTCCAGAGCCATCTGATTGCCCAGCAATACGAAGGCCTTGTGAAGCGCTCGCGCCTCGGGGGACGGAAGCGTTGAGGCTGATCCTTCTCGGACCGCCAGGCGTCGGCAAGGGCACTCAGGCCAAGATTCTGGTCGAACAGCTCGGCATTCCGCAGCTTTCGACCGGCGATATCCTGCGCTCGGCCATTGCCAACAAGACGCCGCTCGGCGTTCAGGCCAAGGCGATCGTCGATAGTGGGGATCTGGTGTCCGACGCGATCGTTAATGGCATCGTCTCCGAGCGGATCGATCAGGCCGACTGCGCCAAGGGCTTCATTCTGGACGGTTTCCCGCGGACCGTTCCGCAGGCTGACGCCCTGGGCGCCATGCTCGAGCAGAAGGGCCTGAAACTGAACGCCGTGGTCGAGATCACGGCCGATCCCGACACGCTGGTCGCCCGCGTCGCCAAGCGCGCCGCCGAAACCGGTGGGGCGCGCGCCGACGACACCGCGGAAGTCGCGCGGAAGCGACTGGACGTTTATCGCGAAGTCACTGAACCGCTTGTGAAATACTACCGTGAAAAGGGTCTGTTGAGGACCGTTGACGGGATGCTTCCGGTCGACGAGGTCACGGCGGCCATCCGCCATGCACTCGGAGCATAGACCGAGCAGGAAATTAGGGCCGTCCGGCAGTTGACTCTGACGGAATCGGCCAATAGAACCGCGCCAGTCTCAAGGATCTTTTGGGCTGGATTCGGTTTCTCGCATGGGTGAGGGGTCGGAACCGGTCCCTTGTTGTTACAAAATCGGCGCCTATCTAGGGCCTGCCGGCATGAAGGAGAGCAGACGTGGCTCGTATCGCTGGCGTCAATATCCCGACGAACAAGCGTGTGGTTATTGCTCTGCAATACATCCACGGCATCGGCGATAAGTTTGCCGAAGACATCTGCAAGAAGGTCGGAATTCCGGCCGAGCGCCGCGTCAATGAATTGACCGACGCTGAAGTGATCCAGATCCGCGAGACGATCGATCGCGACTACGTCGTGGAGGGTGATCTCCGCCGCAACGTCGCGATGAACATCAAGCGGCTTATGGACCTCGGCAATTATCGTGGCCTGCGCCACCGCCGTGGTCTGCCGGTCCGTGGCCAGCGCACGCACACCAATGCGCGTACCCGCAAGGGTCCGGCCAAGCCGATCGCCGGCAAGAAGAAGTAAATAGGGGTCGCGAGGCACCTCCTCGTCACTCCGATGTAGCTGCTGGAATTACGGCAGCGCCGATATCGAACATAAGGATGCAAATTGGCTAAGCCAGATACGGTGCGCGTCAAGCGCAAGGAACGTAAGAACATCACCTCGGGCGTCGCGCATGTGAACGCCAGCTTCAACAACACCATGGTGACCATCACCGACGTTCAGGGCAACACGATCGCCTGGTCCTCGTCGGGTGTGATGGGCTTCAAGGGGTCGCGCAAGTCGACTCCATACGCCGCCCAGGTTGCGGCGGAAGATGCGGCCAAGAAGGCTCAGGAACACGGCATGAAGACCCTTGAGGTCGAAGTCCGCGGTCCGGGTTCGGGCCGTGAATCGGCGCTCCGCGCCTTGCAGGCCGCCGGTTTCAACGTGACCTCCATCCGCGACGTCACCACGATCCCGCACAATGGCTGCCGGCCGCGTAAGCGCCGCCGCGTCTAATCGCGTTTGGCACCCGGCCGAGTCCCCCGCGGCCGGGCTGCCTTTTTGGTACTTGCGGCCGAGCGGCGGGCGAGCGCCGCACTTTTGAAAGGACGTTACCGTGACCATCCAGAGGAACTGGCAAGAGCTTATTAAGCCGACCAAGCTGGACTTTGTTTCGGGCAGCGACAACGCGCGCGTGGCTTCGGTTGTGGCCGAACCGCTTGAGCGCGGCTACGGACTGACCCTTGGCAACGCGCTGCGTCGCGTGCTGCTGTCGTCGCTGCAGGGCGCAGCCGTGACTGCTATCCAGATCGACGGCATCCTGCACGAGTTCTCCTCGTTGCCGGGTGTGCGCGAGGACATCACCGACCTCGTGCTCAACGTCAAGGAAATCGCCCTCAGGATGGGCGGCGAAGGTCCCAAGCGCCTGATGCTGAACAAGCAGGGCCCGGGCGCTGTCACCGCTGGCGACATCAAAGTCACCGGCGACATCGAAGTGCTGAACCCCGAGCTGGTGATCTGCCATCTCGACGACGGCGCCGAGATCAACATGGAATTCACCGTCAACAACGGTAAGGGCTACGTCGCCGCGGACAAGAACCGGCCGGAAGATGCCCCGATCGGCTACATCCCGGTGGATTCGCTGTTCTCGCCCGTCCGTCGTGTCTCGTATAAGGTCGACGCCACCCGCGCCGGCGAGAGCCTCGACAAGGACAAGCTGACACTGACGGTCGAAACAAATGGCGGTATTTCGCCGGAAGACGCCGTGGCCTATGCCGCACGCATCCTTCAGGACCAGCTGTCGGTATTTGTGAACTTCGAAGAGCCGACCAAGGAGAAGGCCCAGGACTCGGTCCCCGAGCTGGCGTTCAATCCGGCCCTGCTCAAGAAGGTCGACGAACTCGAACTTTCGGTCCGTTCGGCGAATTGCCTGAAGAACGACAACATCGTTTATATCGGCGATTTGATCCAGAAGACTGAAGCCGAAATGCTGCGGACCCCCAATTTCGGCCGCAAATCGCTCAACGAGATCAAGGAAGTTCTCGCCCAGATGGGTCTCCATCTTGGTATGGACGTGCCGAACTGGCCGCCAGAGAACATCGACGATCTGGCCAAACGCTACGAAGATCATTACTAAGCGCCTGCCCGTCGAGAGACGCGCCCGCTAGGGAGTAAGAAATGCGCCACGGGAATTCCAACCGTAAGCTGAACCGGACCGCGAGCCACCGTAAGGCGATGTTCGCCAACATGTCGGCTGCGCTAATCAAGCACGAGCAGATCATCACCACGCTGCCTAAGGCGAAGGAGCTTCGTCCGATCGTCGAGAAGCTCATTACGCTGGGCAAGCGCGGCGATTTGCACGCCCGCCGTCAGGCGATCGCTCAGGTCCGCGACGAGGACCAGGTCCGCAAGCTCTTCGGCGTCATCGGGCCGCGCTACAAGGACCGCAATGGCGGCTACATCCGCATCCTCAAGGCGGGCTTCCGCTACGGCGACAACGCCGCGATCGCGGTTATCGAACTGGTCGACCGCGACGTCAGCGCCAAGGGCCGCGATTCCGGCCCGGTGCAGGAAAAGCGCGAAGAAGCCGACGCGGCGTGATCGCTCGCTGAACACAAGTATTAAGGCGGTCCGGATGATCCGGGCCGCCTTTTTCATATCTGGGGGGACGACATGGCTGAACTGATCCTCGTTACCGGCGCGTCCGGCTTTGTCGGCAAGTGGTGCGTCGTCAAGCTGCTCGAGAAGGGCTACCGCGTCCGCGGCACGGTGCGCTCGGACGCCAAGGGCGACCTGGTGACCAAGACCGTCAGTGCGCTGGTTGGAGCCGAGGCCACGAGCCGTCTCGACCTGATCAAGGCCGACATCCTTGCCGATGCCGGCTGGCCGGCAGCCATGGCAGGCGTTAACGCGGTGATGCACGTCGCGACCATCATCCGCGGCGACGAGCCCAAGGACCCGGAAATCGTCATCCGTCCCGCGGTCGAGGGGACCGAGCGCGTCCTTCGCATGGCGCATCAGGCGGGCATCAAGCGCTTCATCCTGACCTCATCCATTGCGACCGTCGGCTATGGCCACGGGCAGACCTCGGGTCGCAAGGTGTATGACGAGACCTATTTCACCAAACTCGAGAGCATGCGTTGGACCTGGGCTTATTGCGTCGGCAAGACCAAGGCAGAGCGGGCCGCCTGGGACTATGCCACGGCCAACGGCATGGAACTGACCACCATCCACCCAGGCGCCATCATCGGGCCGGCGCTCGACGAGGACGCCTCGATCTCCGTCGGCATGGTGTCAGGGCTACTCGACAATTCCACTCCGGCGCTACCGTCAAACGGCTTTTCGATCATCGACGTCCGCGATGTTGCGGACATGCATGTCGCCGCCCTCACGCATCCTGAATCGATCGGCCAGCGCTATCTCGCGACGGCCGAATATATGCCGTTTCCCAAGGTGGCCGCGGTGGTGCAGGAGCTCTATCCCGACCGCAAGATCGTCCAGCGCACCGTGCCCGACTGGCTGATCCGCATTGTCGCGATGTTCGGTGGCCCGGCCCGCCAGATCATCAACGACATCGGCAATGAGAAGGTCTTCGATGGCCGCAAGGGCGAGACGATGATGGGCCACCCCTACATCGGCGCTCGCCAGTCGATCAAAGACACCGCCGAAAGCGTCATCCGCTTGGGCCTGCACTTCAAGATAGAGTGAACTAGGGCAGGACCACCGAGGTCCTAGCGGCGGTCGACCAGTGCTGCCATCTCGGTTGCGCCATCGGCGGTGAGGCCGGCCGCCACGCCAACGCGATCCGTCTCCGGCCGGTTCTGGCTGGTCTTCCACTTGCCTTCGATCTGCTCGATCGGGATCTCGATGCCGAAAATGCCCCTGAGCTGCGCATCGACATAGCGAGCCGGGGCATCACTCACCGCCCACGGCTCGTGCCGCGCGCTCTCTTGCGAACGGGTCAGTTCGTCGATCTGGGTACGCAGCCAGCCGGCATCCTCGAACACCCGCGGCCGCCCCCGAACCTGCACCGCCGCATAGTTCCACGTCGGCACAACTTTGCCGTGCTCGCGCTTGGAGGGATACCAGCTCGGCGTGATGTAGGTTTGCGGTCCCTGGAAAAGGACCAGCGTCTCGCTACCGGTGACTAGCGCCGCGAACTGATCGTTGGCCCGCGCTAGATGCGCGCGCAGCACGCCGCGTTCGCCGCGCGTCTTGTCGATCGTGAAGGGCACGAGGTTGGCGACCAGCCCACCAGGACCATGCGTCACCAAGGTGCCCAGGCGGTGCCTCTCGATCAGCGCATGCAGCACATCCAGCCGGTCCTCGCGGAAGGCGGGTGGTTGGTACATCAGTGCGCCAACGCCGGCTGCTTCGGCGTGGCGCCAACCGGCTCGGCAAACAAATCGTACTCGTCCGATACCGTCACCACGACCGACACCATGTCGCCCGGCTTGATGCCCTGCGCGTTGTCGACGATGACCTGACCGTCGACGTCCGGCGCATCCCATTTCGAGCGGGCGATGGCGCGACCTTCTTCGGGCCGCACGTCGTCGACCAGTACCTCGATGGTGCGGCCGACCTTCTTGGCGAGTTGCGCCGTCGAAACGTCCTGAGCCACTTCCATCAGGCGCGCGAAGCGTTCTTCCTTGACCTCGTCGGGCACGATGCCGTCGAGTTCATTGGCCGGCGCCCCGGTTACCGGCTCGTATTTGAAGCAGCCGGCGCGGTCGATTTCGGCCTCTTCCAGCCAGTCGAGCAGGAATTCGAAATCCTCTTCCGTCTCGCCCGGGAATCCGACGATGAAGTTCGAGCGGATCGTCAGGTCGGGGCAGATCTCGCGCCAGGACTTGATGCGATCAAGCGTCTTCACTTGGTTGGCCGGGCGACGCATGCGCTTCAGCACCTCGGGTGACGCATGCTGGAACGGAATATCGAGGTAGGGCAGAATCTTGCCCTCGGCCATCAGCGGGATGACGCTGTCGACGTGCGGGTAAGGGTAGACGTAGTGGAGCCGGGTCCACACGTCGAGCTTGCCCATCTCCTCGGCGAGAGTCTGGAATTTCGCGCTCACATCGCGGACGCGGTACTTGCTCGTCGCATATTTGAGATCGACGCCATAGGCTGACGTATCCTGGGAGATCACCAGTATCTCCTTGACGCCCGACGCCACCAGCCGCTCTGCTTCGTAGAGCACCGACGCCATTGGGCGCGACGCCAGATCGCCACGGATCTGCGGAATGATACAGAACGAGCAGCGATTGTTGCAGCCTTCGGAAATCTTCATGTAGGCGTAATGCTTGGGCGTCAGCCGCAGCCCGGCCTCGGGGACGAGATCGACGAATTTGTTCGGCACCGGCGGCAAATGCTTGTTCACCGCATTGACCACCGCCTCGTACTGATGCGGGCCAGAGATGTTGAGCACGCTCGGATGCGTCTGGCGGATCAGGTCTGCTTCGACGCCGAGGCAGCCCGTGACGATGACTTTGCCGTTTTCGGCGAGAGCCTCGCCGATGGCCTCGAGGCTTTCCTGCTTGGCGCTGTCGAGAAACCCGCAGGTATTGACGAGCACGATGTCGGCGCCCGCATAGTCGCGCGAGAAGGCATAGCCCTGCGCGCGTAGCGTCGTCATGATGCGTTCTGAATCGACGAGGGCCTTCGGGCAGCCAAGGCTGACGAGACCGATCTTGGGAGCTTGGGTCATTGGGGCGCCGATATAGACCATATCGGGCAAAAAGCAATCATCGGCGTCTTGCGATGGAGGCAGGGCAGGGCTGCGCAGCCTGACGTTCCTTCAGGCGCCGGTATGTCGATGCTGCACCCGGCAGATCGCCGCTGCTACATCTTTGGCCCGGGTGAGCGACGAGCCGTCCGTCGCGGACCGCCGCGCGGCAGCGTGATCTCGACGTCGGGAGCGGGAACTGTCGCCGGCGTGATCTGGTCCTCGTCGTCTTCCTCGTCGGCGATGTCATGGATCGCGTCACGCACTTCGTCGAGCAGCGACGAGGAAATGCGCGTCCGGCTGACAGAGTCCGTGGCGCTCTCATTGGTCTTGAACCAGACCAGCAGCGCCTCGCAGACGGTCCGCAGCACCACGAGGCCGAAGCCGCCATAGACGGCGATTTCGAGCAGGCCCCACAGCCCATCGCCGAAATTACGGCCGAAACTATCGAACAGATGCGTCACCGCCCATAGCAGCAATGTTGCCAGCCCCGTGACGTACAGGACCGGGACCAGCCGAGGCGAAAGGATCGTGTCGAGCCGAAACAGCGTCGGGCCCATGAAGATGCGGCGCAGGTCATCGGAGGTCATTGGCGGCTCTCCTGTGAAGTCGTGAGATTCGGCCATAAGATGATGGTGTCACGCCGCCGTGACAAGGGCTTCCGCTGTATGGGAGACCGTCGGGCCGAAACGGCGTTCGAACGCCGCCCTGAGCGCGATGTCGATTTCCGGCATCGACACCAGTTGGCCCAGGTCCTCGAGACTGGTGACGCCGCGATCGGCGATCCCGCACGGCACTATCCCCTCGAAATGGCAGAGATCGGGGGCCACATTGAGCGCAATGCCGTGCGTCGTGACCCATTTGCTCACTCGCACCCCGATTGCTGCGATCTTGCTCTCGCCACCCAGCCGGCCGGGGTGCTTGACCCATACCCCGATCCGTCCATCGCGAATCTCGCCGTCGATGTTGAAGGCTACAAGCGTATCGATGATCCAGCCTTCGAGGCCCTGGACGAGACAACGCACGTCGCGCCCGCGCGCCCTGAGGTCGAGCATCAGATAGGCCACGCGCTGGCCGGGGCCGTGATAGGTGTACTCGCCACCGCGCCCGGCCTCGTAGACCGGGAAGCGCTGTGGATCGAGCAAATCGCCCGCCGCGGCCGAGGTGCCGGATGTGTAGAGCGGTGGATGTTCGACCAGCCACACGGCCTCAGCCGCCTCGCCACGGGCGATCGCGGCGGCACGGGCCTTCATCGCCCGCAGCGCCAGCGGATAGTCCACCGGCGCGTCGGCAACGATCCACTCCAGCGGCAGATCGTCTTCCCGCAGCAGCTTGTTGGTGCCAACACGATTTAACGCTTCAGTAATCATCGGCGGCCGATGCTCGTGAGAGGCCCTCGGTGTGATTCACCGGGGCGGTTCGGGCTAATATATGAACACTCTCGACCAGATTGAAGTCGACATCACGGTGGAACTCGGCGCGACGGTCATGCCGATCCATCATCTTTTGCGTCTGGGCCGCGGCGCCGTCATCGAACTCAATTCGACCGAGCACGATCCGCTCAAGATCTACGCCAACAACACCCTCATCGCTCATGGCGAAGTGAAGGTCGACGACGGGCACCTGTCCGTCGAAGTGACCGAAAAGATCTTCAAAATCAGCTAGGACGGCCGGCCCGGCTGGGTGGATTAATCGCTTGTGGGGCACACGATCGTTTGCTACACGCTGCCTCGCTTCGCCCGTTCGGCGCGGCCCTACCATGGCGTGCGGTCGTGGCGGAATGGTAGACGCGCAGCGTTGAGGTCGCTGTGCCGCAAGGCGTGGAAGTTCGAGTCTTCTCGACCGCACCATCTTCCCCTCGCAGGGGTAACATAGCTCCTCATGTCGGTAATTCACGACGTCCCGAGGAGCTCCAATTTCCAGCGCGTGGTCAGTTCAACACGGCCGGAAATTCCGCTGGATCCACCACCGCGTCGATCATGCCATCGTTGATCCGGGACGTGATCAAGTAACTGACATCGCCGCGTCGCGCGCGAGCACGCTGTACTTTGGCCATATGCCCATGGGCCAAGATGATCACGCAGAATTCCGCGGTCCAGAGTGACGATTCCGCGGACCGGATCCTCTTAGGACAAGCAGCCACTTCAAGACTATCGGTACGGTCGTCCGCGATGGCAGGCGTCGCGCGAAACCAGCCCATCAGAGTCCAGCCGGCCGCTGTGAAGTATGCGCCTGCTCAAACCGCCCGATCCCGGTTGCATCATTCAACTAACATGATAACGTTTCAATTGTAGAGACGACGAACACGTCGCTCACCATGTGGAGGATCCCCGATGACGGGACTTAGCGACACCGGCGTTCCCCGGCGGACCATACTTGCGGCGCTTAGCGCCACCCTGTTGCTCTCGATTACGCCCAGTTTCGCGCAGGACGTGAGCGGGGACCTCGTGCTGCTGGACTGGGCCAGCGGTAGCGAGCAGGACATGATCAAGGCGCTTGAGGAAGGCTTCATGAAGGCCTACCCGAACGTCACGTTCAAGGAGGTCAACCTGGCGACTCAGGGCGACCAGCGTGGTGCCATCCGTGCGGCGCTGCAATCCGGCGAAAAGGCCGACCTCTTCATCAACACCTGGCCGGCGTTCCGTAAGGAACTAGCCGATGCGGACATGCTGCGCGAGCTCAGCGGTTTGTGGGAGAGCGCCAAGATCGGCGACAATCTGTCGTCCTCCTGGAAAGACCTCGGATCCACGGACGGCAAGCTCTACGGCATCACCTACACGTTCGGCGATCGTAGCGCGATGTTCTACAAGAC
The DNA here is from genome assembly GCA_039934955.1 of Devosia sp. Classification (GTDB taxonomy): domain Bacteria; phylum Pseudomonadota; class Alphaproteobacteria; order Rhizobiales; family Devosiaceae; genus Devosia_A. The sequence goes on from JBDTLB010000028.1 coordinate 26,712, forward strand.
CGAGACCATGAAGAAGGCCGGCATCACGGCACAGCCGGCCACCTGGGACGAGTTCGTCGCCAATATGGACAAGCTAAAGGCCGCCGGCATCACCCCGATAGCCATTGGCGCCAAGGTGTGGTCGCACACCGAGTGGTTTGAGTCGATCTACGAACACCTCAACGGCGTCGACAAGGCGGCGCAGCTCGCCGCCCACAAGATCCCGTGGACCGATGACTCGGTCAAGGCGACGCTCAAGAAGTGGGCCCAACTGCTCAACGCCGGCTGTTGCGGTGATCCCACCAGCATGCTGGCGATGGACTGGGACAACGCGTCCGACGCCGTGATGGTGCAGAACACCTACGGCTACCAGATGATCGGCATGTGGAACAACGACCGGGCCCGTTCCGTCGACAATCTTAAGGAGGGTGTCGACTACTCGATCCAGCAATTCCCGGCGATGGGGGCCGGCCACGACGACGTTTCTTCGGTCGACTCGAAGGAATTTTCGGCGCTGACCAGCGGTTCGAACCCTGCCGCGGCCGACGCATTCCTCGCATGGATCACAACGGCGAACGCCGCCAACATCGTCGCCAGTCACGGCCTCGCCTCGCCGAGCAACAAGGTAGACGGCTCGCTCTACGGGCCGGTGATGAAGGCAGCGGTTGACGCGGTGTCAAAGTCGCAGGTGCAATTCGTACTCGGCGACCTGCTGCCGGGCGACCTCGTCGATGAGTATCGCGTACAGCTGCAGAAATTCCTGCAGGATCCGAGCGATGCGACGATCGACGCCGTAGCCCAGGCGATCGAAGACAAAGCCAAGACCTTCGATTGATGGCACAAGTCGCGCTGACCTCGCGCGGCTCGCATGACAACAATCCCTCTCGGGTGGAGGGGGGCGGGCGTCAGCCCGGCCCCCTCCGTCGGTGGATTGCCGATGCACCGGCCGCCTATCTTCTCCTGCTGCCCGTGCTCGTGCTGTTTGCATTTGCGGTCGTCTATCCGCTCATCCAGACGATCATCATAAGCTTCTGGGACATCAAAGGGCTGGGTAAGCCCAAGTTCGCCGGCTGGGGCAATTATCTCGCCCTCGCCAAGGACCCGACCTTCCGCCAGTCGGTGCTGACAACGCTGACCTGGACATTTTTTACCACCGTTCTGTCGGTCGGAGCGGGTTGGGTTATCGCGCTTCTTTGCTCGCTGGCGCCGCGCCAGACGCTGATCCCGCGCGTCCTGATCTTTGCCGCGTTCGGCGTCTCCGAAGCGGTGACCGGCTATGTCTGGCTGGGGGTATTCCGCGGCGACGCCACCGGCCTGCTCAATGCCATGCTCAGCGCTGTCGGTCTCGGCGGCCTGGCGCATGCCTGGCTCGGCGACACCAACACGGCGATCTGGTGCCTCGTGATCGCCTATTCGTGGGCACAGACGGGCCTGCCGCTGCTACTGATCTACGCCGCGACGCAGGCGATCTCGCGCAATGTGATCGAAGCCGCCTACGTCGATGGCGCCTCGCCGATGTCCATCATGCGCCACATCATCGCGCCCTTGTCGATGCCTGGGGTGAGGGTGGCGCTGTTCATCAATCTGCTCGGCAGCCTGCGCGCCTTCGACACCATCTATGTGCTGACCAGTGGCGGCCCGGTGCGCAGCACCGAGACCATCGGCTTTTTCATGTTCCGAGAAAGCTTCACGCAGTTCAAACTGGGCTATGGGGCAGCGGCGACGATGGTGCTGCTGGTGGCGGTGCTGCTTGTCTCACTGCCGGCCATTATCCAACGCACGGCAGGTGCTCGATGATCGGCAAATCGCCTCGATGGGTTCCGATCGCCGTCTGGGTGCTGTCGATCATCTGGATCATCCCGCTGCTCGGAGTCGTGGTGACCTCGATCCGGCCGCAAAGCGATACCGTCCTCGGATGGTGGCGGCTCGACCACATCGAGCTGACGCTCAATGCCTGGATCACTGTGTGGAGCAAGTACAAGCTCGCCGAAGGGTTCTGGGTATCACTACAGCTGGCCGGGATCTCCACGATCGCCTCAATGATCCTGACCCCCGCCGCCGCTTACGCGTTCCAGTTTCTCAACTTTCCGTTCCGCCGGACGCTGCTGATCATCATCATCAATGCGTTCGTGCTGCCGGCACAGGTGGTGGTGATCCCGCTGTTCACGCTGTGGCGCGACATGGGGCTCATCAATAACATCCTGTCGGTGCTGATCCCCTATATCGGGCTCAGTTTCGCCTGGTCGATCTTCCTGGTGAAAAACTTCCTCGAGGATTTTCCAAAGGAACTCGTCGAGGCCAGCCGGATCGACGGCTGCGGTCCGATCTCCGGCTTCTTCTATGTCGTCCTTCCTAACAGCCTGTCGCCGATCTTCGCCGTCGGTATCCTGCAGTTCCTGTTCTGCTGGAATTCGCTGCTGATCCCGCTGCTGTTCCTGCGCACGCAACTGCCGTTGCCGGTCGTGTTCGCGCAAATCTCGGGCATGTACGATCCGAACTGGGACCTGCGGGCCGTCGCCGCAATCGTCACCACGAGCGTGCCGCTCGTCATCTTCCTCATCTTCCAACGTCAGTTTGCCGGCGGCGCTCTCGCTACCTCCGGCTCCAAGGAATAGCCATGCCCATATCGAACAAACCCCTGCGCTATCGTCAGATCCATCTCGACTTCCACACCTCCGAGCACATTCCCGACGTCGGGGCGGCGTTCGACGCCGACGAATTCGTGTCGACCCTCAAGGCCGCCAGTGTCGATTCGATCACGGTGTTCGCAAAATGCCATCACGGCTGGTCGTACTACCCGACCAAGGTCGGCGCGCCGCACCCGAACTTGGCGCGCCCGGACTTGTTGGGCGACATGATGTCGGCACTCAACGCTGCCGACATTGAAGCGCCGATCTACATTTCGGTGCAGTGGGACGAGCGCAACGCTCGGCTTCATCCCGAATGGCGGGCGATGTCGGCGACTAACAAATACCAGCACTCGATTGCCGGGGATATTTCGTCCGCCCGCCAGCTGAGCCCGGCGTGGCACACGCTCTGCCTCAATCACAAAGCCTATCGCGACGAACTGCTGGAGCAGTCCCGCGAAGTGTTGCGAAAATACGAGACCCCGGGCCTCTTCTTCGACATCATCCTGACGCCCGATTGCGTTTGCGCTGAGTGCCTCAAGTCGATGGAGGAGCACGGCCTCGATCCCGAAAATTCGACCGACCGTTTGAAGAACGATGAGTGGGTCAATGAACGGTTCCGGACAGAGCTGAGCGCCGAACTTCGGGACGAGTTTCCGGGCGTGCGGATTTTCTACAATTGCGGGCACATCCACAAGCAGGGTCCGGAGCGCTTCAAGAATTACACGCACCTCGAGCTCGAGAGCCTGCCGACGGGCGGCTGGGGCTACGACCATTTCCCCTCGGGCGCGCGCTATGCGGCGACACTGGGCCTCGATTTCGTTGCCCACACCGGCAAGTTCCACACCAGCTGGGGCGAGTTCGGCGGCTTCAAGCATCCCGACGCGCTGGAATTCGAGGCTGCCCAGATGGTGGCGCTCGGCAGCAAGTGCTTGGTGGGCGATCAGCTCCACCCGGACGGACGGATCAATCCCGATACCTATGCATCGATCGCACCGGCTTACGCACGGATCGAAAAGCTGGAGCCCTATCTCGAGCGGGCCAAGCAGGTCTCGGATGTCGCCATCCTCAGCGCTGAATATTTTCGTCCGATCGGCGCCCGCAACAACACCAGCGACGATGGTGCGGCGCAGATGCTGCAGGAATTGAAGCAGCCATTCGACGTCATCGACCCGAGTGCGACGTTTGAAAATTATCGCCTGATAATCCTTCCGGACGAGATACCGGTCGACAAGGGGCTCGCAGCGCGGCTCACCGCCTACACCAGCAATGGCGGCAAGATTATCATGTCCGGCACCTCGGCAATGAACGCCGATGGTAGCTTCGCCATCGAGGCCGGCATCTCCCGCGCCGGAGATCCTGTTGCGTTCGATCCGTCCTACATGCGCGCGGTACCGGGCCTCGATGCGCAGCTCACGCAGACGCCCTTCGTCGTCTATGGCGTTGGCCAGACCATCACTGCGACCGGTGCCGAAGTGCTGGCGGAGATCGTGCCCTCCTACTTCAACCGGACGTTCCGGCACTTCAGTTCGCATCAGCACGCGCCGGACAATCCGCAAGCCGAGGCGCTGGGTGCGGCCGTGACCGCAACGGAGTCGGTGGGGTACATCGCCTATCCGATTTTCCGCATCTATCACGCCATGGGTCAGCCGCTTTACCGCTATGTCCTGCGCGGCCTGCTCAACCGTTTCCTGCCCGATCCGGCGCTGGTGACCAGCCTGCCGTCCTCCGGGCGTGCCACGCTGGTCCTGCAGCAGGACCGCAACCGGCACATCCTTCATCTCCTCTACGGCGCGCCGCAGGTGCGCGGCAAAGCGGTGCCGGCGGGCGAGACTGGCCATCGGGTGATGGAGATGATCGAGGATATCCCGAGCCTTGGCCCCGTCACGGCAAGTGTCCGCTTGCCTAAGCCTCCATCCCGTGTCTACGACGCGCTGACCGATGAAAATCTGTCCTTCGCCATCGCCGGAAATCGGGTAGAGGTGCAGCTTCCGGCGCTGCGGATACATGCAGCCGTGGTCTTCGAGGGGTCAGCTTGAACGAGAGCGACGACGGCAGGGGCAAGCGGCAGGCGACCATCGTCGAAGTCGCCGAACGGGCAGGCGTCGCCATCGGCACCGTCTCGCGCTACCTCAACGGGCACCCCATTCGCACGGGCAATCGCGACCAGATCGAGGAGGCGATAAGAGAGCTCGACTATCGCCGAAATGCCCTGGCCGCGGCGATGAAGTCGGAGCTGACCAACACGGTGGGCTTCCTTGTGCCGCGGCTCACCGAGTTTCACGCTCCGGTCCTCGAGCAACTCAGCCAGTTGCTGCGAAAGCAGGGGAGGGCGCTCCTCACCTACTGCCACAACGACGACACCGCCGCGGTTGTCGACTTGCTGAGTTTTTTCGACTCGCACCGGGTCGACTGTCTGATCATGGATGGACGCGCCGACGCCGTCGACAGCATCCGAGACTTCGCCCGGCATGGGACGCCGGTCATCTTTTACGACAATGACGTCCCTGGCCCGAACGTCGACCGCGTGCTTGTTGAAAACCGCGCAGCGAGTTACCGGGCCGTGAGCCATCTGCTCGACATCGGTCACACGCGCATCGCGGTGCTCACCGGTCACACGGGAAACTGGACCGGCCGCGAGCGCTATGAGGGCTATCGGCAGGCAATGACCAGTCGCGGAGTCGAGGTCGATCCAGACTACGTGCTGGATACGCATTGGAATGAAGATGAAGCGTTCTCCGGCATGCTTCGCCTGATGACGTTGCCCAACCCGCCCACCGCGCTTTTCTGCTGCAACTACAACATGACTGTAGGCGCCATGCGGATGATCAAGGAGCACGGGCTGAAAATCCCCGGAGACATCTCCCTCGTCAGCTTCGATGATGTGCCGCTGTTTCGATTGCACGAGGCCGGGATCACCGCCGTGGCCCAGCCGGTCGCCAAGATCGCTGAGACGATTGCCAACATCGTCTCACTGCGCCTCTCGCACCGAGGCGAAGCGCACACGGCGCATACGACAACACTCGACTGCGACATCGTCCTTCGTGGGTCGACCCGCCGCCTGATCACACCGCAGGACGTGGCGCGCCACGGACGCCGATGACCGACCTGAAGCTGTGGTATGACACACCGGCTCAGGCGTGGACGGAGGCACTGTCCATCGGCAATGGGCGGCTTGGAGCGATGGTCTTCGGCGGCGCGACGCGCGAACGCCTTCAATTGAACGAAGACACGCTGTGGTCTGGCGGCCCTTACAACCCCGTCAACCCCGAAGCCCTCGCGCATCTCGACGACGTTCGAAATCTGCTGTTCGCCGAGCGCTATACCGAAGCTGAAGCGGCCGCCAATCGGTGGCTCATGGGCAAGCCTATCAAGCAGATGCCGTTCCAGCCTGCCGCCGATCTCTGGATCGAAATGACCGGCATCGGAGAGGTCGCGGATTACCGGCGCGAGCTCGATCTAGGGACGGCGATTGCAACCACTAGCTTCACGGCGGATACGCTCGGCATCCATCGCGAGATATTCGCCACCGCGGAGGACGGCGTCATTGCGCTCCGTATCATGGCAGCCCGGCCCGGCACGCTGTCACTCCGCGTGACGCTGACGTCGCTCCAGAAAGGCGCTGTCCGGTCCCCGGCAATCGGCACCCTTCGCTTCGAAGGGCACAATTCTGCGGCCTATGGCATAGACGGCGCACTGACCTTTGCAGTGGAAGGACGTGTCTCCACCGACGGCCATCTGGAAACCGGTCCGCAGTCGGTGGATGTCAGCGGCGCCAGTGAGGTCACAATTCTGATCGACGCTGCCACCAGCTATGTGCGCTTCGATGATGTGAGCGGCGACCCCGTCGCGAAATTGACCACCCGGCTGGACGCCGCCACCGCTCTGGGCTGGCGGCAGCTTCGCGAGAATCATATCGCCAACCATCACGCGCTGTTCTCCCGGCTTTCGATCGATCTCGGCGAGACGTCAGCGGCCCGGTTGCCGACGGACCAACGCATCGCTGCCAATCCGCACGTCGCGGACCCGGCCCTTGCCGCCCTCTTCGTGCAGTACGGCCGCTATCTCCTTCTCGCGTCGTCGCGACCCGGGACCCAGCCGGCGAACCTCCAGGGCATATGGAATGACAATCTAACCCCTCCGTGGGACAGCAAGTACACCACCAACATCAACCTCCAGATGAACTATTGGCTGGCCGACCCAGCCAATCTCGCCGAATGTATCGAGCCGCTGCTTCGCCTGGTTCAAGAGGTTGCGCTCACCGGGCGGGAGACCGCGCGCGTCCACTATGGTGCCCCTGGCTGGGTGCTTCACCACAACACCGATATCTGGCGCGCGACGGCGCCCATCGATGGGGCAAAATGGGGTCTGTGGCCCACGGGTGGGGCGTGGCTCTGCGTCCAACTGTGGGATCATATCCGCTTCGGGGACGACGGCTTGATCGCAGATTTGTACCCTGCATTGAAGGGCGCGGCCGAGTTCATCGCACATGTACTTGTGCCCTTGCCGGACACCGATTTGCTGGTGACCGCACCTTCGCTGTCGCCCGAGAATGTCCATCCGCTGGGCGCGGCTCTTTGCTACGGACCCGCGATGGACAGCCAGATCATCCGAGACCTCTTCGACGCGACGATCGAGGCAGGTGACAAGCTCGGGCTGGATCCCGACCTGCGCACACAGTTGGCCAAGTTGAAAAGCCAGCTGCCGGTGGACCGGATCGGCAAAGCCGGACAGCTTCAGGAATGGCTTGCGGACTGGGACATGGACGTGCCCGAAATTCATCATCGGCATGTGTCCCATCTGTATGCGGTCTATCCGAGCGCGCAGATCACGCTCGAGGGCACACCCGAACTGGCGGCCGCAGCGCGCCGGTCGCTCGAGACCCGAGGCGACGACGCAACCGGCTGGGGCATCGGTTGGCGCATCAATTTATGGGCGCGCTTGCGCGACGGCGACCGGGCCCATGCCGTCGTCCAGCGCCTGCTGTCGCCGGATCGCACCTATCCGAACTTGTTCGACGCCCATCCGCCGTTCCAGATCGATGGGAACTTCGGCGGCGCCGCGGGCATTATCGAGATGTTCGTCCAGTCCCAAAATGGCGAGATCCACCTCCTGCCGTCACTTCCTGCGGCCTGGCCCGCAGGTCGTGTTACGGGTATCCGAGCACGCGGCGGGATTGAGGTCGATCTCGTCTGGGCAGATGGCGCTCTGGTGGAGGCGATGCTCAAGGGGAGTGGCGCGCGGACCGTCTCCGTGCTTTACGGCATGAACCGCGTCGAACTGACTCCGCATTTCGACGGCTCTCGGGTTACCATTGCCGATTTTGACAACGCCCACCCTGCAGCGCCCGCTGGCGCAAACCGCCATGATGGCGCACCGGAGGATTGATCCTGAAGCTCGATGGAAAAGTCTGCATCGTAACCGGTGCCGGTCGTGGCATAGGTCGCGGCATTGCCGCAGAACAGGCGCGCAGTGGCGGCCGTGTCGCTCTTCTGGGGCGAGGTCAGGATGTTGAAACGGTAGCAGCCGAAATCAACGACGAGGGCGGCGAGGCGCGGGCCTACCGCGTTGACATCCTCGACGCCGAGGCCCTGCGATCCGTCTTCGCGGCGATCGAGCGCGATCTCGGGCCGGTGGATCTTCTTACGAATAATGCCGCATCCTTCTATGCCATCGGCCCGATTTGGGAGGTCGATCCGGACGTCTGGTGGCGTGACATCGAACTCAACGTCAGGGGCACCTTCAATTGCTGCCGTCTCGTCCTCCCATTGATGCTGGAGCGGGGCGCTGGCCGCATCATCAATTTGACCGGTGGTGGCACCGGCACATCCTTCCCCCACGGCTCGGGCTATGGAACGAGCAAGGCGGGCGTGCTCCGCTTCACTGAAAGCGTCTCCGATACCCTCAAGGAAAGCGGCGTCAAGATGTTCGCCATGGATCCGGGTCTCGTGCGAACGGCCATGACCGAATTCCAGATGACCGATCCAGCCGGGAAGAAATACCTCGGAGATATCGACCAACTTTTCGCCCGCGGCATCGATGTCCCATCCTCAATGGCTGGACGGCTCACCGTCGAGATCGGCTCAGGCCGCTTCGATCGACTCGCCGGCCGCATGCTGTTCGCGGCTCGAGGCGACCACGACCTGAACGATGCCGAGATCGATGCCATTGTGGCACACGATCTGCGCAGTCTGCGCATCAACGGCACGCCCGACGAACATCCCTACACAGGCCCCCGAAATTGATGCCACGCGACCAGCACACCTCTTGATCAACATGGATATCCAATGAAGACTTTCAAAGCTCCACACAGCGATCTCACGATCTCCAGCGTTGTCCTCGGCCTGATGCGTATCGGCAAGATGAGCGATGCGGAAATCCGCACTCTCTTCGACGCAGCGGTCGACAGCGGCATCAACATGGTCGACCATGCCGACGTCTACGGTGGCGAGACGCATCATTGCGAAGCCCGCTTCGGCGAAGCCGTAAAGCTTTCAGCTTCTGATCGTGCCGGCGTCCTGATCCAGAGCAAAGCGGGAATTCGCAAAGGCTATTTCGACTTCTCGACCGAGCACATCCTCGAGGCCGTGGACGGCTCGCTTGCCGCCTTGCAAACGGAATATCTCGATGTGCTCCTGCTTCATAGGCCCGACACTCTGGTGGAACCGGAGGAAGTGGCGCGGGCGTTCGATACCCTCCATGCCGCCGGCAAGGTGCGCAATTTCGGCGTATCGAACCAGACGCCCGGCCAGATCGAACTCCTCAAATCTGCCGTCAAGCAACCGCTCCTGTTCAATCAGGTGCAGTTCAGTATCACCCACGCCAACCTTGTGGCGCAGGGGATCGCCGTCAACATGGGAGGCCTTGACCAATCGATCTCCCGCGATGTCGGCTTGCTCGAATACTCACGCCTCAAGGGCATGACCCTTCAGGCGTGGTCGCCCTTCCAGAAGGGCTTCTTCGACGGCGTCTTTCTCGGCGACCGCGCCGCTTTTCCGGAGCTCAATGACGTCCTTGAAGAGCTTGCATCCAAGTACGCCGTGACGCCCACGGGGATCGCCATCGCCTGGATCGCGCGCCATCCGGCCAACATCCAGATCGTACTGGGAACCACCAAGCCGGACCGCGTTCGTGAGAGCGCTGCAGGATCCGATATCTCGCTGACGCGCGAAGAGTGGTACCGCCTGTTCAGCGCGGGCGGCCACAAGGTGCCGTAGGCCAGACCCCCAGACGACTCCGTCGCGAGGGGGGGGTAAAAATGTGTCGAACTGCGATAAAATGGTCATTAGAGGTGCTTGTGGGATCAGTGTGAGCCATCTCGGCTCCCCTGCAGCGGGGACGAGATGCCCTCACAACACGAACAGGCGATCCTGAGCGCGGCAATCGACCGGTTGCTGCCGGGCGATGACTTCCCGTCGGCGACTGGCTTTGGGGCCCACGACTACATTCTGCAAATGCTAGATGGTGACGCGGCTCCGGTCCGGGACTTAATCCGGTTCGGGCTCGGCGAACTCGGTCGGCAGGGCGTCCTCGAGGCGGATGCGGCGCAACAGGATGCGCTGCTTCGCGCTGTCGAGACGGAGTTGTGGTTCCTCAAGCTGGTCGAACTGACCGCTGAGGGCATTTATGCCGACCCCGGTAATGGCGGCAATCGCGACGCGGCGTCGTGGCGCATGCTCGGTTACGATCCGCGCCTGCCGGATGGTCCCGATGGGCCGCCCAAACAACCTGACCCCGCGCCGGGGATATATGGCCCTTCCGGTGTGACCGACTGGGACGTGATCATCGTCGGCTCGGGCGGCGGCGGTGGGAGCGCCGCCGGTGTGCTCGCGGCGGTCGGCAAGAAAGTCCTCGTCCTCGAGCGAGGCCGGTTTCGCGACTACGCCAATTCCGGCCATCGCGACCACCTGCGCAACCATCGGCTGTTCCAGTACGGCCACAACACCGGCCCCGAGATCGAGGGCAATCCCCGCGTTTACGTCGATCCGTCGGGCGCCGAGCATCTGGTGCCGCCCCACACCCACGTCTATCAGCCGCTGGCCTCGGCAGTCGGCGGCGGCACGCTGGTCTATGGCATGCAGGCGTGGCGTTTCCATCCGCTCGATTTCCGCATGGCCTCGACCTACGGCGTGCCCGAGGGATCGTCACTGGCCGACTGGCCGGTCTCTTACGAAGATCTCGAGCCCTGGTACGATCGGGCTGAATGGGAGATCGGCGTGTCGGGCGCCACTGGCGGCGACCCGAACGGCGGGTCGCGCCAGCGCGAGTTCCCGATGCCGCCTTTGCCCCCGTCGGGCTCGACCCAAGTGCTCCGGCGTGGCGCCGACCAACTCGGCCTGAAGACGTTCGCCGTGCCGCTGCTGCTCAACAGCAGGCCGCGCGACGGCCGCGCGGCCTGCATCCAGTGCGGCACCTGCATCGGGTTTCCGTGTCCCGTGGTCGCCAAGAACGGCACCCAGAACACGGTGCTGAAGCGAGCGCTGGTGACCGGAAACTGCACGCTGATCACCGGCGTCGTCGCGGAGCGGATCGCCACCAACGACGCCGGCAAGGTCGTCGGCGTTGAGGTCATCCACGACGATGGGCGGCGCGAGACGCTGCGCGGGTCGGCCGTGGTGGTCGCCGCGGCAGCGGTCGAGACCGCCCGACTGCTGTTGGCCTCGGCGACTTCCCGAGAGCCGGCGGGCCTCGGCAACAAGTCGGACCACGTCGGCCGTCACATGCAGGGCCATTACTACCCCGGGGCGCTGGGGCTATTCGACGAAGAGGTCGACATGGGGCACGGTCCCGGGCCGTCGATCGCCACGACCGATTTCAACCACGGCAATCCGGGCATCATCGGCGGCGCCATGCTGGCCGACGACTTCGTCTTTACCCCAATGATGTTCTGGCAGGCGATGTGGCCAGAAGGCGTGCCGCGCTGGGGCGCCGGCGCCAAACATTGGATGCGGCGCAACTTTCATCACATCACGCAGGTGAGGGGACCCGTTCAGGAGATCCCGACACCGCAGGCGCGGGTCGAACTCGACCGCTATGTTCGGGACAGCCGCGGCCGCGCCGTGGCGCGGATGTCAGGCACGACGCACATGGAGACCGTGCGCACGGCACGCTTCATGAAGGCGAAGGCCGAGGAGTGGCTCAGGGCCGCGGGGGCCAAGCAGATATGGGGCCGCGAACCGCAGCTCAATCTCTCCGGCCACCAGCATCAAGCCGGCACGGCCCGCATGAGCGCCACCGCCGAAACCGGCGTAACCGACAAATTCGGGCGCGTCTGGGGACACGACAATTTGTTCGTCGCCGACGGCTCGCTGCACGTTACCAATGGCGGCTATAATCCGGCGCTGACCATCATGGCGCTCGGCCTCCGGGTCGGCGATCACATTGCCCGGTCGATCTAGCGAGCCGCCGTCGGTCGCTTCGCCGCCAGCGATTTCGGGGCCTTGAAGCGCCAGGCGTCCTCTAGCCGCAGACTCAACTCGTCGTCGGTGATCACACCCAGCCGGATCAGCAGCCCCGGCCATCCTTTGAAATGGTCGGTCTGGTAGTAGATTTCGGGCGCCATCTCCATCAGCAAGTCCTTCATGTCGAGTGGGCAATGGAGCACGAGGACGCCGGCTTGCTTGACGGTGGCGAAAGCTTTCCCCCGCACCTTCAGCGATGGATCGCCGTAGTGGGTCGACACCTCGACTTCGGCGAGCCCGAGCCGATCAGCCAGTTTCTCGATCCGCCGGGTCGCAACGATCTTGCCATCGGCTTTCACCATGATCTGCCTCCGCCCACGAGTCTGGCGCATCCAGGCCCGATTGGCTACACCGCCTGAGATGAGTCAGGATATCGACATCGCTGAACACCCGCCTGCCGACGAGGATACTCTGCGCGCGGCGGACGAGCACCTGAACCCGGCTTGGGTCGAGCGCCTGCGATCCCGACTGGACGCTGGCGATGCGACTGCCGTGGCCGATCTGACGGCGCCGCTGCACGCCTCGGACATGGGCGACCTGCTCGAAGCAATTGACCGCGACGAGCGCATAAAGCTCGTGACTCTTCTTGGCGACAAATTCGACTTTTCGGCGCTGACCGAGGTCGACGATTCCATCCGGTCCGATCTGCTTGAGGCGCTGCCAACCGCGGACGTCGCGCGCGGCGTTGCCGAGCTCGACAATGATGACGCCGTCTACATCCTCGAAGATATCGACGTTCCGGCGCGCGAGGACATCCTTGCGCAGATGCCGGCCTTCGAACGGCTGAGCCTGAAGCGCAGCCTAGACTTCCCCGAGGACTCGGCCGGCCGCTTGATGCAGACCGATTTCATCGCCATCCCGCCCTTCTGGTCGGTAGGTCAGACGATTGACTATCTGCGCCGCGAGGGCGACCTGCCCGACGATTTCTACCAGATCTACGTGGTCGACCCCGGCTACAATCTGCAGGGCATCGTGGCGCTCGACAAGTTTCTGCGATCCAAGCGCGAGACCCGCATCGGCGACATGATGCTGACCAACGTCATCGAGATCGACGCCAACGAGGACCAGGAGCGTGCCGCACGAACCTTCGAGCGCTACGATCTCGTCGAAGTTGCAGTCGTCGATGAGACTATGCGCCTCGTTGGCGTGCTCACCATCGACGACATCGTCGACGTTATCCACGAAGAGGCGACCGAAGACATTCAGCGCCTCGCGGGCGTCGGCGACGAAGACATTTCCGACAATGTCTGGACGACACTGCGTAGCCGCCTGACCTGGCTGTGCGTCAATCTGGTGACGGCCATCCTCGCCTCGTCGGTGATTGGGCTTTTCGACATAACGATTTCTAAAATGGTGGCGCTGGCCGTGCTGATGCCCATCGTTGCTTCGATGGGCGGCAATGCCGGCACACAGACGATGACCGTGACGGTGCGCGCGTTGGCGACCCAGGAACTCGACCGCTACAAGGTCAGCCGCTTGGTCATGCGTGAAATCCTCGTCGGCATCGCCAATGGCTGGGTGTTTGCCATCATCATGGGCACGCTGGCAGCATTCTGGTTCCAGAACTGGGGCCTCGGCATCGTGATCGGCATGGCGCTCGTGGTAAACCTCGTCGCAGCGGCTCTCGGTGGCGTGCTGATCCCGCTCGGGCTCAACCGGTTGAAGGTCGATCCGGCCATCGCGTCTTCGGCCTTTGTCACCACCGTCACCGACGTCGTCGGCTTCTACTCGTTCCTGTCGTTTGCTGGACTCTGGTTCCATCTGTTCTGAGGTTTCGCTGTGAAGTTGATCATCGCCAATCGCAATTACTCGAGTTGGTCGCTGCGCGCCTGGCTCGTGCTCAAGCAGTTTGGAATCCCGTTCGATGAAGAATTGGCACTGCTCAGCGGCGACGGCTGGAAAGAAAACATCCGTAAGAAATCGCCGAGTGGGCAAGTGCCGGTGCTGATCGATGGTGAAGCCGTGGTGCCCGAGACCATCGCCATCATCGAGTATCTCCACGACAAATACCCGGCCAAGGGCATCTGGCCCTCCGATCGGCTGAAACGTGCGCAGGCGCGGTCGGTCGCGGCTGAAATGCATGGCGGCTTCACCGCGCTCCGTCGTGCGGCGCCAATGAATTTGCGCGCCTTGCATCCGGGTAAGGTCGATTTCGATCCGATCGCCGCCGACCTCCGCCGTATCGAACAGATCTGGGGCGATCTCACGAGCGAGTCTGGCGGGCCGTTCTTGTTCGGCAAGTTCACCGCGGCCGACGCCATGTACGCGCCCGTCGCCACACGTATTCGTACCTACGCCCTGCCGGTGTCGGACACGGCGATGGAGTATGTCGAGACGATCTACGCTCTTCCGGCGTTTCAGGAGTGGCTGGCCGAGGCGGTCAAGGAGCCGTGGGTCCTCGAGCGCAGCGAAGTCGACATGATCCGAGCCAAGGCCGCCGCCCTATGATCCACATGATCAAGCTCTGCGTCGGCGTTGCGACGCTGGAAGAGCTCGAATCCTATCGCGCCGAGCGCGCCCACTGGTGGGGTGCCGACTATGGCGAGAAAGTCCATGTCCACCGGACGCGCACAATGCCCAAGCATCGCGCCGAGATCGAGGGACAAGGCTCGATCTTCTGGGTGATCTCGGGGGTTATCCGCTGCCGCCAGCCGATTCTCCGGCTCGCCGAGGCGGTCGACGACCAGGGTCTGGGCTGCTGCGACATCATCATGGCGCGCGACATGGTGCGCGTCGTGCCGCGTCCGCGGCAGCCATTTCAGGGCTGGCGCTACTTCGAGCCCAAGGACGCGCCGTCTGACCTCGCGAGCGCCGGCTTCCAGGAGGAAGGCTCTGCCGAACTGGCGCTGGAGCTGTCGCGGCTTGGGTTGATCTGACAAATCGTCGTCTGGGCGCTTGCTTCGACTCGTGCGCCATCGGACGGTCAAGTGAATTGCGTCATACGGCCGCCGACACCCGGCGGTTGTGACCAAACTGCCTCTTGAACCAAATCACAATTTTGCCGCAGGTTTTACGGGGGGCGTGGAGACCGTCATGGGGCGTACGGGCACGCATGTTATCGTCGTAGGGAACGAGAAAGGTGGGTCGGGCAAGTCCACCACTGCGTTTCACCTGGCGATCTATCTGCTGTACCAGGGGTTCCGCGTCGCCTCGATCGACGTCGATAGCCGGCAGCAGACTTTTACCAATTATGTGAAGAACCGCCGCAACTGGGCGCAGGCGCGCGACCTCAAGCTGCCGCACACGACGCACTTCCACCTGCCGTTGACCCGGTCGGATTCGATCAAGGAAAATCAGAAACTCGAGTTCGACCTGTTCCGTCAGGCGGTGGTCGAGGTGGAGGGGGTCGCCGATTTCCTCATCGTCGACACGCCAGGCTTCGATACGCACCTGACGCGCCTTGCACATTCGCTGGCCGACACGCTCATCACGCCGCTCAACGACAGCCTGATCGATCTCGACGTCATGGCGCATGTCGACCCAGTAACCGGCGACCCACGCGAGATGAGCCATTACGCGCGCCTCGTGCAACGCGCGCGCACCGAGCGTCTGTCCATCGACGGCCGCACCATCGACTGGATTTTGGTGCGCAACCGTATCTCGATGCTCTCGTCGCGCTCGATGCGACTGGTGCAGCAGGCGATCGAGAAGATCGCTGTGCGTCTCGGCTGCCGTGTGGCTGAGGGCATCGCCGAGCGCGTGATCTTCCGGTCGCTGTTCCCAATGGGCTTGACGGTGTTCGATCCGCTCGACGACGAACTGCTCGGCGGACTGCCGTCGATGTCCCATCTCAGCGCCAGGCAGGAATATCGTCAATTGCTCGAGGCGTTGCGCCTGCCGGTGAGCGAACGTGCCGCAGCGCGGCGGGCAGCGGCAGCCGCTTTCTCCGAAAATGAGATCGCTCCGCCGAAATTCGAGCACATGGCCGGGACGAACTGAGCGAAATCTTCGGCTCTTTCAGATTCGTTAAAGACCTGTTGCGCTAGTCTACGCCCGATTGTCCCGGAGCAAACGCGCGTGCAGCTCGACAGCTTTACGATTCTTGTCGCGGGCTGTTCGCTGCTCATTTTGCTGGGCGGGGTGTTTCTTTTCCTGTGGCTGCGCGATCGCAGGACCACGGCGCTACTCTGGTGGGGCATCCCGTTGATCTTCGGCGGTGCGGCGCTGAGCGTCTATATGCGGCCGGGGTGGGATACCGACTTCACGACGATCGCTTTCGGCAACGCTGTACGAATGTTGGCGCTGGGTTGCCTCTGGCAGGGCGCGCGCGTGTTTCAACGGCGACCGCCGGCGCTCGCCGCGCTCCTCGGCATCTGCCTGTTCTGGATCGGGCTCTGCCTGATCCCACAATTCATCTCCAGTTTCGTGGCCCGAATAGTGGTCGTCTCGCTGATCAATGCGCTGCTCGCCGGCCTTGCCGCCTGGGAGTTGTGGCGCGATCGCCGGGAGACCTTGGCCTCGCGCCTACCGACGATGTTGGTTTTCGTCAGCTTCGCCGTAATCATGCTGCTCCGTGCTGCACTGTCCGGCATCACCCCGTTCCCGGTCGGCGCTTTGCCGCTCGATGCAGCCTGGCTCGGTGCGTTCATGTGGATCGTCTTCGGCCACACGACCTTCGCCGGTGTGCTCTTTCTCGCCATGACGATGGAGCGCCGCGAGGCGGAGCAGCGTAATTTCGCGATGTCGGATCCGCTCACGGGGCTGATGAACCGCCGCGCCTTCACCGATTTCGCATCGCGCATGGGCCGACGACGTCCCGGCGTCCGCAATGCCACGGCACTTCTGGTGCTCGATCTCGATCACTTCAAGCTCGTCAATGATCGCTTCGGTCACGAGGTTGGCGACCGGATGCTGAAGGCCTTCGCCGAGATTTCAGAGAGCAATGTCCGGCCGTCGGATCAATTGTTCCGGATGGGCGGCGAGGAGTTCTGCTTTGCGCTTCCCGAGACCTCTGCGTCCGAAGCTCTCGTCGTCGCTGAGCGCATCAGGACGGCGTTTGAGGCCTGCTTCATCGAGACCCCCGGCGGTCTAGCGACGGGGACCGTGAGCATCGGCATCGCCGCGACCCAGCTCGTTTTCGAAGTCGACGTGCTGCTCGCCGCAGCGGACGCCGCGGTCTACGAGGCCAAGGCGCGCGGACGCAATCGCGTTGTCCTGGCGGAACCCGCCACGCTCACCGGGCGGTTCCCCAGCCAGATGTCCCCGGCGGCCCGCCGCACCGCCTGATCCAAGCGCTAGTCGGGAAGCACGATCCGTACGGCGCGTTGGCCGCCCGGAGCGAACACGTCAAGGCCGATCTCGACCGTCGGCATGATCATCCGGCGCGTCCGCGCCGACAGCGTCAGCACCACCGCAAGCAGATCCGAGACGCGCTGCCGCGCCGGACGACGGCTCATGTGGTCGACGATGTCGTTGACGGCACGCCGGTTGGCCGCGGCATCCGCGCTGGCCAGACGTGACTGGCCGACGAAGCGGGCCAGTTCGCTCAGGCTAGAAATATCGCTCATTTGGGCTACTCCATACACAGGCCACAAACTCGCTTCCCGGTTCGGCTACATCGTCGTGCTAACTCTGCATCGCGAGGCAGCTCAGTTTTGCTTGCTTCAACTGCTTGCACATGTCGTTCGCCGCGCTCTGCCCGGAGAAGCCTCCGAAGCGGGCGCGGAAATAGGTCTGTCCGTCCTTCTCGAAACGCTCGACGAAATTTTGGAGATTGCTCAGCGAGCGCACTTTATCGGCGGCGCTGCTGATCAGGCCGTTGGCGCCGTCTTCGGTCGGCGAGGCGCCAATCTGCACGATCCAACCCTGCGGCAATTTTGACGGCATCGCCTGCTCGGGGCGCACTTCGGCCACCTTCTCGATGCCAAGCGATTGCGGCCAAGCATCAGTCACCGGCGAGATCGAGGCCTCTGTCGAAATGCTGCCCGATGTCATGAGGTCGACTGGCTGGCCTTTGTCGCCAATGCCGACCGGCGGGATCAGCGGTGCGGATGCGCGGGTCGCGCCGAGCGGCGCCGGCGCAGCGCCCAGCGAGTAATTGTCGGTGAAAGCGCCGACCACCTGGTCGAGCCGCTTGCGCTTGCCGGTGGTGGTGCCAGTCGCTTTGTCCACCGCCTGGATCGCCGGCGGCATGCCCAGATCAATCGGGCGCTCGAGCGGAGCCGGCGCGATGCTGGCCACGGCGAGATCGGTATCGACATCGCCGATGCCACTTTGCGGGTTGGCCGGGGCGTCTTCGCCATCGACCATCCGGAAGGCTGGTGCCGGCAAAGGAAGCGGGATGGCCACATCGGCCGAGGCCACGCGAACTCCATCGTCGGCGGGCGCCGGAACCGGGGACCCTTTACGGCCCGGCATCGGGATCATCGCAACGTCGAGATAATTGCCGGACCGAGCCTTGGGCAAATAGGTATCGACGAGATCGCGGACCTTGGCGTCACGCTTGCCGCCCGAGGCAAAGCCGAAGCCGACGACGACGATGTGCCTGCCATCCTTGCGAGCCGCCGTCAGTAGATTGTAACCCGCCGCGCCGGTGTAGCCGGTCTTCAGACCGTCCACGCCATTGTGCCCGAGAAGGTTGTCGTGGCCGCGATAGGTGCGCTTGCCGTACTTGAAGCTCGCTGTCTGAAAATACCCATAATATTGCGGGAAGTGCTCGTAGACGGCGGCACCCAGCACCGCCTGGTCACGCACCGTCGTAACCTGCCGGCCGTCGGGCAGGCCCGAGGCGTTCACATACAACGTGTGACGCATACCGAGCGCTTTGGCGGTGAGCGTCATGCGCTTGGCAAAGCCCGACTCTGAACCACCGATGTACTCGGCGATGACCCGCGCCATGTCGTTGGCAGAAATCGTGACGATCGATTTGATCGCATTGTCGACCGTGATCGACGAGCCGGCCCTCAACCCGAGCTTGGTCGGGGAGGCGGAAGCGGCCCATTTGCTGACCGGCATCGTGTCGCCGAGCTTGATCTTACCAGCGGCCAATTCCTGGAACAGGATATAGAGCGTCATCACCTTGGTGACGGATGCCGGATAGCGCGTCGCGTCGGCATCGCTCTCGTAGAGCACCTTGCCTGATTTCGCATCGACCACGATTCCGGCATAGGCGCGCGGCACCTTGGCCTCTGCGACCGCCGGGGCGAGAACGAGGAAGCTGAAGAAAATCGCCGTCGAAATGCGCCACACGGCGCGGCGCTTGAACCAATAGATGCTTTGGGAAGCCAAAACCCCGGTACTCCAAACAAAAACCGAGCCTTCTGGCCCTGGGTAAGTACGTCAGCGTCTGCCGCGGCTTCCCCCAGGTCGCGCGCCATCGCCTTCAGTCGTGTCAGAATAGGGGCGCCCCGTTACCATTCGGTAAAATGCCACGGCAATTGAAAGTATCGGGAAAGGCCGGAAAAGCGCCGGATTCTGCAGATGCAACGACCTGCCCAACGGCCCCCTTAACACCGGGCGAGTTTTACCTACATAATGGCTTCACCATGCTGCGCCGTTTAGATCCATCATCCCCTATCTCCGATCAGACGACCCGGTCCGGAAACGGACCTGGCCAGCCGCCAAAAGCGGCACGTGAGGACAAGGGCGGTGATGGCGGATCGAAGTTCGACACCGGCACGATCACTCGCACCAAGCCGAAAACGCAGAAACCCAACCTCTATCGGGTGCTGCTCCTCAATGACGACTACACTCCGATGGAGTTCGTCGTTCTCGTCCTGCAGGACATCTTCAACAAGACCCGTGAAGACGCCATGCACATTATGCTGCACGTCCACACCAAGGGTGTCGGGGAGTGTGGCGTCTATCCGTACGAAGTGGCCGAAACCAAAGTCACCCGCGTCATGGATACGGCCCGCAAGAACCAGCACCCGCTGCAATGCGTGATGGAAAAGCAATAGGAACATCATATGCCTTCTTTCTCCCGCGGACTGGAAAAGGCCCTGCATCAGGCGATGAACCTCGCCCGCGAGCGCGCCCATGAATTCGCGACGCTCGAGCACCTCCTGCTGGCCCTGACCGATGACCGCGACACCATCGCCGTGCTCACCGGGTGCGACGTCGATATCGAGGCGCTGAAGGGCGATCTCGAGGACTTCATCAACGAGGAACTCGACAGCCTCGTCGTGCCCAACGGTCAGGACGCCCGTCCGACCGCGGCCTTCCAGCGCGTCATCCAGCGCGCCGTGATCCATGTTCAATCGTCGGGCAAAGAAGAAGTGACCGGCGCCAATGTGCTGGTCGCGATCTTTGCCGAGCGCGAGAGCCACGCTGCCTATTTCCTTGAGCAGCAGGACATGACCCGGCTCGATGCGGTCAATTTCATCTCGCACGGCATCACCAAATCCGGCGCCGGCGAGCAGCGCAGCGTGCGCGGCGCCGAGGACGGACCGAGCGCGTCCGGCAGTCACGGCGAAGAGGGCCCCCGTCAGGGCAACGGACAGAGTTCGGCCTTGGCAGATTTCTGTGTCGACCTCAATGCCAAGGCCAAGGCGGGCAAGATCGATCCCCTGATCGGCCGCGATGCGGAGCTGCGCCGGACCATTCAGGTGCTCTGCCGCCGTTCCAAGAACAACCCGATCTATGTCGGCGACGCCGGCGTTGGGAAAACCGCTATCGCGGAAGGTCTGGCCCGCAAGATCACCGAAGGCGACGTCCCTGAGGTGCTCAGGGGCGCGACCATCTACTCACTCGACATGGGCTCGTTGCTGGCCGGCACCCGGTACCGCGGCGATTTCGAAGAGCGGCTCAAGGCTGTCATGAAGGAACTGGAGAAGCATCCCGACGCCATCCTTTTCATCGACGAAATCCACACGGTGATCGGCGCCGGCGCCACCTCGGGCGGCGCGCTTGATGCGTCGAACCTGCTGAAGCCCGCTCTGGCTTCGGGCAACATGCGTTGCATCGGCTCGACGACCTACAAGGAATACCGTCAGTTCTTCGAAAAGGATCGGGCGCTGGTCCGCCGCTTCCAGAAGATCGATGTGGCCGAGCCGACGATCCCCGATGCAATCGAGATCGTGAAGGGCTTGCGGCCGTATTTCGAGGAATACCACAAGCTCAAATACACCGATGAGGCGCTGAAGGCGGCCGTTGAGCTGAGCGCCCGCTACATCAACGACCGCAAGCTGCCCGACAAGGCGATCGACGTGATCGACGAGACCGGCGCCAGCCAGATGTTGCTGCTAGCCGAGAACCGTAAGACCATCATCGATGTCGAGGATATCGAGGCGACCGTCGCCACGATGGCCCGCATCCCGCCCAAATCGGTCTCAAAATCCGATACGGAGATGCTGCAAAGCCTCGAGGTCGATCTGAAGCGCGTGGTCTATGGTCAGGATCAGGCGATTGCGGCCTTATCCTCAGCGATCAAGCTGGCCCGCGCCGGCCTGCGTGAACCGGAAAAGCCAATTGGCTCTTATCTATTCACCGGCCCGACCGGTGTCGGCAAGACTGAAGTCGCCAAGCAGCTTGCCGACACGCTCGGCGTCGAGCTGCTGCGCTTCGACATGTCCGAATACATGGAGCGCCACACCGTTTCGCGGTTGATCGGCGCCCCGCCGGGCTATGTCGGCTTCGACCAGGGCGGTCTGCTGACCGATGGTGTCGATCAGCATCCGCATTGCGTTGTGTTGCTGGACGAGATCGAGAAAGCCCATCCGGATCTGTTCAACATCCTGTTGCAGGTCATGGATCACGGCAAGCTGACCGACCACAATGGCAAGTCCGTCGACTTCCGGAATGTCATCCTTATCATGACCTCCAACGTCGGCGCGATGGAATTGCAGAAATCGCCAATCGGCTTTGGCCGCAAGCGCGAGCAGGGTGACGACGAGGAAGCGATCAATCGCATGTTCTCGCCGGAGTTCCGCAACCGCCTCGACGCCATCATCTCGTTCGGCCCGCTGCCGCCAGCGGTGGTTCGTCAGGTCGTCGAGAAATTCGTGCTGCAACTCGAAGGCCAATTGGCAGAGCGTGGCGTCACGATCAATCTGACGCCGGAAGCGGCCGAATGGCTCGCCTCCCGCGGTTACGACGAACGCATGGGCGCCCGTCCGCTGAGCCGGGTGATCCAGGAGCACGTCAAGAAGCCGCTGGCTGACCAGGTGCTGTTTGGCGAACTGGTGAATGGCGGGACCGTCACGGTGGCGGTGGTGGGGATTGGACCCGACGCCAAGCTCGAGCTGATCGCGGCGCCGCCGCGGCCGGCGCGCCCCAAGGCAATCCCCGGCCCCAAAGCGGTCAGGAAGCCCAAGGCCGAAGAGAAAAGCTGAACGCGCTCAGCGCAGAAAATGCCAAAAGGCCGGGAGCGATCCCGGCCTTTCTTATCAGGTGCGCTCAGCGCGCGGCGATCAGAGCGGGTGCAGACAGGGCTTGTTGATGTGGCAGATCACCGTGCCGCCATTGCCGGGACTATGCGGCGGAACGACGCCGCCACCGTTGCCGCCACCGGTGACGGGGTCGAACACGCTGACCGGTAGATTGCCGACATTGGTAACCTGGCCGAACGGGGGCTTGTGCGGACCAGGGTCGACAATGACCGGCGGCTTTTTCGGGTGGTGGCCGAAATCGAACCCGCCCTGGACGATGATCGTCGGACCATCATCGTTGAAGCGGACGCGCTCCAGCGCAGCCACCGGCACCCAGCCATCAGGCCCGGCGTGGGTGATGAAACACCATTCATTGTCGTCACAGGTTTTGACGGTCACGCGCTCGCCCTCATAGAGCTTGTCGAGAACCGAGGACTTCTTGCTGGCGTGGGAGTGGATGTTGACCGAGTACGCGGCTTCAAACGTCTTGGCGAAAGCGCCGCCGGTCATCAGGATGACGGCAGCCGTTGCAGCGAGTGTTACGAGGTTGAATTTGGTGAACATTTTGATCTCTCCAGTGACTTGCGTGGGGTTGCTGTGGGGTTGCAAGTATTGAGGAGAGTTAAGCGAGACTCGCGTGAACCAGTCCTGAATGTGCGCGTTAGCAAATTGTTAGCATAAAACAGCACCCGCGGCTCAGGAGGAGCGGGCGGCGAGTGCTGCGTGCGCAGATGCGACGGCTTCGTCGAGCGAGGCGGAGAAAATCGCCGCGGGCGCCACGACGCCGTGGGTTTCCAGGGTCTTGACGGTCGCCGCCGAGGCCCCGGCGATCAGTAGTAGAACGCCACTCCGCCCGGCCTTGTGCGCGATGCCTTCGATGGCGTTGGCGGCGGTGGAGTCGATAAACGGCACGGCGGAGAAGTCGAGAATGAACGCTTTGTGCCGGTCGGCAATGCGGTCGAGCACGCCGCCGACCGTCGCAGCCGCGCCGAAGAAGAAGGCACCGGTGATCCGATAGACCGCCACGTCTGGGTCGGTCGCAAGGGCGGGATCGTAGCGCGGCCCGCCAACCTCGTCGGCAATGTCCTCCGGCACCTGCGGCACGTGCGACTCGACGCCGGCCGTCTTCGCCATGCGGTGGAGAAACAACAGCGTGCCCAGTGAGAAGCCGGCGATGATCGCCTGCGTCAGGCCGACGAATACCGTCAGCCCGAAAGTTACGAGCAGCACGAGGGCATCGCCCCTCGATGTGCGGATCAAAATGGCAAAAGCCTGTTTCTCCACCATGTTCCAGGCGACGACCGCCAGCACGCCGGCCAGCCCGGCCAGCGGGATGTAACTGGCAAGCGGCGCGGCCACGAGCATGAACAGCAGGATGAACCCGGCGTGGAACATACCGGCGAGCGGGCTGCGCGCCCCGGAGCGGACATTGGTCGCGGTACGCGCGATGGTGCCAGTGGCAGGAACACCGCCGAACAGCGCTGACGCGATGTTGGCGATGCCCTGGGCGACCAGTTCCATGTTGGAGCGGTGGCGGCGACCGGTCATGCCGTCGGCAACCATCGCCGACAAGAGCGACTCGATAGCGCCAAGCAGAGCAAAGGAGAGCGCATCAGGCAGCATCTCGACGATCTTGGCGGGCGAGATCGGCGGCAGCGCCGGCGCTGGAAGGGCGCCGGGAATGCCGCCGAAGCGTGTCCCGATGGTTTCGGTCGGCAATTTCAGCACGAACACCACCATGGCCCCGAGCACGACGGCGATTAGGATGCCGGGCCACCCTGGCCGGAAACGCTTGAGGCCGACGATCACCAGCACCGTCGCGAGGCTCACCATTACCGCCGCCGCATTGACTGTCCCGGCAGCACCCCACAACGCCTCGATCTTGGGCAGCAGCTCGGCGGGCTCGTGCCCCGCCAGCGTCAAGCCGAACAGGTCGCTGACCTGTCCGACAAAGAGGATCACCGCGATGCCCGAGATGAAGCCGACCGTCACCGGGTAGGGGATGAACTTGATGTAGCTCCCAAGCCGCAGAACGCCCATCAGGAACAGCAGAACGCCGCTCATCATCGTGGCGAGAAACAGACCCTCGAGGCCATGCCGCGCAACACAACTGGCGACCAGCACTGTAAAGGCCGCCGCCGGTCCGCCGATCTGGAAGCGGCTGCCACCCAGTGCGGAAATCAGGAAGCCACCGATCGCGGCGGTAAACAGCCCACGTTCCGGCGACACACCCGAAGCTATGGCGATCGCCATCGACAAAGGCAGCGCCACGATCGCGACGGTCAATCCGGCGATCACGTCGGCGCGCAGATCGGCGAGACGGTAACCCTCGCGCAGCACAGTTAGCAGTTTGGGCGAAAATAGCTCAGCCGGTGTCGGCTCGCGGGTCACTTTGGGAGCAGGGGCCTTGGTGTCCATCAACTGCACACCCGACGTCCTGCGCCGTTATCGGGCGAGCGAGCCGTTAGCCCGCCGGTCCCACTGGCAGACGAAGCCGCACGCCGCGACCGCCCACGCCGCGCGGGTCCTCGCCGAGCAGCTCGACGCCCGCCCGGTTCAGCGCCTCGATCACCTTGGTCAGCGTCTCGACCGTGCCGCGCACCACCCCGTCGCTCGCCTCCATACGTTGAATTGTAGGCATCGAAACGCTCGACAATTCGGCCAGCGTCTTCTGGTCGATACCCAGAAGTGCTCGAGCGGCACGGAGCTGGCCGGCAGTCATCATGCGGATAGGATCTCAAGGGGCAGGAGTGCGACATTGTCTCGGCATAATGATGTATAATACATCAGTATTGCCAGAAATAGCATGACATTTGGGAGTCGAAAAGGTCTCAGTTCGCGAACTGATCGGCGATCGCTTTCGCCACTGCTGCCAGTTCCGCGGCGTCGGCCTGGCCCTTGCCGTGACTGCCCAACGGAGTGCCCTCATAAATCGGGATCAGATGGAAATGCAGGTGGAAGACGGTCTGCCCGGCGGACGTTTCGTTGAACTGCGTCAGCCGGATGCCGTCGGCGCCGGTTGCCGCCTTCAAGGCCCGCGCCAGCTTGGGGAGTTGGGCGGCGGCCTTGGCGACGACCGCCGGCTCGGCGTCGAGCAGGTTCCGCGATGGCGCCTTGGGCAACACCAGAATGTGCCCGCGCGACTGCGGAAACACGTCCATCATCACGAGGATTGCGTCGTCCTCGAACACCTTGTGGCAAGGGATCTCGCCACGCAGGAGTTTCGCAAAAATGTTCTGCGGATCATAGTCGGTCACAGCGTCGCCCCGGCCAGTTCTTCACCGCGCGGCGTTCGGCCGCCGTGGTCGGCGATGGTTTCTTCGATGACGTCGACCGCACGATTTGTGCCGTCCTCGAGCTTGAGTTTCGCGCTCATGGCTTCCGCAGCCCGTGCATAAGACGGCGTCGTGGCGAGATCGTCGAGTGCGGCTGCAAGGTTCTGCGGCGTCAGCTTTCGCAGCCGCACTGGCCTTGGCCCGAGCCCGAGTTCGTAGATCAACTGGCCCCAATACGGCTGGTCGAAGAACTGTGGCACCGCAAAGGTTGGGCGACCCGCGTAGAGGCCGGTATGCGTCGTGCCAGCGCCACCATGGTGCACCACCGCCTTGACGTGTTTGAACAATTCCGAGTGCGGCGCGCGGTCGATGGCAAAGACGGCGTCGGACAAGGATTCTTCCTTGAGCCCGCCCCAGCCTTTGCCGATAACCGCTCGGCCGCCCCACTGTTTCAGCGCTCGCGAGATGATCTCGGTGTTGCGCTGTGCGCCCCACGACATCGAGCCGAAGCCGAGATAGATCGGCGCGTCGCCTTTGCTCAGGAACGCTTCGAACGCCGCCGGCGGCTGCCAGTCACCGGTCTCCTCAAGCCTCCAGAAGCCGGTGATCACATTGCTGTCCGGCCAGTCGCCAGCTGCCGGTGAGATATAGCCGGAATAGGCATGCAGCGTCGTCAGCGGTCCGCCCCGCGAATTGGTATAGAAGCCGCCCTTCTTCTTGGGCTTGAGTCCAAGCGTGCGGCGCAGCCGGTCGCGCGGCATATCCCAATAGCTCTGCTGCACCTGCTGCATCGCGTAGCTGAGCCGATTGATGACGGGATCGAAGCTGGGGCTCTTGCCGAACGGTTCGCGGCTGAAGCGGTAGAGCAGCGGATCGATCGGGTCGAGGCTCGTGCCGAAATACGGAAACTCGTCGGTGGGGTTGAGCGGCTGGAACACCGCGATCATCGCCGGAATGCCGAGCGCCTCGGCGATGTCGATGCAGAACGTTGTGTTGTTCTGGAAGACGATGGCGTCGGCGTGCTGCGCCATTTCCCAAGCGCGTTTGCCCGCTTCTTTGAGGATTTTTTGGCCATCGCGCAGCAGGCCCGGCGCGTGCAGCACGACGCTCTTGGTCATCGCACTGTCGAATTGCGATTGCTTCAGGAACGCCTGGACATCGCCGCCAAGGCTGAAGAAATCGACCCCGTAGCTGGTGACGAAGTCTTCGAAATCGCCCGACGTGCCCAGAACGACCGAATAGCCACGCTTTTTCAACGTCAGCGCCAGGGCGACGAAAGGCTGGACGTCCCCCAGCGTACCGATAGTCGCAATGGCTATGCGCTTGGCCATGAGTTTCAGATGCTTTTGCCGCTGCCCTGATATGGGCATTCCGGGAGGAAGAACTATCTCCCGGTGCCCGAGTCAATGCCGGCGGAGGCAAGCGTGCCCGGCGCTTCCGGCGTCTGCCGAACAAATCGGAAGTAATTCCACAGCGCCAGCGTGGTCAATGTCACCGGCACGTAGGAAAAGCCTCTCCGGATCAAGAACAGCGCGATCCGCGCGGCGGTGTCTGCCGACATCGGCCCCGGCCCCATCGCCGAGGTGAATGCCGAGGGCACGATATGCCGGTAGAGCACGTCGGGCGAACGATAATAGCTCAACGCCCGCCGCGCGAAAGCGCGCTTGGACGCAGCGTAATCCACCAAATCCGCTTGGCCCATATCACCATGGATCTCGGCCTCCGAGCCGGCGGCCCAGATCTCCGGCGGCACGAGCCGGTCTTTGCCCAGGGCGATGAACAGGTCGGAAAGCTCGACGAAACTGGTGTAATTGGCGTCCCAGGCGCCATCCGTCTTGGCGCCGTGGGCGAGAATAAGCACATCCGCCCGCTCGAACTTGCTCCGCATCCGCTCGACATCGCCTGGCGCAAAATCGGCACCGTGCCGGGCCGTCTCGACAATTCCACCCAGCGACTCGATCCGCCGCTCCATCGCCGATCCGAGAGCCCCGCTGGCGCCGGTGATCAGAAAGCGGCGGTGCCGGATCGTGCAGGAACGGCCAAACAGCAGGTCGAAGACATTGAGATAGGAGGAATAGAAATTGTCCGGCGTGATGTGATGCATCGCGTGATAGGCGGCGTTGACCTTGAACAGGCTCTGCTGCCCGCTCACCCGGTCCATCGACATGTGGTTGCCGTCCATGCCTTCGGTCTTGATGTTCATCGCGAAGTTCCAGACATGCAGCAAGACCACCGCGGTGACCGGTATCCAGTTGAAAAATAAATAGAAAATCGCGGTTCCGGCGACGGACGTGGCGAACTCGGGCAGCAGATGCGCCCAGAAATTGGTCTTCGCCAGATCCATATGGACCTGCATCTTGCCGTCGAGGAAGCGGTGATGGACGTGGTGCCAGGTTGCAAAGGTCCTGAGCAGCCTGAAGCGTGACTTGGTCCAGCGGTGCAACGCCCAATGGACGCTGTCGAAGATGAACGTCGAGACCGCAAACGTCACGACGCCCTCAACGATCCAGAGCAGCACATCCCAGAAGCTGGCTATTCCGAAATTCACGCGCTGATCCTCAATGCCGCACGAGGTGGACGGGGTACAAAATTGCCCTTATCTGAGGCACAGTCTATGAGCGCGTTGCCGCGGCGCGCCCAAATCTGCCACCCCGAGCCCAACCCATGCAACTCGCCTTTGTCATCCCCGCCTACAACGAGCAAGCGCTGATCGGCAAATGCGTCGAATCCGTGCTCGCCGAGGTCAAACGGTCGGGACGTGACATCGAGATCGTGGTGGTCAACAACAATTCGACCGACGATACCGCCAAGGTCGCCGGCGCCTATCCGGGCGTCCGCGTCGTCGACGAGCTGCAGAAGGGCCTCGTTTCGGCCCGCGACGGCGGCTTCAAGGCAACGACCGCACCACTGGTGGCCAATATCGACGGCGACACGATCGTCCCGCCCGGCTGGCTCGACACCGTGTTCGCGGAGTTCGAAAAAGACCCCGGCCTCGTTTGCCTCAGCGGCCCTTATGTCTACTACGATTTGTCACCCTGGAACCGCTTCCTCATCAGCATGTTCTACGGCCTGACCAAGCTGATCTACTGGGTGAACCGCTATGTGCTGCGGGTCGGCTCGGTGGTGCAGGGCGGCAATTTCGTCTTCCGCCGCGACGCCTGGATCAAGGCCGGCGGCTACAACCGCGAGATCAAGTTCTACGGCGAAGATACCGACGTGGCCGTGCGCCTGAGCAAGATCGGCGGCGTCAAATGGATCTTCAAGCTGAAGATGCTGACCTCCGGCCGCCGGTTGGCGGAGGAGGGGGTGTTCAAGACCGCCCTGACCTACACGCTCAATTTTTTCTGGGTGACGTTTGCCGGCAAGCCGGCGACCAAGGAACACACGGACATCCGTCCGGACGCCTAATCCTGATTCTGCTTGAACGGCGTCAGCCCGCTGAGCGCATCCTGCTCGCGCAGCACCGCCGCGCGTTCTTGACGCAGGAAGCGGTCGACGGCGTCGCGCAGACCCGGATGGCCGATCCAGTGCACGGAATAGGTGGTCGAGGGCACATAGCCTCGCGCCAGCTTATGTTCGCCCTGCGCGCCGGCCTCCACCGTCGCCAGCTTGTGCTCGATGGCGAAGTCGATCGCCTGATAATAGCAAAGCTCGAAATGGAGGAACGGCACCTCACGCGTCGCCCCCCAGTAGCGGCCGTAGAGCGTGTCACCGCCGAGCAGGTTCAGTGTCCCGGCGATCGGCTGTTCGCCCTCATAGGCGAACATCAGCACAACGCGATCGGGCATTGCCTCGCCGAGTAGCGAGAAGAACCCGCGGTTGAGATAGGGGCGGCCCCATTTGCGGTTGCCGGTGTCCAGGTAGAACTCGAAGAACGCGTCCCACACCGCCTCGGTCAGCTCGGCGCCGGTCAGCCATTTGATCGTCAGCCCTTCGACCGCGTCACGCCGCTCGCGCCGCGTGACCTTGCGATGCCGCGACGACATCGTGGCGAGGTAGTCGTCGAACGAGCCGAACCCGGCATTGTGCCAATGGTACTGCGTGTCGGTCCGCAGCAGCCAGTCGGCATCCGCCGCCAGCAGAGCTTCTGCTTCCGGCACAAACGTTGCGTGCACCGACGAAATGTTGCGTTGCTCGGCATAGGCGGTGGCCGCCGTGAGCAGCGCGCGCTTCAGCGCCGGATCGTTCGATGCCGTGAGCAGTTTCGGCGCCGTCACCGGCGTGAACGGCACCGCGCATTGCAGTTTCGGATAATAGCTGCCACCCGCCTGGTCGAACGCATTGGCCCAGCCATGGTCGAAGACGTACTCGCCCTGCGAGTGCGTCTTCTCGTACATCGGCAGCAGCCCGACGATCGTCTCGCCGTCGCGCAGCACGACGTGCCGCGGCGTCCAGCCAGTGCGCTTGCTGGCCGAGCCCGATTGCTCGATCGCGAGGAAAAACGCGTGATCGAGGAACGGGTTGCCGTGTGGATCGGTCGCCGATAGAAGGCCGTTCCAAATGCTCGCGTCGATCTCGGACGCGCCCCCCGCGATCGTCGCTGTGAGCGTTTCAGACACTTGCGGGCAGGAACCCCTCGAACACGATCTGATCGGCGCCGCGGGTCGCCGCGAGGGCCGCTTGCGGCGAGGTGATCGTCCACGCCGTGACAATCATGCCGCGGGCCCGCAGGAACCGCACGGCAGGCAGATAGAGCGACAGATTGCGGCAGGAAATGAAATTGAACCGCGTCCACGGCCAGTGCAGCAGATGGCGCAACACAAACTTCGTCCAGCCGCTGAGCTTGCTGTCCCAACCCGGCTCGTCATAGCCGTAGGTGATGATGCCCAGCGGCGCCGTGACGCCCTCGCGCCGCAACGCCACCAGCAGATGTGGGTCGAAGGATTCGAGCGTGTACGGCCCGGCATAGCCCCTCAGCGCCGCCGCGACCGCCGCTGCCAGCATCCGAGTCTTCTCGGGTGAACTCTGCTGCTTCAGCTCGATCTGCATCTGCGTCCGGCCCGCGATTTGCGCCAGGAACTCGGTGAAAAGCTGCGGCACGTCACCTGCCGCGCTGCCGGTCAGCACCAATTTCTGCACTTCGGCGATCGGCATTGCGTCGGACCGGCCATTTGCCGAGGTCAGGCGCTCGAATTCGTCGTCGTGGAAGATGAACGGCACGCCATCGCTGGAGAGCTGCACGTCGCACTCGATGGCGTAGCCATGCGCAATCGCCGCCTCGAACGCCGAGCAAGTATTCTCGATCACGCCGGCGGCGCGATCATGCAGCCCCCGATGCGCGATCGGGCGGTCGAACAGTTTGGTCATGCGACTTCGATGATGGCCTCGACTTCGACCGCGGCACCGAGCGGCAGCGACGCCAACCCCACGGCCGAACGGGCATGCTTGCCGGCATCGCCCAGCACACCGACAATCAGGTTCGAGGCGCCGTTGGCGACGAGGTGCTGCTCGGCGAAATCGGCTGTCGATGCGACGAAAACCGTGAGCTTCAGGACTTTCTTGACCTGCGTCAGCTCGACGCCAGCCGAGTAAACGATTTGGCTCAGGAGATTAACCGCGGCGAGCTCGGCTGCATTGCCACCCTGGACGACGTTCATTGTCTCGCCCAACAGGCCCACGACGGGCCCCTCGGCGGTCGAGGAAATCTGGCCCGAAATGTAGAGGATATTGCCGGTCCGGGTGACCGGGATGTAGCTCGCGACCGGCGGTTTAGGGCGGACGAGTTCGTAGCCGTATTCGCGCAGCTTCTCGGTGGGGGTGCTCATTTGGTCTTGCCTTCTTCGATCTTGTCGTCATTCGCGCGGCGCGCTTTGCGGCCGTACAGCTTGCCGCGGATCACCGCATCCGTGCCGAAGCGGGTCCGCACCCGGTCCATAGCACGTTCCGCGGCGGCTTTGCGCGCCAGACCGGGTTCGATGAGATCGGCCTGGTCGACCCCGTCCGCCTCGGTTAGTCCGGAAATCCCGATGCCGATCAAGCGGAAAGCCGTGCCGTCGATCTCGCGCGCCAACAATTGCTGTCCGGTTTCGTAGAGCACGTTCGCCAATTGCGTCGGAATCATCAAATGGCGGGCCCGGGTACGCAAGCGAAATCCCGCAGATTTGAGCTTCAGCGTCACCGTGTCGCCCACCAGGGTCTTGGATTTCAGCCGGTCCGAGAGCCGTTCCGACAACGCCAGCAATTCGGTCGACAGCGCATCGAAACCAGCCATGTCGGTGTTGAAGGTCGTTTCCGACGAGACCGTTTTCATCGCGCCATCGATGCTGACAGCC
Source organism: Devosia sp. (assembly GCA_039934955.1). GTDB lineage: Bacteria > Pseudomonadota > Alphaproteobacteria > Rhizobiales > Devosiaceae > Devosia_A. The sequence goes on from JBDTLB010000028.1 coordinate 58,633, forward strand.
CGTGCGTCGTCGCCGCGGCAGAGCCGGGAGAGGCGGGCGCCGGTCTCGCCGTAACGCCGCATCAGATCCTCCGGCGCCGTCTGCTGCAACTGGCCGATGGTCTCAAAACCGTCCTTGCGCAGCGTCTCGGCGAACACCTTACCGACGCCGTAGATCAGATCGACCGGCTGTGCGGCGAGAAAGCTGACCGTCTCGGCCTTGCCGATGACCGCAAAGCCGCGCGGTTTGTCGAGGTCCGAGGCGACTTTTGCGAGGAATTTGTTGTGGCTGAGGCCCACCGAAATGGTGATGCCGATCTGCTCCTCAACGGCGCGCGTAAACCTTGCCAGCACCTCAGCCGGAGTCGCCTTGTGCAGGGTCTGCGTGCCCGAAAGGTCAAGGAACGCCTCGTCGATCGACAGCGGCTCGACCAATGGCGTCAGCTGATCCATCAGGGCGCGGACCTGGCGGCTCACGCCGACATATTTGGCCATGTTCGGCGGCAGGATCACGGCGTCGGGGCAGAGTTTGCGGGCGGTAAACATCGGCATCGCCGAGCGGACGCCCGATTGCCGCGCGATGTAGCAGCAGGTCGACACCACGCCGCGAACGCCGCCGCCGATGATCAGCGGCTTGTCGACGAGGCTCCGGTCGTCGCGCTTCTCGATCGAGGCGTAAAACGCGTCGCAGTCGACATGCGCGATGCTGAGGCGGTCGAGTTCGGCGTGGGCGATCAGTCGCGGCGAACCGCAGCGTGGGCAGCGGTCGGGGGGCGCCTCGCGCCCCTCGCTCCACCCGCAACTTCGGCAAAGGACGAACAGCGCCGCCACGACTCAGTGCTCGTGATGGTGGTGCATCGCCCAGGCCTGCGTGATGCTTTCGGGCTTCAGGTCGTTGGCGCCTGCGATGGCCACCAGCAGCGGTTCGTTGGCGACGACGTAATCGATCAGCCCGTGCGCCAGCTCATGGGTGCCCATCAGGCGCCGCAGATCGGTCGGCTGAATGCCAGATTGGATCATGAATTCAGCCAGTTGTTCCGGATTTTGCGCCAAATACTCGAGGCACAGCTCGGCAAGTTCCGGGATCGTCAGGCGCGTTGGTTTGAGGGCCAATCGGGGCGGTCCGTTTCGTGTTTCGTAAGCGGTTGATGTTACTTGAGCCTTCGGGCAGAACACAGTGCCTTGCACGCCAAGCGGGATTCCATGCCCAAGACCGTCATGATTGTCGAAGACAACGAGCTCAACATGAAGCTCTTCAACGACCTGTTGGAATCGCGCGGCTATTCGATCATCCAGACCCGCAATGGCATGGAAGCCATCGGTCTGGCGCGGGCGCACCATCCGGACCTGATCCTGATGGATATTCAGCTCCCTGAAGTCTCGGGACTGGTGGTCACCAAATGGCTCAAAGAAGACGACGATCTGCAGTCGATTCCGGTGATCGCCGTGACCGCTTTCGCCATGAAGGGCGACGAGGAGCGGATCCTGCAGGGCGGTTGCGAGGGGTACATCTCCAAACCCATCTCGGTGCCACACTTTTTGGAAACGATTGCCCGTTACATTGGGCCAGCCAACTAGGCCTGTCGGCCTGATCCATCCTGGTTTTGTTTTGCGTCGAGGGGCGGCCGGTCTGTGACAGCTCGCGTGCTGATCGTTGACGATATTCCGACCAATGTCCGGCTGCTCGAAGCACGCCTGACGGCGGAGTATTTTGATGTCCGCACCGCGTCATCCGGGCGCGAGGCATTGGCCATCTGTGCCGAGGGCCTGACCGACATCGTCCTGCTCGATGTGATGATGCCCGAGATGGATGGCTTCGAGGCCTGCGCGCTGCTTAAGGCCGATGCCAAGACCGCACATATCCCCGTGCTGATGATCACCGCGCTCGATCAGCCGTCAGACCGCGTCAAAGGCCTCCAGGCCGGCGCCGACGACTTCCTCACCAAGCCGGTCGACGACGTGCAGTTGATGGCGCGCGTCAAAAGTCTCGTCCGCCTCAAGGCGTTGACCGACGAACTGCGCTCGCGCGCCCAGACTGGCCAGGAGATCGCCATCGAGGACGCGATGCGTGCGATGGACGCGGCAAACTCCGAGGGAGGCCGCATCCTGCTTGTCGACAATGACGCGCGCAGTGCCGAACGCATCCGCGGCTACCTCGCGACGTCGCACAATGTGCATGTCCTTACAAACCCGGCCGATGCTGCCATGCAGGTCGCCGGAGGCGAATACGAGCTGGCCGTCGTCAGCATGGCGCTCGGCGATTTCGATCCGTTGCGCGTCTGCTCGCAGATGCGCACGCTCGAGCAGACGCGCGGTCTGCCGATCTTGCTGATCGCCGAAGACAGCGATCGCCCGCGCGTCATCCGCGGCCTCGATCTGGGCGTCAACGACTTCATCATGCGGCCAGTCGAGCGCAACGAACTTGCGGCGCGCGTGCGCACCCAGATCCGCCGCTACCGCTACGCCGCCGAACTGCGCCAGTCCGTCACCAACACCCTCGCGCTGGCGGTGATCGATGAACTCACCGGTCTCTACAACCGCCGCTATTTCGAGCGCCACCTGTCGCTGATGCTGGATAAGGCGCGCGAGCAGGAGCGCGATATGGCGGTGATGCTCATCGACATGGATTTCTTCAAGGCGGTCAACGACAACCACGGCCACGACATCGGTGACGCCGTGCTCCGGGAATTCTCGGAGCGCCTGAAGCGCAACATTCGTGGTGTCGATCTCGCCTGCCGCTTCGGTGGCGAAGAGTTCGTCGTGCTGATGCCCGATACCGATTACCGGCAGGCGCAGGGCGTTGCCGAGCGTGTCCGCATGGCGGTCGCCGAGCGTGGCTTCGAGACCTCTGAAACGCGGCCCCTGACCGTCACTTGTTCAGTCGGCGTCGCCCTCAACGAGCATGAGCTCGACACGCCCGAGATGATCCTCAAGCGCGCCGACGTGGCGCTCTATCGCGCTAAGCGCGAGGGCCGGAACCGCGTCGTCTTCGACGCCGCCTGATCGATTCAACTTTACTAAAATGCCGCCCTAGTAGGGTTAACACTTCACTACCAATGGCGTGTTCGATTGAGTTTGCGCGTGGGTCGCGTAGAGATTTGGCCAACGAGACGGGGCGGTGCCCAGTCCCACAAAATCCCTACGGTCTACCTCAGGTCCGCCGCAACTCCTGAGCCCGTAGGGCGGCCGGTCCGAAGCTGCTGTGAGGCCTCTTCGGCACCCACTTCGGATCGGCCACTACCTTTCTTCCGAAGCTCCCATGCACAAACAAAACCCCGCGCTCAAGGCGCGGGGTTTTGTCGTTTCAGCGAAGCAAGCCGACCTTATTTGATCTTGGCTTCCTTGAATTCGACATGCTTGCGTACAACCGGATCGTACTTCTTGAAGCTGAGCTTCTCGGTCTGGGTGCGCGAGTTCTTCTCGGTGACGTAGTAGAACCCGGTGTCGGCCGTCGACACGAGCTTGATCTTGATGGAAGCGGCTTTGGCCATGGGAGTGTCCTTGGATCGGCCACCCGGAGGGCTCGGCCTGAAATTTGGCCGCAAACTACGGATTTGCGACCGATTGTCAAGCTGAGTAGGGTTGGAGCGGAGGAACCCATGACCGCCGCTCCCGAACTCGCCAAAAAGCTGCAGATCAAGGCCGGCTCGACGCTTTGTCCGATCAACGTTCCGCGCGACATTGCCGATGCGATCATCGCCGGTGTCGAGGCCAAAAGCGTCAAGCCCGGCGCCCCGTGCGATGGCGTCATCGCCTTTGCCGAGACGCCCGCCGATGTCGACAAGTTCGGCCCGCAGGCGCTGGCAGCGCTCCAGGCCGACGGCCTGCTCTGGTTCGCCTACCGCAAGGGCGCCGCTGCCAAAGCCTCCGGACTGAGCCGCGATGCTGGTTGGGGCGCGCTGGCCAGCGCCGACTGGCGCCCGGTACGCTCGGTCGCCATCGACGAAATCTGGACCGGCCTGAGGTTCAAACCGGTCGACTTGGTGAAATCAGCTACGCCCGACGCCCGGCGAACCCGTCACGGGTAGCTGGACAGGACCGGCTGCGCCTCGCGGTGGGCGGGATCGAACCCGTACATCCGGTTGGCCCATTGCAACCCCACCACGGCGCCCTTGATCGGAGGCAACAGCACGAGCGGCAAGATCGCCGCCGCCGGCACCATCGTCACCAGATAGACCCAGGGCGCGATCTCGGCGTGGAACTGCAATTCAAGCATCAGCCCGACAATGAGGTGGCCGACGATGAGGATGGCCAGATAGGGCGGCATGTCGTCGGCGCGGTGATGGGAGAATTCCTCGTCGCACACCGCGCATTTGTCCGCCACCTTGAGGTAGGCGCGAAACAGATGGCCCTGACCACAATGTGGGCAACGCAGCTTCATGCCGTTCCACACAGCGCGTCCAACTGAGCGGGGCTCGGAACCAGCGGCGGTTTTGATTGCGACGGGTATTTGCCTATCTCCTTCGCCCCTTCGGACCGTAACTGTGAAATGGGCGCTTCGCGGGTCGTTTCCCAGATGACGGTTTGCCGCGGCTGCCCTCGCTGAGCAACTCGAAGCGCAACGCGCCCGCCACGGGAGCTGCTTCCAGCAGCCGCACCTGCACATTATCGCCGATGCGGAATGTTTCGTTGGTTCGGTCGCCCACCATCGCCTGCATCTCTTCGACGAAGCGGTAATAGTCCTGACCGATCGTCGAGGCGGGAATGAACCCGTCGGCGCCGGTTTCGAGCAACCGCACGAACAGCCCCGAGCGCGTGACGCCCGAAATCCTGCCCATGAACTCCGCGCCGATCTGGCCGGCGAGAAACTGCGCCAGCAGCCGGTCTGAGGTCTCGCGTTCCGCCAGCATGGCGCGCCGCTCGGTTGACGAGATGTGCTGGGCGATCCCCGGAAGCCTTGCGACTTCATCGTCGCTGAGTCCGTCCTTGCCGAAGTCGAGCGCGGTGATCAGCGCGCGGTGCACGATGAGATCGGCATAGCGCCGGATCGGCGAGGTGAAATGCGCGTAGCGATCGAGGTTGAGGCCGAAATGCCCGTAGTTCTCGGCGGAATACTCCGCCTGCGCCTGCGACCGCAGCACGATCTCGGAAACCTGCTGCGTCTTGTCGGTGTCGCGCGCCCTGGCGAGGACGCGGTTGAAGTCCGTCGGCCGCACTGCCTCGGACTTGCCGAAGCTCAGATCGAGCGACTGCAGGAACTCGCGCAGCGCCATGAGCTTCTCGGGGCTCGGCGTATCGTGGACGCGATAGAGCAGGGCGCTCTTGTGCTTCTCCAGGGTCTCCGCCGCCGCGACATTGGCGGCGATCATCATCTCTTCGATGAGCCGCATCGCCTCCAGCCGCTCGGGCGTCCGCACATCGGCGACCAGACCCTTGTCGTCGAGGATGATCTTGCGCTCCGGCAGATCGAGATCGAGTGGGCCGCGCCGGTCGCGCGCCTTCACCATCACCGCGTAAGCGCGATAGAGCGGCTTCAGGATCGGCTCGAGCAGCGGCCCTGTCTTGTCGTCGGGGCGACCATCGATCGCCGACTGCACCTGCTGGTAGCTGAGCTTTGCAGCCGACCGGAAGACAATGCGGTGAAAGCCGTGTTTCTTCTTGTTGCCGTCCTTGTCGAACACCATTCGGACGGCCAGCGAGGGGCGGTTCTCGCCTTCCTTCAGTGAGCAGAGATCGTTTGAGATGCGCTCCGGCAACATCGGCACAACGCGATCGGGGAAATACACCGAATTGCCGCGCAGATAGGCTTCGTGGTCGAGCGGTGTGCCCGGCCGGACATAGGCGGCGACATCGGCGATGGCGACGATGACGATATGCCCGCCGGCATTGTTCGGATCGGTGTCCGGCTCGGCATGAACCGCGTCATCGTGGTCCTTGGCGTCGGGCGGATCGATCGTGACCAGCGGGATGTGCCGCCAGTCCTCGCGTCCCTTCAGCGAGACCTCGCCGGCCGCGTCCGCTTCCTTCAGCACCGAGGCCGGGAAGCGATAGGGGATTTCGAGATTGTGGATCGCGATCATCGACACTGCACCCTCGGATTTCGGGTTGCCGATGACCTCGGCGACCTTGGCCTTTTGCAGCATCAGCCGTCCGGCGACGCGCACAATCACCTCGACCAGATCGCCATCCTTGGCACCGCCGAGATCGCCGGCGTCAATCGGCATTTCCTTCTGCTTGCGATCGATCGGGATCAACCGTGCGCCAATCTCGTCGAGGCGCACGATTCCGATCTGGCCGCGCCTCGGCTTGTCGAGGATCTTCATCGGCTTGGCGGTGTACTCGGGCAGGGGACCGTCGCCGGCTTCGATGCGGGCGAGGATACGGTCACCCGGCGCGGGCACGACGCGGGCATTCTTCGGCTGCAGCACGGTGACCCGCGGCTTCTCGCCCTCGTCGTCGTTCCACTGTGCCGGGTAGGCGTGCAGATTGTCGGGGTCGGCGTCGCTCGGGATATCGAGCGTCGTCACCTGCGGCAGCGTCGCGGTGCGGCGGAGAATCTTGCGGCTGCGGGCGATGAAGCCTTCGCCCTCCATCTCCTTGAGCAGCACCTTGAACGGCGTCTTCATGTCACCATGGATGCCGAAATATTTGTAGAGGTCGCGCTTGCCGTCGAGCTGCGGCTGCTGCGCCATTGCGTCGAGGATGGCCTCGCGGGTGGGGAGTGTGCCAACGGCGAATGCGCGCGCCGGCTTTGAGGTAGAATGTTGTTTTGGCGCTCTGGCCATAGTCTCTTTCTTTTAGGCGGTGATCGCCTTCTTCTTTGGTGCGGCCTTGGCGGGTGCCTTTTTGGCCGCGGGTTTCTTTGCAGCCGGTTTGGCTGCAGCTTTTTTCGCCGGCGCCTTCTTCGCCGGCGCCTTCTTCGCAGGCGATTTGGCGGCGGCCTTGCGGGCGGGTTTCTTGCCGCCGGTCTTGGTGGCGCGTTCGGCGAGCAGTTCGAGCGCCTGCTCCAGCGTCACGTCTTCGGGTTTGGTGGATTTGGGCAGCGTCGCGTTGACCTTGCCCTGATTCACATACGGCCCATAGCGGCCATCGCGCACCGAGATCGCGCCATCGGCGTGCTCGAAGCTCTTGATCGCCACGATCGGCGCGCGGTTGCCAAACCGTCCGCCGCCCGCCGCCTTCTGTGCCAGCAGGTCGACGGCGCGGTTGAGACCGACCGAAAACACTTCCTCGACATCGGGGAGGTTGGCGTAGGTGCCTTCGTGCAGGATGAACGGGCCGTAGCGCCCAATTCCCGCGCTGATCGGCTTACCCGATTCCGGGTGGAGGCCGACCGCGCGGGGCAGCGCCAGCAATTGCTGCGCTCGCTCGAGCGTCAGAGTGTCGGGAGACCAGCCCTTCGGCAAGGAGGAACGCTTCGGCTCTTCGCCGTCGCCAAGCTGCACATATGGGCCGAAACGCCCGGTCTTCAAGAGCACGTTTAACCCGGTCGCGTCGTCGACGCCGAGGATGCCGTCGCCGGCAACGGCTTCCGCTCCGCCCGTCGCGGCATCGCTGAGCTGCATCGTGTGGCGGCACTCTGGGTAGTTCGAGCAGCCGATGAAGGCGCCGAACTTGCCAAGCTTCAGCGACAATTGGCCATTTCCGCAAGTCGGGCAGCTGCGCGGGTCGGAGCCGTCGGCCTTCGCCGGGAAGATGTGGTCCTTGAGGGACTCATTGAGCGCGTCGAGCACCTCGGAGACACGAAGATCCTTGATCTCATCGGTCTGCTTGGTGAACTCGGTCCAGAAGTCGCGGAGCACGTCCTTCCAGGCGAGCTGGCCGGCCGAAATCTCATCGAGCTTCTCTTCGAGACCGGCCGTGAAGCCATACTCGACGAGCTTGGCGAAGAAATTCTCGAGGAACGCCGTGACGATGCGGCCGCGATCCTCGGGGATGAGCGAGCGCTTCTCTAGCCGCACATAATTGCGATCCTGTAGCACCGTGATCGTCGCGGCATAGGTCGAGGGCCGGCCGATGCCGAGCTCTTCCATCCGCTTGATCAGGCTCGCCTCGGTGTAGCGCGACGGCGGCTGGGTGAAGTGCTGCTCGATCAACGCTTCTTCGAGTTTCGGCGTGTCGCCAACGGCCAGCGCCGGCAATTCGCGGCTCTCGTCATCATCTTCATCTGCATCGCGGTCTTCCTTTGCGGCGACGCCATAGACGGCGAGGAACCCTGCAAACGTCACCACCGAGCCGACGGCGCGAAGCGTCACGTCACGGCCCGGAGCGTTCACCGCGATATCGACGGTGGTGCGATCGATCTCTGCCGGACGCATCTGGCTCGCCAGCGTTCGCCGCCAGATCAGGCCGTACAGCTTCTTCTGGTCCGCATCGCCGAGGGTGTCCGGGTGCCGGAACATGTCCGTCGGACGGATCGCCTCGTGCGCTTCCTGCGCGTTCTTGGCCTTGTTCTGATAGACCCGTGGCGTCGCCGGTAGATAGGCTGAGCCGAATTCCTTCTCGATGGCATTGCGCGCCGCAGCGATCGCTTCGGGCGCCATGTCGATGCCGTCGGTTCGCATATAGGTGATGACGCCGTCTTCGTAGAGCCGCTGCGCAATCTGCATGGTGCGGTTGGGCGACATACCCAGCCGCGAGCTCGCGTCCTGCTGCAGGCTCGACGTCGTGAACGGCGCGTACGGGTTGCGCTTGTTTGGCTTCTTTTCGACCGACTTCACCACGAAGCGGCCGGCCTTGATCGCGGCCTTCAGCGTCTTGGCTTCGTCGCCGGTTGTGATGGCGAGTTTGTCGGTGGTTTTGCCGGCGACGGAATAAAGCCGGGCCTCGAAGGATTTGCCCTTTTCGCTCAACTTGGCGTCGACCGACCAATATTCGACCGGCCTGAACTTTTCGATCTCGGCCTCGCGGTCCGAGACAATCCTCAGCGCCACAGACTGTACGCGGCCAGCCGAGCGCGAGCCCGGCAGCTTGCGCCAGAGGATCGGCGAGAGGGTGAAGCCGACCAAATAATCGAGGGCTCGGCGCGCCAGATAGGCATTGACCAGCGGCTCGTCGATCTGCCGCGGATGCAGCATCGCCTCGGTGATCGCCGATTTGGTGATGGCGTTGAAGACGACGCGGCTGACCGGCTTGTCCTTGATCAGCTTCTTCTGCTTCAGCACGTCCAGAACGTGCCAGGAAATCGCTTCGCCTTCGCGGTCAGGGTCGGTGGCGAGGATCAGTTCGTCCGCGTCCTTCAGGGCGTTGCCGATATCGCTCAGCCGCTTCTTGGAGGCCGTATCGACCTCCCAGATCATCGAGAAATCGTCGTCCGGCAGCACCGAGCCATCCTTGGCCGGCAAATCGCGGACATGGCCATAGCTGGCCAGGACTTCGTAGTCCTTGCCCAGATATTTGTTGATTGTTTTGGCCTTGGCCGGGCTTTCGACGACGACCAGCTTCATACGACGATGCTTTCGAGGGGGGTGTTCGACGCGGCGGAAAATGGTGGAGGCGGCCCGGCCTGTCAACCTCGGCTCCGGCCGCATTTCTCCTTCCCCTTTAGGGGAACAAAAAATTGTATCAGGGTTTGAGGGCCACCAACTGGCCGCTCGACCACTCGATCCGACCCGCGAGATCGAGTTCCAGCAGCAAGGTCTGGACCACCGTCACCGACAGCCCGGTTGCCGCGATCAATTGGTCCACCGCGACCGGCGTCGGGCTCAACGCCTCGATCAGCCGCGCCCGGTCGGAATTGCTCGGCTCCGGGTCGGCAAAACTTTCGCCCGGCTCCGGCTCCCAGTCGGGTTCGAGCAGATTGGCGCGACGGATCGGCGACGCTCAGCGTCTCGATGATGTCCTCGGCGGAGGTCACGAGCTTGGCGCCCTCCTGGATTAGGTGATTGCCGCCCTCGGCCCTCGGCCCGCGGATCGAGCGGCGAGCCCGGCACCGCGAACACGTCGCGGTTCTGCTCCAGCGCCAGCCGCGCCGTGATCAGCGAACCGGATTTCTTCGCCGCCTCGACCACCACCACGCCCAGCGACAACCCCGACACCGGCCGGTTGCGGCGCGGAAAATCCTGGGCGCGAGGCTGCCAGCCCATCGGCATTTCGCTGACCAGCATGCCGCCATTTTCGAGGATGCTGCGCGCCAGCGGGATGTTTTCGTCCGGGTAGATGTGGTCGAGGCCGCCCGCCAGCACGGCGATCGTCCCGGTGCTCAGCGACGCCTTGTGCGCCGCCGCATCGATGCCGCGGGCAAGGCCCGAAACGATGGTGTAGCCCCGCGCCCCGAGATCGCCCGCCAGGATCTGCGTCATCCGCTGTCCGGCCGCGGAGGCGTTACGGGCGCCCACGATGGCGACGGTTCGCAGCAGGTCCAAATTATCTCCGCCGACGGCCGAAAGCAGCGGCGGCGCGCCCGATATGTGGTGCAGCAAAGGCGGGTAGTCCGGCTCGCTCGAGGCGACGAGGCGGCCCCCCATCTTCTCAAGCGTCGCGATCTCGGCTTCGGCCTCGGCGACCGTTGGAACTTTCGCCCCAATGCCGACCCGCGACGCAAGCCGTGGCAGATCGGCAATGGCCGCTTCCGCCGAGCCGGTGCGATTGAGCAATTGCCGGAACGTCACCGGCCCGACATTTTCGGTGCGGATGAGCCGCAGCCATGCGATTTTTTGCGACGGTGAGAGATTTGTCCCGGTCGCCTTCGCCATCAGCCCGGCTCGGAGGTTTTCTTTTCCGAGCCGATCTTTGGCTCAGTGCCGTTCAACAGGCGGCCGATATTGGTCCGGTGGTTGAAGATCAGCAACGCCGCCAGCACCGCCGCGGTCGCCGCGAACTTGGTGCCGTCGGGCGCCCAGCCCATCAGCCAGGTGGCATAGGCAAAGATCGGCGAGGTGGCCGCCGCGGTCAGGGCCGCGAGTGACGAAAATCGTTGCACGAATGCGATGATGAGCCAAACGACGCAGAAGATGACGCCCGCCGGCCAGGCGATCCCCAGCAAAATTCCGATGAAGGTCGCGACGCCCTTGCCGCCCTTGAAGCCGAGCCAGACCGGGAAGCAATGGCCGAGGAACACCGCGATCGCCGCGATGAAAATAATGTCGCCACCCCACAGATATTTGGCGACCATCACCGCGGCGAACCCCTTGGCCGCATCGAGCACCAGCGTCAGCGCTGCCAACTCGCGACGGCCTGTGCGCAGCACATTGGTCGCCCCGATATTGCCCGAGCCGATCATGCGCACGTCGCCCAGCCCGGCGGCCTGCGTGATCAGCAGCCCGAACGGGATCGAGCCGAGCAGATAGCCGACAATCGCTGCGAGCAAATAACCGATCATTTGGCCCCCTCCGGCCAGTGAGCATGGCGGAAGACGGAGCGCCCCGCAACGAAGGTCTGCATCACCGCGCCCTGCATCCGGGCACCCTCGAAAGCGGTGTTGTGCGAGCGTGACACGATGTCCTTTTCCGCCACGACCCACGGATAGTCCGTGTCAATCAGGATGAAATCGGCAGCGGCGCCGACGCTCAGGCGGCCGGCGGCAAGTCCAAGAATCTCGGCCGGTCGCTGCGTCATGGCGCGCAGGATCGTAAGCAGCGGCACATCGCCCGAATGCACCAGCCGCAGCGCGGCAGCCAGCAGCGTCTCGAGCCCGATCGCACCTTCCGAGGCCTCGGCGAAAGGCTGGCGTTTGACCTCGCTGTCTTGCGGGTCGTGCGCCGAGTGGATGACGTCGATCGCCCCCGTTTTGAGCCCCTCGATCATCGCCTGCCGGTCGTCCTCGGAACGGAGCGGCGGGCTGAGCTTGAAGAACGTCCGGTACGGCGCGACGTCGTTTTCGTTCAACGCCAGATTGTTGATCGAGATGCCAGCCGACAGCCGGGCATTCGCGCGCTTGGCAGCGGCAATCAGCTCAATCGATCCGGCAGTCGAGACCTGCGCCGCGTGGTAGCGGACGCCGGTCAGCGCCGCGAGTTGCAGGTCGCGGGCGAGGGGGATCGTCTCGGCTTCGAGCGGGATACCTTTGAGACCCGAGATGGTCGCCAGCGTCCCCTCGTTCATCACGCCGTCGCCGGCCAGCGATTCATCGTTGGTCTGATGTGCAATGACCATGTCGAAGTTCGCCGCGTAGCTCATTGCAGCGCGCAACAGGCCCGACGACTGGATCGAACGCCGGCCGTCGGTGAGGCACACCGCACCCGCCTCCTTCAACAGCCCGAATTCGGTGATTTCCTGCCCCAAAAGGCCATTTGTTATGGCTGCCGAGGGAAGAATGTTGACCTTGGCGATCGCCGCCGCACGCCGGATGATGAAGTCGACGATGGCGCCGTCGTCCACCGCCGGGCTGGTGTCCGGCATCAGCACAAAACTCGTGACGCCCCCGGCTGCCGCAGCGTCCGCCACGGTCGCCAGCGTCTCGCGATATTCGTGCCCCGGCTCGCCGGTGAACACCCGCATATCGATCAGCCCGGGCGCGATGATCAGCCCCTTGGCGTCGATCAGCGTCGCGCCGTCCGGCACGCCCTGCGGCGCGCCTTCCGCCAATCCCTCGATCTTGCCGTCGGCCACCAGCACTGCGCCGCTGCGGTCGGTGTTGCTGGCCGGATCGACGATCCGGGCATTGGCGATGACTAGCGGCGCCGTCATTGCGCGACCTGCGTCGGATCGGCCAGCAGCGCGTCAAGCACCGCCATGCGCACCGCGACGCCCATTTCCACCTGCTCGTTGATCACCGAGCGCGGCCCGTCGGCAATCGCCGGGTCAATCTCGACCCCGCGGTTCATCGGGCCGGGGTGCATGACGATGGCATCGGGCTTGGCCAGCGCCAGCTTCTCGGCATCGAGCCCGTAGAAGCGGTAATATTCCCGCACCGAGGGGATCAACTGCCCGGCCGCGCGCTCGTGCTGGAGCCGTAGCATCATCACCACATCGACGCCCTTGAGACCCTCGCGCATGTCGGTGAACACTTCGCTGGTCAGCGCCTCGATCCCCTTGGGTAGCAGCGTCCTCGGGGCAATCACGCGCGTCCGCACCTGCAACGCTCCGAGCAGCAGCAGATTCGACCGCGCCACCCGCGAGTTGGCGATGTCGCCGCAAATGGCCACGGTCAGGCCGGCGAGCCGCCCCTTGTGCTGCCGGATCGTCAGCGCATCGAGCAGCGCCTGCGTCGGGTGCTCATGCCCGCCATCGCCGGCATTGATCACCGCGCAGCCGACCTTTTGGCTCAACAGTTCGACCGCACCGGCCGCCGGATGGCGCACGATGATGACATCGGGCTGCATGGCGTTGAGTGTCGCCGCGGTATCGATCAGCGTCTCACCCTTCGTCACCGACGAGGTCTTGACCGACATGTTGGTGACCTGCGCGCCGAGCCGCTTTCCGGCGATCTCGAAGCTGGCCTGGGTGCGGGTGGATGGCTCGAAGAACAAATTGATCTGCGTCTTGCCCTGCAGCGTGGGCAGTGATTTCCGCAGCTGCCGCGAGACGGGGATCATCTCCTCGGCCCGATCGATCAGTTCGATGATCTCGTATTGATTGAGCTGGGAAATCCCAAGCAGGCTGCGATGCGGGAATGGGCGCTTTGCCGGCGGACCGGCTTGGGTCGTCTGACCTGAAGAGGCGCTATTCATACCGCTCCGTCCTCGATGCGGGCGGGGTCTAGCCCAGCCCGGCCAGTGGGGCAAGCCGGGTCAGGGGTTTATCCTTAGCCGGTCGAGAAACCCCTGCAGGATGTACGACGCGGCGAGCTTGTCGACGACCTCCGCCCGCTTTTCGCGCCGGGTGTCGGCCGCGATCAGCATGCGGGTGACGGCCGAGGTCGAGAGCCGCTCGTCCCAGAACAGCATCGGAACCGGCGTTTTCTGCGCCAGATTGCGGGCAAAGGCGCGGGTCGATTGCACCCGCGGGCCCTCCGACCCGTCCATGTTCAACGGCAATCCAAGCACCAGTGCGACCGCCGCATTTTCGGCGATCAACTCCAGCAATCGCGCTGCATCAGCGGTGAATTTGGTGCGCCGGATTGTTTCGAGCGGCGTCGCCGAGTAGCGCATGCCGTCAGACACCGCGACGCCGATGGTTTTTGTCCCGAGGTCCAGCCCAAGCAGCTTGCCGGCGGCGGGCAGTGCGGCAAAGGCGCTGTCATCGATCATCGGATTTGGCTAGCTGTTGAGCGGCCCGGAGGCAAGGAATCGATGAAACTCACCTGGTTTGGGGGCACCGCCCTGAGAATCAATATCGGCGGAAAGATACTGGTCTGCGACCTCCACGAGGCATCCGCCGAATATGACCGGACGGAACTCGCGTCCGGCGCCGATCGCAGCTTCCGCCTCGATCAAATCCTCGATCGCGTCGATCTTCAGCGATGGAGCCCTCGCACCGCTATTGCTCTCATTGACGAGACGAACGAGCCCGCCGAAGTGCATGTTCGCATGGCGGCCGAGGGTTCCGTGCTCATCGACGGGGTCGGAGAACCGCCGCTGATGATCATGCAAAAGCCGGTTCGTCCGGGGAGGCGCTGGTCGCCGAGCGCGGTCATCGTGGCGTTTTCGGCGACGACTGCCGCGATGGTTCTGGGACCGGCGTCGCCGCGGATGATCGCGCTAGCCGCTGGCCCGGAGGAGATCGATACGGCGTTCCTGACCTTGTCGATGCGACTGGGAAGCACGGCGCTCGTCGCGCTGGAGCAGGGAATGGCGCTGGAAGTTTAGGCGCTGCTCTCAAAATCGTTGGAATCGATCGGCGGCCATTGCTAGAACCCCGCCGAGCAGGAGTTTTCGCATGTCCGTCGACGCCGCCACCGTCAAGCGCATCGGCCGTCTCGCCCGGATCCGGGTCGAGGAGCACGAGGTCGAGAAATACCAGAGTGAAATCAACGTTATACTGGGTTTCGTCGAGCAATTGGGCGAAGTGAACGTCGACGGCGTTGAGCCGATGACCTCGGTCATGCCGATGTCGCTGCGCCGCCGCGAAGACAAAATCACCGATGGCGGTTATCCCGAAAAGATCGTCGCCAACGCGCCCCTGACCGAGGACAATTTCTTCATGGTGCCCAAGGTCATCGAGTGATCGAATTTCGCGTCGAGCAGGAGAATCCCCTGCGGCCGGCGATCCGTGAGTTGATCGGCGAACTCAATGCGCACCTCCTGACCCTGACGCCCGCCGAGCACTGCTCTCACATGACGGCTGAGCAGATGGCCGATGCCTCGACGACGGTTTTCCTGGCGCGAACACCCGACGGGCACGCCCTCGGCATGGGCGCTCTGCGGCGCGAAGGCGGCGGTATCGCCGAGATCAAGCGGATGTACACGCGGCCGGAAGCGCGCGGCCAGCATGTCGGGAGCGCCATTCTCGACCAGATCATCGATCTGGCGGAGCACGAGGGTCTTGGGCGCTTGGTCCTCGAAACCGGCGACCGGCATCCCGAGGCCTGGCGGCTCTATGAAAGCCGCGGCTTCACCCGCTGTGGCCCAGTGCTCGATTACCCCGACAGCCCATGGTCGGTGTTCTACGAAAAGTCGCTGGCTGAAAGCACTGCCGCCTGATTGCGATTTCCGCCGCCAATGTTGCGATAATCGCGACAGCCCGGTAGGAACGGCCGAACAGATTTCCGCGAGCCTCCATCTTTGACCGATCTCACCAAGCTGACGCTTGCCGCTGCCCGCAAGGGGCTGACCGGCAAGAGCTTTTCCTCCCTTGAACTGACGGACGCTTACCTCGCGGCCATCGATGTCGCCAATCCGAAACTCAACGCCTATGTGACGGTGACGGCGGATCAGGCCCGGACGATGGCCAGGGCGAGTGACGAAAAGCTTGCCGGCGGGCAGGGCGGGCCGCTCGAAGGGATCCCGCTCGGGATCAAGGATCTGTTCGCCACCAAAGGCGTCCACACCCAGGCGGCGAGCCACATCCTCGACGGCTTCAAGCCGGAATACGAGTCGACGATCACCGGCCAGCTCTGGCGCGACGGCGCCGTGATGTTGGGCAAGCTCAACATGGACGAGTTCGCCATGGGCTCGTCCAACGAGACGTCCTACTACGGCCCGGTCATCAATCCGTGGCGCTCGAAGGGCAGCAACGCCCAGCTCGTGCCCGGCGGATCATCTGGCGGTTCCGCGGCGGCTGTGACCGCCTGGCTCTGTGCCGCGGCCACCGCGACCGACACCGGCGGTTCGATTCGCCAACCGGCGGCGTTCACCGGCATCGTCGGCATCAAGCCGACCTATGGCCGCTGCTCGCGCTGGGGCGTCGTGGCGTTTGCCTCCTCGCTCGATCAGGCTGGGCCGATCGCCCGCACCGTTGAGGATGCGGCGATCATGCTGCGCTCGATGTCGGGGTTCGATCCCAAGGATTCGACCAGCGTCGAGCTGGCCGTGCCGGACTTCGCGGCGGCCGTCGAGCGCGGCGTGAAGGGCCTCGTCATCGGCATTCCCAAGGAATACCGGATGGATGGCATGCCGACCGAGATCGAGGCGCTGTGGCAGCAGGGCATCGCCTGGCTCAAGGCTGAGGGCGCGACAGTGCGCGACATCTCGCTGCCGCACACTAAATACGCGTTGCCGGCCTACTACATCGTGGCGCCGGCCGAGGCGTCGTCGAACCTCGCCCGCTATGACGGCGTGAAGTACGGGTTGCGGGTGACCGGCAAGGACATCACCGACATGTACGAACTGACCCGCGCCAAGGGGTTCGGCGCGGAGGTCCGGCGTCGTTTAATGATCGGAACCTATGTGCTTTCGGCGGGCTATTACGATGCCTATTACGTGCAGGCGCAGAAAGTTCGCACGCTGATCAAGGGCGACTTCGAGACGGTGTTCAACGACGGCGTCGACGCCATCCTGACGCCGGCGACACCCTCCGCCGCGTTCGGTGTCGGCGACGAAGACATGAAGGCCGATCCGGTCAAGATGTACCTCAACGACGTTTTCACCGTGACCGTGAACATGGCCGGTCTGCCGGGCATTGCTGTGCCGGCGGGCAAGGATGCGTCCGGCCTGCCGCTCGGGCTGCAGCTCATTGGCAAGCCGTTCGACGAGGAGACCTTGTTCGCCGCCGGCCGCGTCATCGAGCGTTCGGCGGGAATGGCGTTCGCCCCGGAAAAATGGTGGTGAAGATGACCGACGACATCTATTCGACAGCTGACTTCAAGGACGTTCCCAAGGACATGTCCAAGCCGCTGCAGGCGCTGTGGTGGGTCCGCAAGGGCGAGTTTCGCGTCGGTCCCGAGTGGGAGGAGGCGCATGTCATCGTCCAGGCAATGGAGGGCGTCGCCGAGTTCGACTGGGTCCACGCGCTGCTGCACTGGATCGAAGCCGACATGGGCAATGCCGACTATTGGTACCGTCGCGCCGGCAAGAAGCGCTCCGCCCCCAGCGTGAAAGCCGAATGGGACGTCATCGCCTCGGCATTGAGCGGCGTCACCAAGCACTGAGTGAAGGCGGGAGGCCGTTCGACCTCCCGCGCTCCAATCAACGATTGTCGACCTCGCTTCGGACCAGCTCCAGCCCGCGCCGGGTGATCCGGTAGGGCTGGCCGTTCTGCGACTTGATCGCCTTCTTGCGCTGCAGCTTCTTGAACAGCAGCAACGGCAGTGCCGGCATCAGCCAGCCATCACGATTGTAGAATTCGAGGCCGTCGATGCGACCCTTGGTCGTTTTCGTCGGATTGATGTATCCGCCCTGAGCGAGGGCGTGCAGCACCCGCTGTTCGTCACGCGAGATATCCATTTGAGTGAAGACCCGGGAAGGTGCGCTGGCGCACCAAAATACCGAGCCGCCGCCTGCATCACGCTGGGCGGCGCCTGTTCCCACAACCTCATCCGCAACCGGATGAGGTCCTAGCAGGTCTCCACAATGCTAGTCATAGTTCGTACCCCGAGCGGCCGCACCAACGCGCGGCTGCTGAAGATGGTCTGATAGCGCTGGCGCGAAAGCGGATCAACCCTTGGGCGGGATGTCGTCAGGCGCCTGTGGCCCGGCCGGCCCCAGCGACTTGATGTATTCGTAAAGCGACCGGCTCTCGACTTCGTTGAGTTCGTGCACGTTGAACCACGGCATCGGGGGCCCGACCGTGAACTTCTTGGCGAAGTCGACCCAGGCATCTTCGCTCATCGTCGAGACCGTGATGCGCAGGTTTTTGGCGAAGTTCGTACCCCATGGGCCGGTGTAGCCAACCGGGTTGCCCTGCAGCGCCTTGTCCGGATCAATCTTGCCGGCGTTCTCGGCGTAGCCGGACGTGTGACAGTCGTGACAGCCGCCGACGATCGAGATGTGCTTTCCGAACTCGACAGATGGCGCATCGGCCGCAAAGGCTGCCGTCGACAAACCGGCGGCCGCGACCATCATGGCTATACGAAACATGATTATTCCCCTCATCTTCAGGCGCTTAGCGCCCACGAACAATCCTTACTCCCGCGACGCGGAGTCAGACAAGATACGAGGTTACGCGAGCCCGGTTGAAATCGCTGCCCGGGACGTGCAAACCAGCAGGAGTGAATCCTGAGTTGCGAGCCCCGTCTTGACCAAAGCCCCCGCCGATTGCACCAGCAAGGAAGACGTTCGCGCCGAACTCGACCGCATCGACCATGCGCTGCTGACACTCTTTGCGGAACGTCACGGCTATGTGACGCGCATGGCTGAGATCAAGACCGATCCGCACGAGGCGCACGACCCGGTGCGCATCAAGGCGATCCTCGACAAGGTGCGGTTGCGCGCCGACGAAATGGGCCTCGACGAGGATCAGGCCGAGTTGATCTGGAAGACATTGATCGACTGGAACGTGAACTACGAAAAGGGCATTATCGTCGCCAGACGCGGTAACAAATCATCCTGATGTCTCTCAACACGCTCATCCGCAAAGCCGTCCCGGGCGAGATCGAAACGCTCGCCGATATCGCCTATGTGGCGTGGGAGCGCGACCTGCTGCCATTCCTCAACGGTCCGGCCATTTCGCGCAGCTCGGAGCGCGCGCGCCTCAGCGCCGCGGTGCGCGACGGGCTCGATCGCATCATTGTCGCCGAGGTCAATGGCGTCGCCGTCGGCTGGTGCCAGCGCACACGCGGGCGCGCCTACATCCCGTTCCTGTTCGTGACGCCGCTGCTGCAGAACCAGGGCGTCGGCTCATCGCTGCTGCAGCGCATGGAATCCCTGATCGAGCTCGAAGGCACCGACCGCATCCAGCTCGATACGCTCGCCGACAATGTGCGGGCGGTCAATTTCTACCAGCACCACGGCTACCAGATCCTCGCCCTCAAATCCGACGGCCAGCCCGGCCGCGAGACGCAAATGAGCGTGCGTCTCGAAAAGCGCCTCGATCCCTGGCGCGGCCCCATCGACGATATCGAGTAAACATGACCCTCATCGACACGCGTACCCCCAATCCCAAGAGCTTCATCAAGGGCCAGACCGGCGATTGGGAAATCGTCATTGGCATGGAAGTCCACGCCCAGGTGACGTCGGACTCAAAGCTGTTCTCGGGCAGCTCCACCGAGTTCGGCCGGCCGCCCAATTCCAACGTCAGCTTCGTCGACGCCGCGATGCCCGGCATGCTGCCGGTGATCAACGAGGAATGCGTCAAGCAGGCGGTGCGCACCGGACTCGGTCTGAAGGCCGCGATCAACAAGCGCTCGCTGTTCGACCGCAAGAACTACTTCTATCCCGATCTGCCGCAGGGCTATCAGATCAGCCAGTTCAAGGACCCCATCGTCGGCGAGGGCAAGGTGCTGCTCGACATGGCCGATGGCACCATCGAGATCGGCATCGAGCGCCTGCATCTCGAGCAGGACGCCGGCAAATCGATCCACGACCAGCACCCCAATATGAGCTTCGTCGACCTCAACCGCTCGGGCGTCGCCCTAATGGAAATCGTCAGCAAGCCCGATCTGCGCTCGTCCGAGGAAGCCAAGGAATATCTGAGCAAGCTGCGCACCATCCTGCGCTACCTCGGCACTTGCGACGGCAATATGGAACAGGGTTCCATGCGGGCCGACGTCAACGTCTCGGTGCGAAAGCCCGGTGGCAAATTCGGCACGCGCTGCGAGATCAAGAACGTCAATTCAATCCGCTTTGCCGGACAGGCGATCGAATACGAAGCACGCCGCCAGATCGACATTCTGGAGGATGGCGGCTCGATCGATCAGGAGACCCGGCTGTTCGATCCAAAACTCGGCGAGACCCGAGCCATGCGCTCCAAGGAAGAGGCGCACGACTATCGGTACTTCCCCGATCCGGACCTGCTGCCGCTCGAATTCGACCAGGCCTACATCGACGAATTGGCCAGGCATCTGCCGGAACTGCCCGACGACAAGCACGCCCGCTTCATGCGCGACTATGGCGTGTCCACCTATGACGCGATGGTGCTGACCCTCGAGCGCGAGACCGCCGACTATTACGAGTCCGCCGTGACATTCGGCGCCGGCAAGCGCGATGGCAAGGCCGTGGCGAACCTCATCACCGGCGACATCGCAGCGTACGCCAACAGCCAGGGGCTGAGCGCCTTCGAAACCCACATCATGCCCGCCCAGATCGCCGGCATCGTCGATCTCGTCGCGGCGGGCACCATCTCGTCCAAGGGCGCCAAGGATCTGCTGCAGGTGATCATCGCCGAGGAGCCTGAGGGTGATCCAGCGGAAATCGTCGAGCGGCGCGGCATGACGCAGGTGACCGACCTCGGCGCCATCGAGAAAATCGTCGACGAGATCATCGCCGCCAACCCGGATCAGGTCGCGAAAGTTCTCGCCAAGCCGACCCTGATCGGCTGGTTCGTCGGCCAGGCCATGAAAGCCTCCGGCGGCAAGGCCAACCCGCAGGCGCTCAACGACATTCTCAAGAAGAAGCTCGGGCTTTAAAGCTCCCTAGCAGCGGAGCGGTCGCGGTTTCAGTCCGATCCTCCCGCATCACCATTCTTACCAAAGTTGGTCTGGAACAAAAAAGGAACATTGGCCCGCGCTTGTGCGAAACCCTCGGATTTCGCGTCGAACACATCGGAAATCGACTATCTGGGAGTCGTCGCCCTTGCTTGGGCAGCGGAGCGAACCCTGGGAAGTATCCCGGAGAGTCGGTCCGGGCCTATCTCACAGGCTCAACAGGTCAGTGGGCCATTGCCATGGAGCGGGGGTCGAGTTTGCAGCTCGGCCCCTTCTTCACACTTTAGGGGTGTCAGAATCGATCTAGGCCGTCAATTGCGACTGGTCGCGTTTCGCCGGTGTCATCAGTTTGTACGGTCTATTTGTGCTTAATGCTTAGGCGGCGCCGTCGGCCTGTGATCGCTACGCAGACTTTTCCTAACCAAGATCTAAAAAACTAAGTCTGCGCCCTTCAAAGGGGCGTGCCTTCTGAGGAGCGGATGAAGCTGTTCTGGCCGTTCGGCGTCTTACTGGCGGTGGCGATCATCGGAATCGCCGGCTTGATGGTCTACGCCAGCATGCCGGCGCCCCACTGAGCCTCAGGCCACAGCGCGCCGCAGCCCCTTGACCAGCCTTCCGTCGATGAAGGCGAGGCCCACGAAGATCACCAGCACGCCAACGATGTGCACCGGCTGCAGGCTCTCGTTGAGGATCAGCACGCCGAGCAGGATCGCCGAGATCGGCGTGATGAAGGTATTGAGCGACAAATTCGTCGCGCCAACCTTTGGCAGCAGCCAGTAGACCAGCAGGAAACTGAAGCTGGTGGAGAACACCCCGATGCCGAACAGCGCGCCCCAGGTCTCGGGCTTGGTGATGACCGGCATGCCTGAAAAGATCAGCGCGGCCGGGATCATCAGCAGCGCCGCTGCGGTCAGCGAAGCCGAGGCCACGGCGGCGGAATCGACCGCCTTGAAGCGGCGCGCGTAATTGAGGGTGAGGGCGTAGCAGAGCGTCGCCCCGAACGCCGCCAGATAGGCCAGCGCTTGGCCGGAAACGCCGGCCGCAAGGGACGGGGAGGCGAGGAGGATCGCCCCGGCAAGGCCGATGATGACGCCCACCACCTTATTCCAACTCGCCTTTTCGCCGCCCGGCCAGAACTGGCTGACGATCACCGTGGTCATCGGCGTCAGCCCGTTGATCACCCCGACGATGCCGCTCGCCAGATGCTCTTCTGCCCACGGGAACAGCGCGAACGGGATGGCGTAGTTGAGGATGCCGAGCACGACCAGCTGCGCATAGATCCGCCAGTCTGCCGGCAGCGTGCGGCGGGTCGCGAAGAAGAAGAACCAGCAGATGATCGCGCCGATGGTCACCCGCCCCGCCGACACCCAGAGCGGCGAGATTTCGCGGATCAGGATGGCGTTGAACAGGAATGAGCAGCCCCAGATCGCGCCGAGCGCGATGATCAGAGCCCAGTAGCGGATCGGCATGAGAATTCCCTCGTGACCGCGAAATTGTAGAGCCAGCCCAGAGTCGGGTCGAACCGATTTTGACGATGGCTCGGATCACCGGTTTTGATGGGGCCGCATGAACCCCATGCACTCCACGGGGACAGTGACGCGAATGTGCCCACTTGCAGGAGCGTTCCTGGGAACCATTTATTGTGCAAGTTACTGTTTGATACCGCCGATCTGAGCGGCCGGGTAGGGGCGATCCATGGAACCAGCATCGACAGTTTTGGCGACGTCCGGCGGGACAGCACGGTCAGGGAGCTCGCCGACGCCTGAGACCATTGGCATTCTCGGCGCCGGCCGCGTCGGCACGGCGCTGGCCCGGCAGGCCCTGAAGGCGGGCTATGCGGTGAAAATCGCCACCGCCAAGCCGCCCGAGGAAATCGCGCTCATCGCCCAGTTCACCGCGCCCGGCGCCAAGGCGGTAACGGCGGAGGAGGCGGCGCAGTCGGACATCGTCGTGCTGGCCATGCCGCTGTTCCGGCACACGCAGGTGCCGCCCGCTCATCTGAGCGGGCGCGTTGTGGTCGACGTCATGAACTATTGGGCGCCGACCGATGGCCACATTCCCGATTTCGAAGGTGAGGCCTCGAGCAGCGAGGTGGTGCAAAGGCACCTGAACGATGCGCGGCTGGTCCGCACGCTCAATCACATCGGCTACCACGACCTCGAAGACCAGGCGTTCCCCGCCGGCCATCCCGACCGCCAGGCCGCCGCGCTCGCCAGCGACGATGCCGACGCTAAGGCAAAAGTCGCCGAATTCATCGACCGCCTCGGCTACGACCCGGTCGACGCCGGTCCGCTGACCGCCGCCCGCAAATTCGGCGCCGGCACCCCGGTCTTCGGCAACAGGCTGAAGCGCGACGAGCTGAAGGCGATATTGGCGGCGTGAGATTTTCCACTTGAGCCGGCCCTTGCGTCATAGCGTACGACGCTTGCGAGGAGCCGACGATGGACGAACGCCCCACGACCGAGACCTGGCTGACAGCCGCCGAATGCGCCCGCCGCATTGGCCTCAGTGTTCGTGCGCTTCGCGTCTATGAACGGCACGGGCTGATCGCCCCCCGCCGTACGAGCAAGAGCTGGCGTCTCTACGGTGCCACCGATATCACCCGCCTGAACGAAGTGCTGGCTCTCAAATCGCTCGGCCTGAGCCTCTCGCACATTGCCGAACTGCTGCAAGGCCGTCCGACGGATTTGGGCCGCCTGCTCGACCTGCAGCGCGAAGCATTGACAGAGGCGCGGCAGCGCACTGAGCGGGGCCTTGTGACCATCGAAGCCGTGCAAGCCAAGATCGCGGCAGGCGCCTCGGTATCGATCGACGATCTGACCACACTCGCAAGGGAGAGCAACATGGCTGACATCTCGCAGGACACCGTCGCGTGGCGGCGCTACGAGCAGAACCGCCCACGGACTGAGGTCGAAATCGACAAGTCCGTCTACGATGACTACGCCGGTGCGTACGAGCTCGGCGACGACGGCATCTATTACTTCGTCGTGTCCAAGGACGGCCGACTGTTCACGCGCGTCATCGGCCAGCAGGACATCGAGATATTCCCCGAGAGTGAAACGCAGTTCTTTATGAAGGCGCTGCCGGTGCAGGTGAGCTTCATCCGCGATGCCGACGGCAAGGTGAACTCGCTTATCCATCATCAGGGTGGCGCCGAAATCACCGCAGTCAGGGTCGACGGCAACGTTGCGGCCCGGGCAGATGCCGACCTTGATCGGCGCAAGCGCGAGAAAATTCCGCAGCCCAACAGCGAGGCAACACTGCGCCGCGTCATCGACGAGCATATGCGTGGCGAACCTGACTACGACCAGATGAGCCCGGTCCTTGCGGCCCTGGCGCGCGCGCAGAAGGACGTTGTCATCGGTGGGCTCAAAGCGGCCGGTCCGCTGAAGTCGCTGCGCTTCAAGGGCGTTGGCCTCTCCGGGGCCGATGTCTTCGACGCCACCTTCCAGAGTGACGAAATGGAATGGGGTATCGCCGTCGGCAGAGACGGGAAGATCAGTACGCTCTATTACCGCAACGTTCCCTAGCGGGGCCTAACTTCGCCTCGCGCCACCATCGCCAGCGCCTGCGGATAAAGCTTGTGCTCTTCGACGAGGATGCGCGCGGCGAGGGTCTCGGCGGTGTCGCCAGCGACCACCGGGACGCGGGCCTGTAGAATGGTGGGGCCGTCGTCGAGGTCGGGGATGACCCAGTGGACTGTGCAGCCGCTCTCCGCGACTCCAGCGTCCAGCGCCTGTTGCTGCGGCTTGAGGCCTTTGAACAACGGCAGCAGCGATGGATGGATGTTGAGCATCCGCCCGCTCCAGTTCTGGGCGAACGGCACGGAGAAAATCCGCATATAACCGGCGAGGCAGACCAGCTCCGCACCCCAGCCTGCGAGGATCGTGCCGATCTCGGCGTCGAACGCTTCGCGCGAGGCAAAGTCCTTGTGCGAGCGGACGGCGGTCGGGATGCCGGCGAGCCACGCATATTGAAGGCCCGGGGCGTCGGTGCGGTTCGAGAACACCCCAACGATCTCCGCGGGATAAGCCGGGTCGCGCGCGGCCTCGACCAGCGCGGTCATGTTCGAGCCGCGGCCGGAAATCAGGATGGCGACGCGCTTTTTGGCCGTCACAGCGCCAGCTTGCCTTCAAAAGTCACCGGCTCGCCGGTGCGCTCGATGATCCTGCCGATGATCGCGGCATGCTCGCCCTGTTCGTTGAGGTGCGTCACCAGTCGCTCGGCTTCGTCCGGCGCGATGGTGCAGATCATGCCGACGCCGCAGTTGAACGTGCGCAGCATTTCGCGCTCGCTCATGCCACCGACACGGGCCAGCCAGCCGAAGACTTTCGGCACGGTGACCGCGTCTAGGTCGACGTGCGCCGCAAGAGTTTCGGGCAGCACGCGCGGGATGTTGTCGATAAAACCGCCGCCGGTGATGTGGGCCAGCGCCTTGATGCCGATGCCGGTCTTCAGCGCGCTGAGCAGCGGCTTCACGTAAATCCGGGTCGGGGTCAGCAGCGCGCCAGACAGCGTCCGGTTCGGATCGAACGGAGCCGGCAGATACCAGTCGATGCCAGAAATCTCGACGATCTTGCGCACCAGCGAGAAGCCGTTGGAATGGACGCCCGATGACGCGATGGCGACCAGCGTATCGCCCACCGCTAAATCGGCGCGCGGCAGCAGCGTGCCGCGCTCGGCGGCGCCTACGGCGAAGCCGGCGAGGTCATAGTCCTTGTCGTGATACATGCCAGGCATTTCGGCGGTTTCACCACCAATCAGCGCGCAGCCGGCAATCCGGCAGCCTTCGGCGATGCCCTCGACGATGGCGGTGCCGGTCGCCACGTCGAGTTTGCCGGTGGCGAAATAATCGAGGAAGAACAGCGGCTCGGCGCCCTGCACGACGATGTCGTTGACGCACATCGCGACGAGGTCGATGCCGATGGTCGAGTGGTTGCCGGTGTCGATGGCGATCTTGAGTTTGGTGCCCACGCCATCATTGGCCGCGACCAGCACCGGATCGATGAAGCCGGCGGCCTTGAGGTCGAACAAGCCGCCAAAGCCGCCGATTTCGGCGTCGGCGCCGGCCCGGCGGGTGGAACGAACGGCTGGCTTGATGGCTTCCACAAGCGCATTGCCGGCGTCGATGTCGACCCCCGCGCGCTTGTAAGACAGCCCGTTTGATGGCAGGTTTTGCGCGTCGGACATGGGCTCGGATTCCGGGCGGGGAGGGGGCGAAATCTGACCGCGCTGATAGCCGCTTGACCCCGCTCGTGCAAGGCCAGGAACGACGATGACACTGAGAACTCAAGTCCTGATCTGGGTCGGCTTTACGGCCGTCGTCATCCTTGTGATCTGGCTGTTCCGGCCGATCCTGCTGCCCTTCGTGGTCGGTATTGCGCTCGCCTACATTCTCAACCCCGCGGTTTCACTGGTCCAGCGGGTCGGGATCAGCCGTGCGTGGTCGACGGCGATTGTGTTGCTCTCGGTGGTTGGCATCATCATTGGCGCCTTTGTTGTCGTCACGCCGCTGGTGGCAAGCCAGATCGTTGGTCTCGCCGGGCGCTTGCCGGGATACATCGCGGATTTGCAGGCGGTGATCCGCTCGTTCGCGCCGCAGCTCAATGAATGGCTCGGCCCGGAGCGGGCAGCGCAACTCGAAGCGAGCCTCGCGCAATTCCTCGGCTCCGGCATCGAATTCCTCGGCTCGCTCGCCACCCAGGTGGCGCAGAGCGGCCTCACAGTGATCAACACCATTGCCGTGCTGATCCTGACGCCGGTCGTCGCTTTCTACCTGCTGCTCGATTGGGAAGGCATGGTCAAAGGCATCGACGATTTGCTGCCGCGCGAGCATCGCCGCGAAATCCGGCTCGTCCTCGACCAGATCGATCAGTCGATCGCCGGCGTGTTCCGCGGGCAGGGCTCGGTGATCCTGGTGCTGACCGTCTACTACACCACGGCGCTGACGCTGACGGGGCTCAACTTTGGCCTGGTGATTGGACTGATGACGGGCCTCTTCAGCTTCATTCCGTTCTTCGGTTTCCTCACTGGCTTCGTGCTGGCGATGGGCATCGCGCTGGTGCAGTTCTCGCCCAATTGGTGGTTGGTGGCGATCATCTTCATCGTCTACATGCTCGGCCAGTTCCTCGAAGGCAACGTGCTCTACCCGCGGCTCGTCGGCCAATCGATCAACATCAACCCGGTATGGCTGATGTTTGCGTTGTTCGCCTTCGGCTTCCTGTTCGGCTTCGTTGGCCTGATCCTGGCCGTGCCGCTTTCGGCGATCACCGCGACGCTGATCCGCTACGCCATCGTGCGCTACCAGGACAGCGCGCTCTATCGGGGCGACCGCGCCGCCAAGACGACGGCCGAACCTGAACTGGCGCTTACGGCGGCGCCGCCCCCAGCGCCCGTCAAGCGGCTGCGGCGCAAGAGCGCTGTTCCCAAGCCACAATGAGCGGTTCAAACCCCGGCGGACAATTGCCCTTCGACTATGGGCACGACCCCTCGCACCTCGAGGACGACTTCATCGAGGGCGTCGGCAACCGGTTGGCGCTGGCCCATATCCGGGCCTTTCCACGCTGGGCCCACCCGCTGACCCTGATCGACGGCCCCGCCAAATCGGGCAAATCTCACCTCAGCCGCATCTGGGCCGAACGGGCCGGTGCCGTCTTCGCCCAGCCCGAGACTCTTGAGGATTTGGCGCGGCAAGCCGGCATGCAGCCGGTGGTGATCGAGGACGTCGAGCGCACCGGTTACGCCGAGGCCGCATTGTTCCACCTCATCAACCAGTCGATGCGCGACCGCCGGCCGCTGCTGATGACGACGCGGTTGGACGTTGCCAATTGGCCGTTCGAGACAGATGATCTCAAGTCGCGGGCTCGACTCGCCCAGCGCTTTACCCTCGCTTTGAGCGATGACATCCAATTGTCACAGATGTTCGTGAAATTGTTCGGGGACCGGCAGGTGGCGGTTGACCCCAAGGTGGTAGCCTATCTGGTGGCGCGGATGGAGCGCTCGCCCGAGGAAGCGGTGGCGTTGGCCGACGCCGCTGACCGGCTGGCACTGTCTCGGGGAACCGCGATCACCCGCATTATTGCTGCCGCCGCGCTGGCCGAGCGCGGCATCGTGCAACTCGAATTCGACCTGGAAGGCGACGACGATGAATGAGATGGGCGAAATCCTGCCCGACGAGATGACGCAGCCCGACGTCGAGGCGCTGCGGCAAAGCCCGGCGCGCTTCGTCAACCGCGAGGTGAGCTGGCTGCAGTTCAACATGCGCGTGCTGGAGGAGGCGGGCAACCCGCACCATCCGCTGCTCGAGCGCATGCGGTTCGTCTCGATTTCGGCCAACAACCTCGATGAATTCTTCATGGTCCGCGTCGCCGGCCTCAAGGGTCAAGTGCGCGCCGGCATCACCACCCAGAGCGCCGACGGGCTGACCCCGATCGAGCAGCTCGACGAGATCGCGACGCTCGCCCAGCACCTGCACCTCGAGCAGCAGGACGCCTGGCAAACGTTGCGCGAGGAATTGTTCGAAAAAGACGTGGTGATCCACGAAGCCGGGGATTTGTCGCCGGATCAGGTGAAGTATCTGCAACGCCTGTTCCGCGAGGAAATCTTCCCGGTGTTGACGCCAATCGCGGTCGATCCGGCGCATCCGTTCCCGTTCATCCCTAATCTTGGCTTCACGCTGGCCTTTGAACTCATCCGGCCGGGCTCGACGCAGACCCTAACCGCGCTGGTGCGCGTGCCCTCCAATCTCGATCGCTTCATCACGCTGCCCTCGGGGCTCGCCACCGAGGGACGGGTCGAAGTCGTCACCATCGACACGCTGATCAATCTGTTCCTGCACAAGATGTTTCCCGGCTACGAAGTCGCCGGGTCGGGCTCGTTCCGGGTCATTCGCGATAGCGAAATCGAAATCGACGACGAGGCGGCGGACCTTGTGGTCGAGTACGAGAGCGCTCTGCGTCAGCGACGCCGCGGCCAGGTGATCCGCCTCGAGATCGAAAAAAAGATGCCTCGCGCGCTGCGCCGGCAGATCTCGGAACGGATCGGCGCGACCGCGGCCGACACGTTCGAGGTCGAAGGCTTCCTCGGTCTCGCGGACGCCAGCAAGATTTGCGACATCGACCGGCCTGACCTCAAATTTCCTCCCTACATACCGCGTTATCCCGAAAGAGTGCGCGACTTCAACGGCGACCTGTTTGCGGCCATCCGGGCCAAGGATTTGCTGGTCCACCACCCCTTTGAAAGCTTCGATGTGGTGGCGCAGTTCCTCATGCAGGCGGCCCGCGATCCCGACGTCGTGTCGATCAAACAGACCCTTTATCGCACCTCGCGCGACAGCCCGATCGTCAAGGCGCTGGTAATCGCGGCGGAGTCCGGCAAGTCGGTAACGGCGCTGGTCGAGCTCAAGGCGCGGTTCGACGAAGAGGCCAACATACGATGGGCCCGCGACCTCGAACGTGCTGGTGCACAAGTGGTTTTCGGCTTCATCGAGCTGAAGACGCACGCCAAGATGAGCCAGGTCGTACGCCGCGAGCAGGGCAAGCTGGTGAGCTATTGCCATCTCGGCACCGGCAATTACCATCCGATCACCGCCAAGATTTACACCGACCTCAGCTACTTCACCACCGACACCTCGATCACACGTGACGTTGCCCGGGTCTTCAATTTCATAACAGGGTATGCAAGACCGACCGAATTGGAGGCGATTGCCGTCTCGCCGGTCAATTTGCGGTCGACTTTGCTCGAACACATCGCGCGCGAAGTGGGCTTTGCCGAGCGCGGTCAGCCCGCCACCATCTGGCTGAAAATGAACGCGCTGGTGGATCCAGAAATCATCGACGCGCTCTATGACGCCAGCCAGAAGGGCGTGAAGATCGAGCTGATCGTTCGCGGCATCTGTTGCCTGCGGCCCGGCATTCCCGGGTTCTCTGACAATATTCGGGTCAAATCGGTGGTCGGGCGCTTCCTCGAGCACTCGCGCATCTATTGCTTCGGCCAGGGCGAGCCGATGCCGTCGCGCCGCGCCAAAGTGTACATTTCCTCTGCCGATCTGATGCAGCGCAATCTCGATTGGCGCGTCGAGGTGATGGTTCCCATCCTCAACAAGACCGTGCATAAGCAGATCGTCGACCGCATGCTGATGGCCTATCTCAAGGACAATCAACAGAGCTGGGAGGTGCTTCCGGATGGCTCGTCCCATCGCGTGCCTCCCCAAGAGGGCGAGGAGCCCTACAGTGCGCATAATTATTTCATGACCAACGCGAGCCTGTCGGGGCGCGGCACCGCGCTGCACGGCGACGGCGAAGAGAGCGACGATTGAACCAATTCTGGGGCCATGACGCGGACCCGTCGGCGCAGGGGCGCATTCAGGGCGCCAAGCCTGTCGCCGTGCTCGATATCGGCTCAAACTCGGTGCGTCTGGTCGTT
Source organism: Devosia sp. (assembly GCA_039934955.1). GTDB lineage: Bacteria > Pseudomonadota > Alphaproteobacteria > Rhizobiales > Devosiaceae > Devosia_A. The sequence goes on from JBDTLB010000028.1 coordinate 88,813, forward strand.
TACGAGCGGCATGCCCGCTCGCTGACGCCGCTCTACAACGAAAAGTCCGCCTGCGCGTTGGGCCGTGGCCTCGCGCAGAGCGGCAAGCTCGCTTACGAGAACATCGATCGGGCGCTCACCGCCATCCAGCGCTTCGCCCTCGTGGTGAAGCTGATGAAGGCCGGCGAGGTGCATGTGCTCGCGACCTCCGCGGTGCGCGATGCCACAAATTCTCAGGCCTTCGTCGACGCCGTCGAGACGATCATGGGGGCGCATGTTGAGGTCCTGAGCGGCGAGGCCGAAGCGCATTTCGCGGCGCTCGGCGTCGTCGCCGGCATCCCCGACTTCGTCGGCCTTGTCGGTGATCTGGGCGGCGGCAGCCTCGAACTGTCCGCGATCGCCGAGGGCCAGGACGCGACCGGCGAAACCCACGGTCTGGGCGTCATCCGGCTGCAGGACGATTCCGGCCGCTCGCCCGCCAAGGCGCGCGACCTTGCCCGCACGCGGCTGGCGAATTCCGGCTTGCTGGCCGGCAAGCCGGGCGGCCAGTTCTGCGCCATCGGCGGCACCTGGCGATCTCTCGCCAAGATGCATCAGGTGCTGCGCGACTACCCCTTGCACATGGTCCAGCACTACGCGGCCAAGGCCAGCGACATCGCTAAGCTTTGCGACGAGATCGTCGATGCCGTTTCGGCCGGCCGGTCGCTGCCGGGCGCCGACACCGTCAGCACCTCGCGCAAGGAACTGGTGCCCTACGGCGCCGCGGTGCTTAGCGAAGTCATCCGCGCCGGACGGTTCGACAGCGTGCTGTTCTCGGCGCTCGGGGTGCGCGAGGGCTACCTCTTCGGCCTTTTGCCCACGGACGAGCGGTCGGTCGATCCGCTGATGCAGGGCGCCTGGGAGATGTCGATCCTGCGGTCCCGCTCACCCGCCCATGCTGACGATCTGATCGATTTCACCGGCGATTTCCTGGCCGCAATCCATGTCAGCGAAACCCGCGAGGAAGAGCGGTTGCGTAAAGTTGCCTGCTATCTGAGCGACATCGGTTGGCGTGGCCATCCCGACTATCGAGGCGAACAGAGCGTCGATCTCGTCGCCTACGGCTCGCTGGTCGGCGTCGATCATCCCGGCCGGGCGTTCCTCGCCGAGACATTGGCCGTGCGCTACATGGGCCTCAAGCACAAATCGATGAGCCAGTCGCTGATGGCACTGGCCGGGCCTGCGGCCAATATGAAGGCGAGGCTGCTGGGCGCCATCTTCCGCGTCGCCTACCCGATGTCTGCGGCCATGCCCGGCGTCCTGCCGCGGACGCATTTCTCGCTCGATGGCAGTGGGTTGCGGCTGCATTTGCCGCACGATCTCGCATTCCTCGCCGGCGAGCATCTCGAAGGCCGGCTGGATCAACTGGCCAGCGTCGCCGGGATCAAGAGTTCTGCGATCGTGGAGACCTGAGCGCGGGTGTCCCGAGGCGCCAGCTCCTCACACGACCGGCGAGACTTTTGCCCAGCTTGATGAATGGCCGCTCGATCAGCACGAAGCTCAGTGCCGCCGCCAGGACAATGCCGATCGCGACCAGCGGCAGCAGCGTCCAGAAGGCATCCGGATTGCCCGGTGCCGGACGGAAATAGTCGATCATCAGCACGCTCAGAATGATGCCATGCAGCATGTAGATGCTGTAGCTGATCTCGCCGAGGACCAAACTGCCCGGCCGCCGCAGCAGCCCGAAATATGAATTGCCGGCCACCACCGGCACGAACGCGACCATCAGCAGCACAGCCGGCAGTGGTGCATTGGCGCTGTGGAAGCCGAACATCTGAATCAACAGGGCGCCCGTGCCGATCAGCGCTGCGACCGGGCTCCTGAGCCAATCCGCAAGCGCCGCGCTGTCGGCGATTTCGGATGCGATGATCCCGAGCAGGAAGAACGCCACTAGCCCGATCTGAAACTGGAACGCCATCGCATCGTAGGACATCATCAACAGCACGGTCAGCACCGCAAGCGTCCACAGCCGCGCCGCTCTGCTTGTGATCAGCGCAGTCGCAAGCGCACTGAGCGGCAGGGCGACATAGAACGCGATCGCATATTTGAGCGTCCACAACACGCCCGCATTCACCATGCGGGTATCGGGATAATTCATCAGATCGGGGTTGCCGAGGAACAGCAACCAGCGCGTGACGCTGAGCCAGTCGCCGCGCTGTGGCACCCCGCCATGGGCGAGCACGAATAGCACGACCAGTGCCGTCACGACCCAGAGCATCGGGGTGAGGCGGAAGATCCGCGAGATGTAGAGCGACGCCCAGTCGGTCGCGAGGCCACGGCGCGACACGATCCGATAGAACAGCACGCCGGTGATCATGAAAAACAGCGCCACGCTGCTCTGGCCGAGATTGTTCAGCGGGTTCGAACTGAGTCCGTCCCACGGGCGGCCGTGCAGCACCTCCTGCCAGACCGTAAAATGATGGATGGCGACACCGAGCGCGAGGTAACCGCGCAACCCGTCGATGGTCCCGATCCGGTGCGGCTTGTCACGTCCGGCAAAAGCCTGGCCCTTGGCCAGAATTGACGCGACCACAAAGGCCGCGACAAACGCCCCGAGCACGCAAAGAGCGGTGATTGGATCGGACATGACGGACTGGCTCGCAACGGACCGCCCATCATTCATCATTTGTTTACCGTGTCAGCAACGCACTGCCGGGACGGTTAAGGCCGGCCGGTCATTAGCCCTCGATCGGGATCTCGATCACGCCCTTGCGGGTCGCCGCGAGCCCAATCTTACCGTGCTTGATGGCAAGGGCTTTTTCGCCGAACAGCTTGCGGCGCCAGCCGCGTAACGCCGGCACATCGGCGTCGTCATCGAGCACCAGCGCATCGACGTCGTCCGATGTGGCGAGAATGCGGGCGGCCACGCCGTGCTCCTCGCTGACCGCCTTGAGCAGGACGCGGATCAAATCCCCGACAGCGCCCTTGGGCGACGGTCCGCGATAACGCTCGGCCGCCGGTGGCAAATCGGTCTTGGCCAGCGCCTCGACCTGCCGGATCAGTCCCATCACCTCGGCAGCGGCCGAAGAGCGGCCATACCCGCGCTGCACGGCGCGAAGTTTGTCGAATGCATCGGCGGTGACCGGGCGCTGCATCGCAATCTCGATCAGCGCATCATCCTTGAGCACGCGGCTGCGCGGCTGGTCGCCATCCTGCGCCCGCTTTTCGCGCCACGCGGCAATCGTCTGCAACGCCGCCAGATCGCGCGGCCGACTGAGCTTCGATTTGAGCCGTTCCCAGGCGTTCTCGGGTTTGACCACATAGGTGTCGATGGAGCGCAGAATATCGAGTTCATCCTCGACCCAGTCCCAGCGATGCGTGTCGGTGACCTGCTGCACCAGCTTGAGGTAGATGTCGCGCAGATGCGTCACGTCGGCGAGGGCGTAGAGGCGCTGCTTTTCGGTGAGCGGCCGGTGCGACCAGTCGGTAAAGCGCGAGGATTTGTCGAGTTCGACGCCCGTCACCGAGCGCACCAGATTGTCGTACGACACGCTGTCGCCGAAGCCGCAAACCGATGCGGCGATCTGCGTGTCGAAGATATTTTTGGGGACTTCGCCCGAGAGCTTGACGAATATTTCGATGTCCTGCCGGGCTGCGTGAAAGACTTTCATGACCTTCTCGTTCTGCAGCAGGGTGAAGAATGGCTGGAGACTGAGGCCGTCGGCGAGCGGATCCACCAGGATCGCCTCTTCGGGCGTGGCCGCCTGCAACAGGCAAAGCTTCGGCCAGTAGGTGGTCTCACGCAGGAACTCGGTGTCGACAGTGACAAAGTCGAATTTCGCTGCTCGCGCACAGAACGCTGCGAGCGCGTCGGTCGTTGTGGTCAGCTCCATTGGTCCAGTCTTTGACTTGAGCGTCCCGGGACACCGGGACTTAGCCCAATCTGCATAGCAGGCAGCGGTCACTGGCTCCAGACGGGATTTCGGCAGTTTGCGGGCTGGTCAAACCCCGGCGGAGGGCCGGAATCTTGACAATCCCCCCCTCGCATGCGCTTGTCCGGCGCCGTTTCGGCCCCGACTCCACACCCTTTTACGAGACCACAAAATGCACCCCTATCGCACCCACACCTGTGCCGCTCTGACTGTTGGCGACGTGGGCAATAATGTGCGGCTTTCGGGCTGGGTGCATCGTGTGCGCGACCATGGCGGCCTGCTGTTTATCGATCTGCGCGACCATTACGGCCTGACCCAGCTCGTGATCGACCCCGAATCGCCGGCGTTCGAGCTGGCTTCCCGTGTGCGCTCGGAATGGGTGATCAAGGTTGACGGTATGGTCAAGGCGCGCTCACCCGAAGCCCAGAACCCCAAGATGGCCACCGGCGCTATCGAGGTGTTCATCGCCGAACTCGAAGTGCTGGGCGAGGCCAAGGAACTGCCGCTGCCGGTGTTCGGCGAGCCCGATTATCCCGAGGAAATCCGGTTGCGCTACCGCTTCCTCGATCTCCGCCGCGAAACCCTGCACGCCAACATCGTCAAGCGCACCCAGGTGATCGCCTCAATGCGCCGGCGCATGACCGACCTTGGCTTCGCCGAGTATTCGACCCCGATCCTGACCGCCTCGTCGCCCGAGGGCGCCCGCGACTTCCTCGTGCCGAGCCGCATCCACCCGGGCAAGTTCTTTGCGCTGCCGCAGGCGCCGCAGCAGTACAAGCAGCTGCTGATGGTGGCGGGCTTCGACCGTTATTTCCAGATCGCACCGTGCTTCCGCGACGAAGACCCGCGCGCCGACCGGCTGCCGGGCGAATTCTACCAGCTCGACCTCGAGATGAGCTTCGTCACCCAGGAAGAGATCTGGGAGACCATGGAGCCGGTGATCGGCGGCCTGTTCACCGAGTTCGGCGAAGGTAAGCCGGTGACCAAAATCTGGCCGCGCATTCCCCATGCCGAAGCGCTGCGCAAATACGGCTCCGACAAGCCCGATTTGCGCAACCCGATCGAAATTGAGGACGTCACCGAGCACTTCCGCGGCTCCGGCTTCGGCGTCTTCGCCAACCAGATCGCCAGCGATGACAAGGTCGAAGTTTGGGCCGTCCCCGCCAGGACCGGTGGCAGTCGCGCCTTCTGCGACCGTATGAACGCCTGGGCCCAAAGCGAGGGCCAGCCCGGACTCGGCTACATCTTCTTCAAGGAGGGCGCGGGCTCCGGCCCGGTGGCCAAGAACATCGGCGAAGAACGCACCGCCGCCATCCGCACGCAACTCGGACTCGCCGACGGCGACGCGGTGTTCTTCGTCCTCGGCCGGCCGGAAAAAATGTACCGCTTCGCCGGCGAAGCACGAGTGAAAATCGGTCTCGATCTCAACCTCACCAAGCTCGACCAGTTCGCGCTCTGCTGGATCGTCGACTTCCCGTTCTACGAGTGGAGCGAAGAGGAAAAGAAGCTCGACTTCGCCCACAACCCGTTCTCGATGCCGCAGGGCGGCCTCGAAGCACTCAACACGCAGGACCCGCTGAGCCTCAAGGCGTACCAGTATGACGCCGTCTGCAACGGCTTCGAAATCTCCTCGGGTTCGATCCGTAACCAGGAGCCGGAGACTATGATCACGGCGTTCGAGAAAGTCGGTCTCAGCCGGCAGGACGTCGAGGACCAGTTCGGCGGACTCTACCGCGCCTTCCAATACGGCGCCCCGCCGCATGGCGGCATGGCGGCCGGTGTGGATCGTATGGTGATGCTGATCTGCGGCGTGCAGAATTTGCGCGAGATCACGCTGTTCCCGATGAACCAGCAGGCCGAAGACCTGCTTATGGGCGCGCCGCTCGCGGCCTCCGCCAAGCAATTGCGCGAGCTCCACCTGCGACTCAACGTCCAGGAAAAATAGCCCATCGAAAGGGACGGTTAACCATCGTTAACCGTCCCTTAAGTTGCCCTTGCTACGTCTTCGTCTCCTTTGGGGGAGTCGGGCGTTCAGGGCGTGAAGTCCAAATATTCTCATATCCTGACGCTGATCGCCGCCATCCTGGCGTTTGTCCCGGTGATGGGCGTTGACTATGTGCTCGACAGCTATGTGCGCGTGCGCGAGCGGGCGATGATGCAGCTATCGCTGGACGGTATCACCGACCGGATCCAGACCGGCGCCTACGATTCCATCGACTCGCTCCGCAAAATTCTGGCCGACAGCCCGTCGTTGTGTACGCCAACCTTCGTCGCCAACGTCCATAAGGCGATCGAGGAGAGCCTCTATCTGAAGCAGGTCCTGGTCGAGAGCGCCGACGGCGCGCAGTATTGCGACGCCTTCGGCACCAACGTTCAATACTCGCCTCTGTCGGAGAGCCTCGCGATCCCGGGCCACACCGAGACGGTCGCGGTAGGCACGCTCGGCGACCTCAAGACGCCGGTGCTGAAGCTCACCCAGGCCTTTGGTGCAACGCGGCTCGTCTCCGCTTTCGTGCCGGTGGTGTCGACCGACAAGAAGGGCCTTCTGAGCCAGTTCAAGTCGACGACGATGCTGCGGATCTCGCTGAGCAATGGCACGCCGATCCTCACCGCCGGCGATTCCTCTGCCTACGACAACCACGCCGACACCGAGTTCCTTGCGGTCCAGGGCTTTGCTGGTGAACTGCCGATCCGCGTCGAGGCGGCGGTGCCGTTCGCCGTAGTGCGCGCCGACTATTCCGATCTCGACGTGACCTTCACGGTGATCGCCTGCATCATGAGCGGCGCGTTCCTGGTGCTAGCGCTGCAATACGTGCGGCGCTCTAAGCTGCCGGCCTTCGACCTCGAACGTGCCATCGCGGCTGGCGAGCTCAAGCCCTACTACCAGCCGGTGATCAACCTGAGGACCGGCGCGCTCGCCGGCTGCGAGATGCTCTGCCGCTGGGAGAAGCGCAACGGCGAGGTGGTGATGCCCGGCGCCTTCATCGACTATGCCGAGGTCACCGGCCTCGCTATCCCGATGACGTTGAGTCTGATGCAGCAGGTGCGCAACGATCTCAGCGACCTGTGCATCGAAATGCCCGACATAAAGGTCTCGATCAACCTGTTCGAAGGCCATTTCCGCGACGGCGGAATCGTCGAGGACGTCCAGGCGATCTTTGGCAACTCGTCCATCGCCTTCCGCCAATTGGTGTTCGAAATTACAGAGCGCCGGCCGATCGGCAACTCGGCTGCGGCGCACAGCGTCATCGCCGGCATGCACAAGCTCGGCGTCCGGCTCGCTATGGACGACGTCGGCACCGGCCATTCCAATCTTGCCTACATGCAGACCCTCGGTGTCGACGTCATCAAGATCGACCGAATTTTCGTCGACATGATCAAGCCGGACACCCAGCAGATACCAGTGCTCGACGGACTGATCGCGATGTGTCGCGATCTCGGCACCGAAATCATTGCCGAGGGCGTCGAGACCGAGGCACAGGCGCTGTACCTGCGCAGCCGCGGCGTCGTGATGGCACAGGGTTTCTTGTTTGCGCCCGCCCTCAAGGTCGGCGCCTTCAAGGAACTCGCCCGGGCGCTGAACGGCACCGCCCAAACGCTTGCGGTTGCCGCCGTCCAGGTGGCCGCCGCCTGACGGACTTCCCTTGCTGACATTTTAGTGGCACGACACCTCAAATGTGAGGGCGCGACCCGACAGGAAAAGGGCCCGTTTGGGCCCGGGCGCGCCGGTGAGGAAGTATCATGACGTCCGACGTCAACGAGCAGCTGAAAGCCCGGCGCGAGGCCGCGCTGCACTATCACGAGTCCCCCAAGCCCGGAAAACTCGAGATTCAGGCGACCAAGCCGCTCGGCAACCAGCGCGATCTGGCGCTCGCCTATTCCCCCGGCGTCGCGGCCCCCTGCGAGGCGATCGCCGAGGATCCCGATGCGGTGTTCCGGTACACCTCTAAAGGCAACCTCGTCGCGGTGATCTCGAACGGCACCGCGGTGCTCGGGCTCGGCGCCATCGGTGCATTGGCCAGTAAGCCCGTGATGGAGGGCAAAGCTGTGCTCTTCAAGAAGTTCGCCGGCATCGACGTGTTCGATATCGAGGTCGACGAGACCGACCCCAAGAAGTTCATCGAAGTCGTCCGACCGCTTGAGCCGACCTTCGGTGGCATCAACCTCGAGGACATCAAGGCGCCGGAGTGCTTCGAGATCGAGGAAGCGCTGCGCGAGCGCATGAAAATCCCGGTGTTCCACGACGACCAGCACGGCACCGCAATCATCGTCGGCGCCGCCGTGCTCAATGGCCTTGAACTCGCCAAAAAGAAGATCGGCGACGTGAAGATCTGCACCAGCGGGGCAGGGGCCGCAGCGATCGCCTGCCTCAACATCCTGCTGGCCCTCGGCGCCAGGCTCGACAACATCTGGGTCGCCGACAAGGACGGTCTGCTGACCCACAAACGCACCGACGTGAAGGACAAATGGCGCGGCAAGTTCTGCCGGCAGAGCGACGCGACGACCCTCAGCGAAGTGTTCGACAACGCCGACATCTTCCTCGGTCTGTCGGCGGCCGGCGCGCTGAAGCCCGAGATGCTCAAGCGCATGGCCCGCGATCCGCTGGTGCTGGCGCTCGCCAACCCCAACCCCGAGATCATGCCGGAGGAAGCCAAGGCTGTCCGCCCGGATGCCATGGTCTGCACCGGACGCTCGGACTACCCGAACCAGGTGAACAACGTTCTATGCTTCCCCTTCATCTTCCGCGGCGCGCTCGATGTCGGCGCCACCGCGATCAATGAGGAGATGAAGCTGGCCGCCTCCAAGGCCATTGCCAAGCTGGCGCATGATCCGGGGCTCGAGGTTTCGCCCACCGGCCTGCCGGCCGTCTATGGCCCCGACCACATCATCCCGAACCCGTTCGATCAGCGGCTGATCCTGCGCATTGCCCCGGCCGTCGCCAAGGCCGCCATGGCCACCGGCGTTGCCCGCCGTCCGATCAAGGATTTCGACGCCTACAAAGACAGCCTCAACCGCTTCGTGTTCCGCTCGGGCCTCGTGATGAAGCCGATCATCGACCGCGTGCAGGGCAAGATGAAGCGTATCGCCTTCGCCGACGGCGAGGACGAGCGCGTGCTGCGCGCCGTGCAGGTGCTGATGGAGGACCGTATCGCCCGGCCCATCCTGATCGGCCGCCCGCCGGTGATCGAAAGCCGCACCAAGCGGTTTGGCCTCAGTCTCGACATCAATGCCATCGAGATCATCAATCCCGAAGACGATCCGCGCTATCGCGACTATGTGGCGCTGTTTCACTCATTGGTCGGCCGCGCCGGTGTGACGCCGGAGACGGCACGCACCATCGTGCGCACCAACACCACCACGATCGCCGCACTGGCCGTCAAACGCGGCGACGCCGACGCGATGCTGTGCGGTCTCGAAGGGCGCTTCATCAAGCACGTGCGCGATATTCGCACGGTGATCGGCGTTCAGCCCGGCGTCAAAGACGTCTCGGCGCTCAGCATGCTGATCATGCCGCGCGGCGCGTTCTTTCTGACCGACACCTACGTCAACATCGATCCCTCGGTCGACGAGATCGTCTCCATCGCGTTGCAGGCGCGCAACCATCTTCGGCGCTTCAACATCGAGGCCAAGGCGGCGCTGCTGAGCTATTCGAACTTCGGATCGCGCGACGGTGAAACGGCGTTCAAGATGCGCGACGTCTATCGCAAGCTCAAAATCGTGGCGCCCGACCTGATCGTCGAGGGCGAGATGCAGGGCGACCTGGCCCTCAACCAGGACCTGCGTGAGCGCTATATCCCGGATTCGGTTCTCGGCGGCGAGGCCAACCTGCTGATCTTCCCGAACCTTGAATCCGCCAATTTGTCGATGACACTGATCAAGGAAATGACCAACGCTCTGGCCGTCGGGCCGATCCTGATGGGCCCGCAGGCGCCGGCGCATATCCTCGCGCCGTCGACCACCAGCCGCGGCATCGTCAACATGGCGGCGATCGCTGCCAGCGAAGCAATCGCCGCGGAGGCGGAAGTCTAATGATCCGGCATACGGTAATCTTCAGCCTGAACCACGCGCATGGCTCGCTGCAGGAGAAGGCGTTCCTCCGCGACGCCCGGACCTCGCTCGAAAAAATCCCCGGCGTCGAGAAATTCGAGCAGCTCAAACAGGTCAGCCCGAAGAACGACTATCGCTTCGGCTTCTCCATGGAGTTCGCCGACAAGAAGGCCTACGAGGCTTACGACCGCCACCCCAAGCACGTCGCTTTCGTGCAGGACCGCTGGAACCGCGAAGTCGAAAAATTCCTCGAGATCGACTACGAGAAACTCTAGCGCTACTGGAACGCCGTTTCGGCAAAGCTGCGCAGCTTGCGTGAATGCAGCTTCTCCGGCGGCTGGTTGCGCAGGATTTCCATTGACCGTATGCCGATCAGCAGATGCCGGTTGACCTGCGTCCGGTAGAAATCCGACGCCATCCCCGGCAGCTTCAACTCACCATGCAGCGGCTTGTCCGAGACGCACAGCAGCGTGCCGTAGGGGACGCGGAAGCGGAAACCATTGGCCGCGATGGTCGCCGACTCCATGTCGAGCGCCACGGCGCGGGACTGGCTGAGCTGGCGGGTGATTTCCACCTGGTCGCGCAACTCCCAATTGCGGTTGTCGAAGGTCGCCACGGTGCCGGTGCGCATGATGCGCTTGGTCTCGATCCCCTCGAGATGGGTGATCTCGCCCACCGCTTGTTCCAGCGCCACTTGCACTTCGGCGAGCGCCGGGATAGGCACCGTCACCGGCAGGTCGGCGTCGAGCACATGATCTTCACGCAGATACGCGTGGGCCAGCACATAATCGCCCAGCTCCTGCGAGTGGCGCAGGCCGGCGCAGTGCCCGAGCATGATCCAGGCATGCGGGCGCAGCACCGCGACGTGGTCGGTGATGGTCTTGGCGTTCGACGGGCCGACGCCGATGTTGATGAAGGTGATGCCGCGGGCCCCGGCCATCTTGAGGTGATAGGCTGGCATCTGCGGCGCGCGCGCGGTGCGAGTTCCTGTCGTGCCCCCGCCAAGCCGCGAATTGTGCGTGACGTGGTTGCCGGGCTCGACGAACGCCTCATATTCCGGGTGTCCCTCGGCCATGTATTGCAGCGCCAGTCGGCAGAACTCGTCGACGTAAAAGCCGTAATTCGTAAAAATCACGAAATTCTGGAAATGGTCGGCGTCCGTCCCGGTGTAGTGGCTGAGCCGGTATAGCGAATAGTCGACGCGCGGCGCGGTGAAATGCGCCAGCGGATACGGCCCGCCCGGCGGTGGCACGAAGGTGCCGTTGGCGATCTCGTCGTCGGTGTCCTGCAGATCCGGCACGTCGAACAAATCGCGCAACGGAATCGGCAGGGCGTTGATCGCCTCGCCGTCGATCCGCTCGCTGGCGCCGAGCGCAAAATGCAGCGGCAGGCGCGTCGTCGATTCACCGACGTCGATGGTGCCGCCATGATTGGCCAGGATCACCGAGAACTGGTGCTTGAGGTAGTTCTTGAACAGATCGGGCGCCGTTATCGTCGTGCGATAGACGCCCGGCGTGTGCAGATACCCATAGGCCAGCGTTGAATCGGTCTTGCCGTAGCTGCGCGAGGTGACCTGCACCTCGGGGTAGAAGGCGCGCACCCGGCCCTTGGGCACGATGCCCTTGCTCAGCCCGATCAGCTGATCGCGGATGAAAGAGGTGTTGCGGTGGTAGAGTTCGGCCAGATAGTCCCAGGCGTCATCGGGGCTTTTGAAGGCCTTTTGCGGCGCCGGCGGCGGTGAAATAATGTCCATTCGGATCTCGTTGCAGTGCCGGCGCGAAAGCACGGCGTTGCGGTGGTGTCTTAGGGATTTTGCGCGCGCCGGGCAACCCAGATGAAGATTCCTCCATGAACATCACACGTGAGTGAAGGACCCTTTTATTGCGGCCATAATGGTCCATTTACTCAGGTGTTCGCTGGATTTCTGCAAACGACCCATGCACCGGTGAACCGCGAGAGGCGTCTGCCGCTGCCCCCAAGCCCTCAACAGTGCGGCGGGCGTCTCCCCAGGGCCACAGGACCGGAAACGGGACTGTGGCCCCTTCTATTTCCAGCAAGATGGGCCACAGGACCGGAAACGGGACTGTGGCCCCTTCTATTTCCGGCAGCGCTTTTCAGGGGGCGTCAGGTGATCGCGCCGTTGGTTTCGAGCATCTGGATCAACATGTCGGTCTTGTCTTCTTTGTAGCTGCCGTCCTTTTGGCGCGCCGCGTTCGGGCCGTGATATTGGTCGTCTTTGCCTAGGTACGAACCCTTGACGTACCAATTGCCATCCTTGCCGAGGAACGAGCCCTTGAGGTGATACTTCCGGTCATTGCCGAGGAAGGAGTCCTTGGGGTGATAATTGCCGTCGCGGCCGTAAAACGACCCCTTGGGATGATACTTGCTGTCGGTGCCCTTGAAGGAGCCGGCGACATGCATCTTGCCATCGGTGCCTTTGAAATAGTCCGAGCCACCCTGCAGCGACTGCAGCGATTGCTGGCCGATCAGATTGTCGGCCATGAAATCGAGACCAGTAATCGTTGTCATCGGCGTCCCGTTGAAATCCTTCGGCAAAACCTAGCGGCGCGCTGTTAATGTTTCGCTAAATATCCGCCGCGCCGGCATCGACCGAGCACGATTGCATTGCGCATCGCTTTGATGCAAACCATCGGCGATTGGCGATGATTGGGAGGAGCCCACGCGTCGCCGAGCCCACCAGAACCTGGATTGCACCCATGCCGACTTCGTTTCACGCCGCCTCAGCGGGTGTCTTCACCCGCATGTTGACCAATCTGCAGGCCGTCTTCGCCAAGGCCGAAATTTATGCGACCGAGCGGAAGTTCAGCCCGGACAATTTCATCGGCCTGCGGCTCGCACCCGACATGCTCGACCTGGGCTTCCAGATCCAGGCCGCCAGCGATCGCCCAAAACTGTTCCTGGCGCGCGTCAGCGGCGTCGCGGCGCCGAGCTGGCCCGATACCGAAAAGACCTGGGAAGAGCTGAAGGCGCGGCTGCAGACCGGCCTCGATTTCGCCAAATCGATCACCCCTGCCCAGATCGACGGCCTCGACGACAAGCTGATCACGATCAAAGTCCGCGGCGAGGAGGTGCAGTGGCCGGCGCAGAAATATCTGCTCGAGAACGCCATGCCGAATTTCTATTTCCACGTCACGACGGCCTACGACATCATCCGTCACGCCGGCGTCCCGGTCGGTAAGCGCGACTTCACCGGCTGAGCCAGTTCACGGCCACCCTCTCCCTCAGGGGAGAGGGCAGAGTGAGGGTGAGCGCGAGTCTTGCCTCATCGTCCCACGCTCAGGAATAGCGCTCCTCGAGCCATGGGTCGGCATGGTTGTGATAGCCCCGGACTTCCCAGAAGCCCGGGTGATCCTTTGTCGCGAACTCGATCTTGCGCAGCCATTTTGGGCTCTTCCAGAAATACAAATGCGGCACCACGAGCCGCACCGGCCCGCCATGATCGAGCGGCAGCGGCTTGCCCTCCCACGAATGGACGATCATCGCCTCCGGTGAGGCGAAATCCTCCAGCGTCAGATTGGTCGTGTAGCCATCATTGCTGGTCAGCAGCACATGCGTGGCGTCCTGCTTGGGCCGCACCGCGTCGAGCAGATCGTGCGTCGTTACCCCGTCCCAATTGTTGTCATAGCGCGACCAGCTGGTGACGCAGTGAATGTCGCTGCGTTTGTGCGTCTGCGGCGCCGACATCAGCTCGTGCCAGCGCCATGTCGTCGGAAATTCCACCGCCCCGACGATGTCGAGGTGCCAGTTTTCCTTGGCGATACTGGGCGTCTGGCCAAGGTCGAGGATCGGACATTTCTTGACCAGATGCTGACCCGACGGCAGCCGTGAATCCTCCGGCCGCGATGTGGTGCCGGTGAGGAACTTGCCCAATTGCACCCATTTCGACTTGGTCTGGGTGAGCTTGCTGTCCTCAGGAATGTCCGTCATCGGCGCTCTCCATCGCGATGTCTCAGCATTCTCGCGACTGACGATAAGTCAATCCACGCTGCCGCAATTGGATGTTTGCGCTGCCGCCCGCTAGGACTTCCAGTAAAAAGCGTTGCCGCCTGCGACCAGCACGTAGTGCATGTTGTCGTACGGAAAGCTGTAGCCCGCCGTGTGGAAAAATTTCGCATCGCCGACGCCCGGATGTCGTTCGCCGCGCAACACGCGCTCGGCCGTCTGGCGGGCGAAGGCGAGGCTGCGGCCCTCGCGCATCGGGTTCCACATCACGCCCGGGGCGAACTGGTTGGGCTGGCCGACGACGCCGCACACCGAGTGCGGATAATTGCGATCCGCGACACGGTTCATCACCACCGTGCCGACGGCCATCATGCCTTCGGCGCTCGAGCGGTTGGATTCGAAATACATCACCCGCGTCATGCAATCGGTCGGCGACATGAACGCGCCGAACGGCGAGAACACGGCACAGCCGGCAAGCAATGGCGCCGCCGCAAACGCGGCGAGAACGGGCAGTACGCGAAACAAGACCTGCTCCGGACACGGTGGAAAATCCACTGTGCCGGAGGCGCGTTAAGATCGGGTTGTCAGGTGCGGCGGCCGAACAGCAGGCTCGCCAGCAACACGATCCCGACCGCGCCCACGATGGCCGGAATCGGATCGGCTTTCATCGCGCGCCCGGCGCGGAGGGCGTGAGCCGTTGCGGCCTGAGCCAGCGCCGTGCCCTCGTGCCGGCCATAATCTGCCGCCAGATGCGCGGCGCGGCTGGCGATGTCACCAGCGGCATGACCGGCTTGGCTCGCGACATGACTGGCGTCGTGACCGAACTGCGTGAGGCGGTGCAGGGCCATATCCCGTGTGTCGACGGCCTGATGGCGAAGATCGCGAGTGAACCGCCGCGTCTGGCGGTCATTGAGCCGGTCGAGCCAAGGCATAAGGCGCATCCTCCGTGTCGAACAGCAACGTGCCGCGGCGCCTCGCGGTTCCGCTCTTGCGCGCATTGCGCGATGCCCCATATGCGAGGGATGAGTGACGGAGTTTTGATGAGCACTGCCGATGCCCGGCTGGACCGACAATTCGAGCGGATCGGCCGGCAGGTCCCGGCGACGGCCGGCTTCCTGCGCTGGGTGCGCAAGCCGCACATGCATCTGGTCCGCGTGCCGCTGGCGCTGCTGTTGTTGCTCGGCGGCGTCTTCAGCTTCCTGCCAGTCCTCGGGATCTGGATGCTGCCGCTCGGGCTGCTTGTCCTCGCCATCGACGTCCCGCCGCTGCGCAAGCCGATCGGCGACGCCATCGTCAGGCTGCAGCGCTGGCTGGCGCTGACGCGGCGGAAGTTCCGCCGCCGCTAAGTGCCTATTTCGTCGCGTCGCACCGCAGGACTTCCGATTTGAGGCCTTTGCGGTCGAGATAGACGAGGTCGATGCCTTCGCCCGTCGGCGCGAAGATCGGGCGCATCTGGATGCGCTCCTTCGACGTCTGGCCGTCGGCAACACAGCTCATCGCCGCGATGTAGGTGCCGTCGCCATTGTCGGTGAAGCCGGTGATGTCACAGCCGCTGCCCGGTCCCTCGAACCGCTTGGTCGAGATCTTCAGCACCTGGTCGCCGCAATTGGCCGGATCGAGCCCCCAATTGCCCAGCAGCGGTTTCAGATCATCGGCCTTGGCGGGCGTTGTGACTGCGGGAGTGGGCGCCGGTGCGGCCGACGAGGCCTGCGGCTGGGCAGGCGGTGTGCCGCCGCCGCAGGCAGCGAGCAGCAGGGCGGGAACCACTATAGCGGCGAGGCGAAGATGACGCATGAATCAGTCCTTGAGTTGACCCCGATAATGTCAAATGGCGGGGCGGGCCGATAGTTCCTCCCGCCGCCCGATCGCGGACAACAAAAAAGGCGCCCGGAGGCGCCTTTCGCTTCGCTGCAGTCAGGCTCACAGAGCCTTGAGATTGATCGCGGACTGCTTGCCGTCGCGACCGGTCTCGAGCTCGTAGCTGACCTTCTGACCCTCGTTGAGGGTGGTCATGCCCGACCGCTCGACGGCGGAGATGTGGACAAACGCGTCCTTGCCGCCGGTGTCCGGCTGGATGAAGCCAAAGCCCTTGGTGGTGTTGAAGAACTTAACGGTGCCGTCAGTCATTTGATTTCCTTGAGAGGCGAATAATTCCGGGGGCGACATGCCGTCCGGCGACGTTCGGTATTTCTCATCAAATCAAAGGACCGGCGAACCGGACCATCAGATAGCGCGAGACGGTAGCGAAGCGTACGGCGGTCGAGATGAACTGTTTTTCGGAAAAATTCAAGCGTCATCCAGTTTGCGGCTGAGATCGCCTTCGGCGACGACGCGCTCGAACTGCTCGGTCTCGCTGCGCACCCGATACAGTAGCGCCCCCTTGCCCTCGTACGGCAGCAGCGCCGTGACCTGGCAGAACGCGCCGGCGCGCACCACGGAATAGCCGCCCTGCGCCATGCGGAGCCGCTCGCTCACATGGTAGCGATGCGTCGGCTGGGCCAACACGGACTTGACCGGCTGACGGCGGCCCGGCGCGGCGCTGGCGGCCTCGACGGCCGGCGCGGCCACAAGCGTCGCCACGGCGCGCTTGCCACGGCGGGCGCCCGGATTGGACGGAACGGCGATTGTCTTGAAGCTGTCCACGGGAAGTCCTCGCGTCATCGTTTCCGGGCGGAGGGGCCGGCCGGTTCGTCGCGCGGGATGGACCGCGTGACACAAATGTAACACAGGACGGCTCCGCAATGGGGATTAGTTTGCCCGGCGCTCCACGCTTGCCTAAACCAGCGCCCACACCGGAGCGAACCGCTTGGCCCAGATCTATGTCGACGCCGATGCCTGCCCGGTGAAGGACGAAATCGTCCGCGTCGCCGGCCGGCACGGGCTGGTCACCATTTTCGTCGCCAATTTCGGCCTCCGCCCCTCGCGCGACCCGATGATCCGCAATATCGTCGTGCCGCAGGGCGCCGACGCCGCCGATGACTGGATCGTCGAGCATGCCGAGGCGGGCGACATCGTCATCACCGCCGATATCCCGCTGGCCCGGCGCGCGCTCGAAAAAGCCGCCATCGTCATGGGCCCGACCGGCAAGCCGTTCACGCCGGACTCGATCGGCATGGCCCTCGCCATGCGCAATCTGAACCAGCATCTGCGCGAGACCGGCGAAAGCCGCGGCCTCAACGCCGGCTACACCCCCCGCGACCGCCAGAGCTTCCTGCAGGCCCTCGACGAAGCCGCCACGAAGGCGAAACGCCCGGCCTAAACGCCGGTCCCGCGTCCATCCCGCCCCTCCACCGGCCTTGCCGGTTCCCCCTTCCCACGAGGGGGAGGGAGATCTGACTGACACCGGCGGGGCTCGGTTTCCCTCCCCCGCGTGGGGAGGGCGGCGCGCTTGCGAGCGTCAGCCAACTAGCAAGCCGGGGTGGGGGGAGTTTCGGGACCTGCCACGGACTCCCCCCACCCAGCTTCGCTAGGCCTGTGGCCAGCTTCGCCACCCTCCCCACACGGGGAGGAAAATGACTGACCGACGGGGCAGCTCACGCCCCCGCCTTCACATGATAACAAAAATTACACGCCCCATCGCCCGCCATGCAGGTCGTATTGCGTTCCAGTTTCAACCCCAGCTCGTCCGCCATGGCGAAATCGCCGTCGCAGATCAGCAGCTGCCCGAGGTCGCGCGCCCCGATCTGCTCCATGAACTCGGCATAGTCGCAATGTGTAACGTCGTTCCGGAGCGTCGTTTCAGTCTGCTCGATGGTTTCGAACTCGTAGCGTACGCCCTCGCCAAACCCGGCAAACTCGGCCGCCAGCGTTTCGATATCGAGCAGGCTGCCGCGCTTGGCGACATTGGCGCGGTTGGCTTTGTCGAGCGCCGCGCGGACGAGCGCATGCGCCTGCGGCTTGCCAAGCGCCGCCTCCATCGCCCGCACCAGCGGGATCTGAGCCTGAACCTCGAGGGTGATGCGCTGGAACGGGGTGAGCTGCGGCATCGGAACCGCCTCAGCCGGCGCTGCTTGATTTGGTGCCAGCGCGCGCCTTGGCCGCCTTGCGGGCAGGGGCCCGAACCGCCGCAGCCGGCTTTGCCCGGGCCTGCTTGATCTGCCCCCCGCTCGACACCGAGAACGGAACATCGCGGCCCGGCAGCCGCGCAATCAGCTCCAGCGACCCGCCAAGACCGCGGATCGCCTTGTCGAGCGTTGAAAGCCGCACATCCTCGCCGCGCTCGATCCGCGACAGGCGGTTCTGCGTGGTGCCGACCTTCTTGGCCAATTCCGTCTGCGACAGCCCCGCGGCCTCGCGCAGGCGGCGCAGGGTGATTTCCTCGACCAGTTCGGCGCCGCGACGCTTGATCGCCGCGCGAATTTTCGGGCTCTCAGCGGCGAGGACATCGTCGAAGCCAATCGTCTTGCTCATTTCAGGTCCTTCAGGTGCTCGTCGTAGCGGGTGGCAGCCAGATCGATCAGCGTCTCGTAGAAGCGCTCCTGGTTCTTTCCCTGCTTGGCCGCGCCACAGAGGACGACGGCGCTCTGCGCGGGATCGAAGGCGAACATGAAGCGCCAGACCTGCCGATCCACGGTAACGCGCAACTCCTTCAGATTGCGATGCCGGGCCGTCTTGCCGGCCTCCACAGTATCGACCTGCGGGCGTCCGAGGCTGGGGCCGAAAACCTTGATCGCATCAAGAACGGCACCCGCCTCGATCTTCACCTTGACCGGAAGCCGCTTCCACTCCGGAACGAAATCGACGTGGAAACGGACGCTCCAAGGGCTGCTGTTCGCAGGCATCGCCATATCGAATAAGATATGGCAATTACCAGTTAAGTCAATGGCCGCGAGCGATTGAGGCCGGTTGGCGGCATCTAGCGGCGCAGGAATTGCGGCCGTCAACAATTTGCGATGGAACGACCAACATCACTCGCTAGGCGGGCGTTATGACTGGCAAAACGGCACGGATCGCGGTTGTTAACGAGGGCAGGGTGTCATTCCGTAGGACGCGAACCAGCCACTCCTCAAACGCCTTTCGTTGCGTCCTCCTTAGGCCTGAGGCAGCGATCGCAACTAGTGGTCTCCGCGTAACGGAAGAGTCCCGTGGGGGATTCCCCTTAATCGGGACGCATGCGAGTCTGTCGCATGCGCACCGGGATTTCCATCACCATCACGCCGGCTGATCGTCGCCGGCTTCAAGCCATCACCAGAGACCGCAATGCAGCGCAGAAGCACGCCT
>JBDTLB010000029.1:0-43343 GCA_039934955.1 Devosia sp.
GTAATTACCCACCCCCTTGCCAAATCGTTGGATCGCTGAATCCATGAGGGCATGGATCGTGGTGATTTGCAGCAGCTGAGCAAGGACGAACTGATCGAGCTGGTGCTGAGGCTTCAGCGGCCGGAGAAGAGCTCGCAGACGTCGTCCAAGCCACCCTCGACCGATCGCAAGGCGCGGCGGGAACAGTCGAAACCCGGTGGCGCCAAAGCCGGGCATGAGGGGCATAGCCGGCGGTTGACCGAGACCCCTGACAGGGTTGTCGACTATATGCCGATCCGCTGCACGGCCTGCGGCGCCAAGATATCCGGGGACGGGGCGCTGGAGCTGATCGGCGAATATGACGCCATCGAGCTGCCGCCGGTCTCGCCTTATGTGGTGCGGCATCGGCGCTTTGCCTGCCGGTGCTCGGATTGCGGAGCGCCGGTCAGGGCGCCGTTGCCGGCAGCGGCCAACGGCACGCCGTTCGGCCCGCGCGTTCATGCGCTGGCGGTCTATCTCAAGACTTTTCAGGCGCTGTCATACGAGCGCTTGCAGCGCGTCTTTGCCGATCTTTTCGGGCTGACCATCAGCCAGGGAGCGCTGATGAACATGTTCGCCCGCACCGCCGCACCCTTTCAGGCCGAGACCGATGCGGCAATTGCCCAACTGCGCAGCGCCCGTAGTGTTGCGAGCGATGAGACCGGGGTGCGCATCGAGGGCCTCAACGCCTTCCACTGGGTTTTCCGCTGCAAGGACGCGGTCGTGCATGTCCCCGACTTCACTCGCGCGGCCGAGGTTGTTCGCACCATGATGGACGGCCACCGGCCCGAAATCTGGCTGTCGGATCGCTACTCGGCCCAGCAAAAGCACGGCAGACGTCACCAGACTTGCCTGGCCCATCTCGCCCGCGACGTCGCCTATGCCGACGAGCACGGGGACGACGATCTACCGTCGCGGTTCAGGCTGTGGTTCGGTCGGGCATTCGCTCTTGCCGCGGGCATCACCACATTCGCCTCCTCCACCATCGCCGCCAAGCGACGGGCGCTGGAGCGACAACTCGACGACATGCTGAAAGCGCCGACCGCCTGTCCCCTGGCGCGTGAGGTGCAGGCCAAAATCGGCCGGGCCCGACACCAGTTGCTGACCTTCTGCGACTTTCCCGGCGAGGTGGACGCCACCAACAATACCTGCGAACGGGCGCTGCGCCCTGCCGTCATTCAAAGGAAAGTCACCAACGGCTACCGCGCCATGTGGGCCGCAAGGGCTGAAGCCGCCGTGCGCACAACTGTCGCTACCGCAGCGCTCGCCGGCAAGGCGCCGTTCGACGCCATCTGCGCCACTCTCGCCTGATATCCCGCCGCCCAAAGGGGGCGTGGATAATTACGGCGGTCCAGATCACTTCGAGCTTTCTCTCGGCCACGTGCCAGAGCGCAGTGAAGCGTGGCGGGAGCCTGAGTTTGTTCAAAGCCGTGGCAAGCTGCCCGTAGCCGAGTGGTATCGACAGCGCCACCGACGGGTCGCCCCAAGGCGCGACGAAAGTAAACCGCCCCTCAATTCCTTCATCGACCGGGTCTTGGAGCGAACATTCGGGGTTACGCTGAAGGAAGTCGGCAAAACGGATGAGAAGTTGTTCCCTCACGTAAGGTGGCAACAGCATCTGCGGTAGGTCATTATCAGCCATGCAAATTACCTTCTGAAATCGAGCAAATAAGCGCTGCCTAAGGCGACTTTTACCTGCCGTCCTTCAGAATATCGATTGGTTTCGTTGGGGCGAAAGCGAATTTGCAATCCGCTGCGTAACCACTCCGCCACGTGGCCTCAACGACGCGGCTTTTATGGCAGGCAAGGGGTTTCCGCAAGATTACTACCTTCGTCCGGAGCACAGGGTTTTCGGCGACGGGACTTTCCGGTCGATCCAGGTCAAATAGCGGGTGCGGCAAGATCGCTGGCCTGCTTGCCCGCCCCTGGCGGCGGCGCTATGCACGAGCTAGCAGCAGCAGGACTCGCCCGATGACCGACTTTGCGCATGCCCGCCGATTGATGGTGGACAACCAGCTTAGAACCAGCGCCATCACCGACCGGCGAGTGCTGCGCGCGATGGGCGAAGTACCGCGCGAGAAATTCGTGCCGGCGGTGCGGCAGGGACTGGCTTATATCGACGAGGCGCAGCCGCTGCATGCGACGCGCAGGCTGAGTGCGCCCGCACCGTTCGCCAAGATGGTGCAATTGGCGGCGATCGAACACACCGACCATGTACTCGATGTCGGATGCGGCATGGGCTATTCGGCGGCGGTGCTTGGACGTCTGGCGGCCAGCGTGGTTGCTGCCGAAGACGACACGATGCTCGCCGGGGCGGCGCGGAAGGTCCTGGCCGAGACTGGCGCGAGCAATGTCACAATCGTCGACGGTGCGCTCGACAGCGCCGGCAAGGGGCAGGGGCCCTATGACGTGATCGTTGTCGAGGGCACCGTGGCCGAGGTTCCGATGGCGCTGCTGGGTCAGCTCAAACCGGACGGCCGGTTGGTCGCTTCGATCGGCGGGGCAGGCAAGGTGCCGGTGGCGCATCTGTTCGCCAAATCCGGCCAGAATATCGCGTCCCGGGCGGATTTCGACGCGCGTTTGCCGCCGTTGATGGCGGTGCGCGACGACAGCTTCGTTTTCTGAGTTCGGGCGCCGTTACTAAACGACGCTTAGCAAGTGTTGCCGACGCACAACGCGGCAATTCAATCGACGGGTAAATCCGGGGCGGCCTTGCCGCCCCAAGTTGTGTGACCCAATTGGGCGGCATAGTGTGCTCCGGCTGGAGGCCGAGTTATGGTGTTTTTTCGTAGTGTGCGGGCGGGCGCGCTAGCAATTGTCATGTGTTCGGTGCCGGCGTTGGCGCATGCGGAGACGCTGCGCCAGGCGCTGACCAGCGCGTATGTGAACAACCCAACGATCCTGTCGGCGTTGCTAAACGTCAAGGCGACGGCGGAAAACATTGCTCTCGCCAAATCGGCGAAGCTGCCGACCATCGGCGCTTCGGCGTCGGTGACTGAGAACTTTGTCGCCGGTCTGCCGATGCAGCAGCCGTCTGGCACGGTGGGGCTCAGCCTCAGCCAGAATATCTTCGACAATTTCAAGAGCGACGCCGACATCGAGGCGGCGCGGGCGCTGACCGAGGCCAGCCGATATTCGCTGCAGAACTCCGAGCAGAACGTGCTGCTGGCGGTGGTGCAGGCCTATATGGGCGTCATCCAGAACACCCAGTTGATCCAGTTGCGGCAGGCCAACGTCAAGTTCTACCAGGCGCAGGTGCAGTCTGCGAATGACCGGCTGAAGATCGGCGAAGGCACCAAGATCGACGTGTCGCAGGCGCAGGCGCGCCTCGCGCAGGGCACCGCCTCCTACGAATCTGCGGTCGCAGCTTTGCAGACCAACCAGGCGACTTATGAGCGCTATGTCGGCCACAAGCCCAAGGGTCTGAGCTCGAACTATAGCCTCGGCAAGCTGATGCCGAGGAGCCTCGACGCGGCGATCAACGAAGCCGTCGCCGCCCATCCTGCGATCCTGTCGGCGAAAGCCGCGATCCGCGCGGCTCAGGCCAATTCGGACTCGGCGAACGCGGCGTTCGGGCCGACCCTCGACATGGTCGGCTCGGTTGGCGGCACGCTGTTCGGCGGCGGCCCGACCACTCCGACGGCGCCCGCGGGCAGCCTCAAGTTTAGCCTCTCGGTGCCGATCTATGGCGGCGGCCGGTTCGGCGCGGCCATCCGGAAGGCCAACATCACCCAGGTCAAGAGCGAGGTCGATGCGCTCGCCGCCCGCGACCAGATCAAGGAATCGGTGATCACCGCCTGGTCGACGCTGCAGAACGCCACTTCGCAGATCACCTCGGCGGACTCCGCCGTGTCGTCGGGCCAATTGTCGCTCGAAGGCATCGTGCAGGAGCGTGACGTCGGGCAGGCAACGACGCTCGATGTGCTCAATGCCCAGTCGGAACTCACGTCGGTCAAGGAAGGCCTGATCCAGGCCGGTGCCAGCAAGGTTATCGCCTCGTTCGCGCTGGTGGCGGCGACCGGCCATCTGACGGCGGCCGACCTCGGGCTCGGCGTAGAGGTCAAGACCGGCGAGGATTACATCGCCAAGGTCGAAGACGTGTGGGCCGAGTTGCGCGCGCTCGACTGAAGCTGATTTACAGGCCCCGTTAGGCCGGCCTAGCATCCTTTGCGACTCGCCTATGGCGGGTCGCTTTGCTTTGGGGGATGACTATGAAAACACTACCGTATTGGTTCATTGGAGTTGGCAGCCTCTTCGTGCTGGCCGGCATGGCATGGGGCATCCAGATGTCGATGACCCAGGATTTCTCGCTGGCACCGGCGCACGCGCACAACAATCTCATCGGCTTCGTCATCATGTGCGTCTACGGATTTTACTATCGGCTGGTGCCGGCAGCAGCTGACAAGCGTCTGGCGGTTGTCCACTTCTGGGTCGCCCTGGTTTCGGTACTGGTTTTTGTGCCTGGGATCGCGTTCGCCATTCAAGGCAAGGGCGAAATCGGTGCGATCGTCGGCTCCCTGCTTGTGGTCCTGTCGATGTTGATCTTTGCTTGGACCGTCTGGACCAACAAGGCTGGCCTGACGAACTCCTAGCCAAAACGGCCGGGTTTTCGCGGATCCGGCCGGAAAGTCTGGGGAAGACCTATTGGTAGCAAGGCTTAGCGTCGCATAAATGAACCGATCAGCCTAAAGTAGACGGTGACGAATCAGGCGCATTTTAGCGGGATTGCGCCCGTCTAGCGTTGAATGAGGCCTTAATGAACAAGCCGGCGACCAAAGAGCCGTCAATGGACGAGATCCTCTCGTCCATCAGGCAGATCATTGCGGATGATGATGCCGCGGTGGCGCCTCCGCCGGCTCGTCCTCCTGTCGCTGCTGCGCCTGCGCCCAAGCCTGTTGCACCGGCCCCTGTCGCGCCGCAGCCGCGCGCTGTTGCGCCTGAGCCGTTCGCGTTGTCGCCGGCCCAGATCGTCAGACCGGCGCCAGAGCCTGAGCCAATGGCAGCTCCGTCGTCCGATTTTTCCGCGATGCTGAGTGGTCTCGATGAGACGCCGGCCGACGATGTCGATCCGATGGAAGAGATGCTGGCCCGCGAGGCCGAGCTGATCGACCCGGAAGATGTGGCGTTCGAGATGGAACCCGAACCCGAGCCGGAGCCAGAGCTCGAGCCGGTTGCACCGCCGCCTCCGCCGGTGATGCGGGCCGAGCCGCCGCCGCACGTCGAGCCGAAGCCCGCCCCGCGCCCGCCGGTTTCGGTGGCCCAGGCTGCGCCGCTGCCCGACCCGATGCTGTCGAGCGACATGGCCGAAGAGCTTCTGGCGCCTGCCACCGATGCGGCCGTGCAGGGCTCGATTTCGCGCCTCAGCACCATGGCCGGCATGGGAATAGGCGGCCAGACCGTCGAGGGCATGATGCGCGATCTGCTGCGGCCGATGCTCAAGGATTGGCTCGATGAGAACCTGCCGGCGCTGGTCGAGCGCATGGTCGAGAAGGAAATCGGCCGGATTTCGCGCGGCGTGAAGTGACCCAGCGGCGCGCCCGCGGCAGTTGACCTGCCCCGCGGGCTTTGCTTTAGACCCTCAATCCCAATTCTGGCCTGCCGGATGATTGTCCGCGGGCCGTTGCCGCTGGACCAACCCGATGCTTGAAAAGACCTACGAACCAGCGTCCGTCGAAGGCCGCATCTACCAGGCGTGGCAGGATGCCGGGGCGTTCAAGGCCGGTGCCGGCGCGAAAGCGGGCGCCGAGAGTTTTACCATCGTCATCCCGCCACCCAACGTGACGGGGTCGCTGCATATTGGGCACGCGCTCAACAATACCATCCAGGATATCCTCGTCCGCTATAACCGCATGCTGGGCAAGGACGTGCTCTGGCAGCCGGGCACCGACCATGCCGGCATCGCGACGCAGATGATTGTCGAGCGCCAACTGATGGAACGCCAGGAACCGGGCCGTCGCGAGATGGGCCGCGAGAAGTTCCTCGAGCGAGTCTGGGCGTGGAAAGCAGAAAGCGGCAGCACCATCCTCAACCAGTTGAAGCGCCTCGGCGCCTCGGCCGACTGGTCACGCGAACGCTTCACCATGGACGAGGGTCTCAGCGCCGCCGTTCGCAAGGTGTTCATCGAGCTTCACGCCAAGGGCCTGATCTATCGCGCCAAGCGACTCGTGAACTGGCATCCGGGGCTTGAGACTGCGATCTCCGACCTCGAGGTCGAGAACATCGAGACGGCCGGCAAGATGTGGCATCTGAGCTACCCGATCGAGAACTCCTCGGAGACGATCGTGGTGGCGACGACGCGGCCGGAGACGATGCTGGGCGACGTCGCGGTGGCGGTGAATCCCACCGATCCGCGCTACAAGGGTGTTATCGGCAAATACGCCATCCTGCCGCTCGTCGGCCGCCGCATCCCGATCATCGGTGACGAGTACGCCGATCCGGAAATGGGCTCGGGTGCGGTCAAGATCACCCCGGCGCATGACTTCAACGATTTCGAAGTCGGCCAGCGGCATCACCTCAAGCCGATCAACATCTTCACCACCAATGCCCGCGTCAACGCGATGGCGCCCAAGGAATATCGCGGGCTCGACCGCTTCGAGGCGCGCGCCAAGGTGCTCGAGGATCTGGACGCACTCGGCGCTGTGCTGTGGGTCGAAGATAAAAAGATCATGGTGCCGTACGACGAGAAGACCAAGCAGGTCATCATCGAGCCGTACCTGACCGACCAGTGGTTCGTGGACGCTGAAGTGCTGGCGCGTCCGGCGCTTGCGTCCGTCAAGGAAGGCCGCACCAAATTTGTGCCGCAGAGCTGGGAGAACACCTATTTCTCGTGGCTCGAGAACATCAAGCCGTGGTGCATCTCGCGCCAGCTCTGGTGGGGGCATCAGATCCCGGCCTGGTACGGGCCGCGGATGAACTCCGATCCCGACTTCAACAAGCTCGATGCAGGGCCGAAGATATTCGTCGCCGCCACTGAAGAGCAGGCCCGCAAGGACGCCATCGCGTACTACGGCCGGCAGGTCGAATTCCACACGACGGGCGTGGCATCGACCACCTTCCAGAAGGCGCTCGGGGATTTCGAGCAGACGCAGCGCGACCGGCTCGCGCCGACGGTTTGGGCGTCGCGGAAGGCGTCCGATCCGTTCGCGGAACTGAGCGATTCCAAGGTGCCCCTGCATCGCGACGAAGACGTGCTCGATACGTGGTTCTCGTCGGCGCTGTGGCCGTTCTCGACGCTCGGTTGGCCAGAGGAGACACCCGAGGTCAAGCGCTACTACCCGACGGACGTGTTGGTCACCGGCTTCGACATCATCTTTTTCTGGGTTGCCCGGATGATGATGATGGGCCTCGAGTTCATGAAGACCGAGCCGTTCCACACGGTCTACGTGCACGCCCTCGTTCGCGACGAGCAGGGCGCCAAGATGAGCAAGACCAAGGGCAACGTCATCGACCCACTGAACCTGGTCGATGAATACGGCGCCGATGCCACGCGCTTCACGCTCGCCGCCATGGCGGCGCAGGGCCGCGACCTGCGGCTCGCGATGAGCCGGGTTGAGGGCTACCGTAATTTCGTCACCAAGCTCTGGAACGCCGCTCGATTTCTTGAAATGAACGACTGCGTGCGCAAGGCCGGGTTCGAACCGAAGCGCGTCAACCTCGCGGTCAACCGCTGGATCGTCGGCGCCACGGCACGGGCCGTCGCCGAGGTGCAGAAGTCGATCGAGGACTATAAATTCAACGAAGCCGCCAACGCTGCGTATGATTTCGTCTGGGGTATCTATTGCGATTGGTATGTCGAGCTGGCGAAGCCCGTTTTGACCGGCGATGAACCGTTCGAGAAGACCGAGACGCAGGCGACAGCGGCGTGGGCACTCGACCAGATTTTGAAGCTACTGCACCCGTTCATGCCGTTCGTCACCGAGGAGTTGTGGGGCGAAACCGGCAAAGCCGGACCGGCGCGGGAGAAGCTGCTGGTGCTGAGCGCGTGGCCGGACCTCGCCGGCTTCAACGATCCCAAGGCCGATGCCGAGATGGAATGGTTGATCGAGGTGGTGTCGGGCATTCGCTCGGTGCGCACCGAAATGAACGTGCCGGCCGGCGCCAAGATTCCGCTGCTGATCATCGGCGCGGGCGAGGAAATAGGTGTGCGAGTCGAAGGTCAGCTGGCCGCGCTGACGCGGCTCGCCCGGCTCGAAACCGTCAGCTACGGCACCGACGTGCCCTCGGGTTCGGCCCAGATCGTCATCGGGGAAGCGACGTTCGTGCTGCCGCTGCAGGGCATTATCGACATCGACGCCGAGCGCGTGCGGCTCAAGCGCGATATCGCCAAGGAAGAGGTCGAGGTCGCCAAGATCGACAAGAAGCTCGGCAATGAGCAGTTCGTCTCAAAGGCGCCGCCCGAAGTGATCGAAGAGCAGCATGAGCGGCGCGCCGAGGCTGTGGCGCGTATCGAGCGCTTGCAGGCGGCGTTGGCCCGGCTTAGCTGAACGCGTTAGCGCTTGCGGCGGTCGGCACGGGCATCGTGTGCTTCCTGCGATGCGGACGTGGCTCTGACCCCGCTCTTGTGATTTTTCTGCAACATCGGTTTTGAATCCCGATCATCGTCCGATCACGCAACCATTTGGTCAGGTCCCGCGCCACAATCTCTCCCCAAACAGGGACGAGGACGAGAGCTTGGCGGAGAGTGTTGGCGGCGGGTGGATCGCGGTGACCCACAGCGTACCGGACTGCTTTGTTCCGCCCTTGCACCCTGGCTGTGCCGGTTCGATAAGCGCTCGTTTAGACGAGCTCTAAAGAGCGGTAGGCTTAGGGGAATTGGTGAGATGGACAGCAATTACGTCGACAAATCGCGGCTGCCGAGCCGGCATGTGACCGAAGGCCCCGAGCGGGCTCCACATCGCTCCTATCTGTATGCGATGGGCCTGAGCGACGTTCAGATTCACCAGCCGCTGATCGGCGTGGCGACGGCGTGGAATGAGATGGCGCCGTGCAACATCTCGCTGCAGCGCCAGGCGCAGGCCGTGAAGAAGGGCGTTGCCGCCAACCACGGTACAGGACGCGAATTCACCACTATCACCGTCACCGATGGCATCGCCATGGGCCATGCCGGCATGAAGTCATCGCTGGCGTCCCGCGACGTCATCGCCGACTCGGTCGAGTTGACGATGCGAGGCCATTCCTATGATGGCCTCGTCGCGATGGCCGGCTGCGACAAATCTCTGCCGGGCATGATGATGGCGATGATCCGCCTCAACGTGCCATCGATCTTCATCTATGGCGGCTCAATCCTGCCGGGCCGTTTCCGCGGCCGCGATGTTGTCGTGCAGGATTTGTTCGAGGCCGTCGGTCTCCATTCGGTCGGCAAGATGGATGACGAGACGCTCGACGAACTCGAGCGCGTCGCCTGCCCGTCGGCCGGTTCGTGCGGTGGCCAGTATACCGCCAACACCATGGCAATGGTGGCCGAAGCCATCGGCCTTGCGCTGCCCTACAGCTGCGGCGCACCGGCTCCCTACGAAATCCGTGACGCACTCTGCATGGCGGCCGGCGAGCAGGTGATGGAACTGCTCAAGGTGCAGCTCCGTCCGCGCGCCATTGTTACCCGCAAGGCATTCGAGAATGCCGCAATGACTGTCGCCGCCACTGGTGGCTCAACCAATGCGGCGCTGCATCTGCCCGCCATGGCTCATGAAGCCGGGATCGAGTTCGACCTGTTTGACGTCGGCGAGATTTTCCGCAAGACGCCTTATATCGGCGATCTCAAGCCGGGCGGAAAATACGTCGCCAAGGATTTGTTCGAAGCTGGCGGCATCCCGCTGGTGATGAAGGCGCTGCTCGATGGCGGTTTCCTCCACGGCGACTGCATGACCGTTACCGGTAAGACGGTGGCCGAGAACCTCGCCAAGGTGAAGTTCAACACCGAGCAGGACGTGATCCGCACCACATCCAACCCGATTTCGCCGACCGGCGGTGTCGTGTCGCTGCGCGGCAACCTCGCGCCTGACGGCGCCATCGTGAAGGTCGCGGGTTTGAAGAACCAGCGCTTCGTCGGCCCGGCCCGCGTCTTCGACAATGAAGAATTGTGCTTCGAGGCCGTCAACACGCGCACCTACAAGGAAGGCGACGTGCTCGTCATCCGCTACGAGGGCCCCAAGGGCGGCCCCGGCATGCGCGAAATGCTGTCGACCACCGCCGCGCTCTATGGCCAGGGCATGGGTGACAAGGTTGCGCTCATCACCGATGGCCGTTTTTCGGGCGCGACCCGCGGCTTCTGCATCGGCCATGTCGGGCCGGAAGCGGCCGTCGGCGGACCGATCGCCCACATCAAAGATGGCGACATCATCACTCTCGACGCCATCACCGGTGAGATCTCGGTGAACGTCACCGACGAAGAATTCGCCCAGCGCGCCAAGAGCTGGGCACCGCGTGAGACCGAGTATGGGTCTGGCGCGATCTGGAAGTATGCCCAGCTCGTGGGACCGGCCCGCTACGGCGCGCTGACCAACCCGGGCGCGAAGGGCGAAAAGGAGCAGTATGCGGATATCTAAGGGTGCCTCGGCGCTCATTTCCGTAAGTGTGTTCTCGGCGCTGCTGTTCGCGGCGGCGCCGGCTTTTGCGCAGGACAATCCCCCCAAGCCGCCCGCCGACGTGCCGGTGGCCGCGGCTCAACTCTCGCCCGGCAGCACGGCTGCAGACGCAGCGCAGGCCATGGCCAGCGCCATGGACGGCGCCGGCGGCGGTGTCTCGGCGGCCGACCAGGTGATGGCGCTGCAGGACGCGGCGACGGCGGGCGATCCGATGGCGCAATGGCAGCTGGGCCTGATGTATGAGAGCGGCGAGGGCGTCGCGCAAGACAAGGCGAAGGCCTTTGGTTATTTCGCCCAGATCGCCGACCAGCATGCCGACACTGCCCCCAAGGGCACCGAGGCCGACATCGTGGCCCATTCCTTCGTCAAGATGGGCGATTATTACCGGGACGGCCTGCCTGAGGCCGGTATTCCCAAAGACGAAGATTTTTCAATCAGGCTGCTCAAACACGCGGCAACCTATTTCGGCGATGCCGAGGCGCAGTACCGCGTCGGCGAGATGTATCTCGACAAGGACGAGCTCGGCGACAACCCGGTGCAGAGCGTTCGTTGGCTGTCGCTGGCTGCCAAAAAAGGCCATGCCCCGGCGCAGGCCAAACTTGGCAATATTCTGTTCAACGGCGATGGCGGCGTGAAAGCCAATCCGGTCGAAGGCCTGATGTGGCTCACCGTCGCGAGCCGCAGCTCGATTGGTACGACCGACGCGGACTGGATCGACGATATGCTCAACACCGACATGTCGGTCGCGTCGCCGGAGTCCCGCAAGCTGGCGGTGGAAATGGCCGACAGGCTCGAGGCCGATCTCGGCAGGCTCTAACCGTCGCGCGTCCTAGAACGCGAACACACCCTCTACCGGCACATGATCCGACGGCTTTTCCCAGCCGCGGACTTCCTGATGCACGACGACATCTTCGAGTCTGTCGGCGGCCTGCGGTGAGCAGAGCAGGTGGTCGATGCGGATGCCGTCCTTGCGGTCCCAGCCGAAGGTCTTGAAGTCCCAGAAGGTGTAGCCGGGCTCGCTGGAAACGGCGCGCTGTGCGTCGACCATGCCCATGTTGAGCAGGGTGCGCCAGCGCTGCGCGCTCTCGGGTCGGAACAGCGCATCACCCACCCATTTTTCGGGGAAGGTGGCGTCGATGGCTGCTGGGAGGATGTTGAAGTCGCCGAGCAGGATGAACGGTTCTTCGAGCGCCAGCCGGCCTTCGGCGAAGGTGATCAGCCGGTCCATCCACGCCAGCTTGTAGGTGAATTTGTCGGTCTTCACCGGATTGCCGTTGGGCAGATAGATGCAACAGATCCGGACCGCGCCGCCCTCGGTCGAGAACACGCCCTCGATCAGCCGCGACTGCTCGTCGGTGTCGTCGCCGGGCAGGCCGCGAGTCACCTCATCGAAGCGGTGCTTGCTGAGGATTGCAACGCCGTTCCAGCTCTTTTGGCCGAAGGTCTCGACATTGTAGCCGAGGGACTCGATCTCGAGGCGCGGGAACTCTTCGTCGACCGACTTGATCTCCTGCAGGCAGACGATGTCGGGCGAGGCTTCCGCCAGCCATTTCAGCATGGCGCCCATGCGGGCCTTCACGCCGTTGATGTTCCAGGTGACGATACGCATGGGCAGAGTCCTAGCGGGCAGGGCCTGAAGCGGCAAGTTCAGGCAAACACGGCATCCCGGATTTCGTCACGGAACGGGCCGTTGCAGCCCTCGCGCATAGTGTTGGTGTAGACCACCACGGTGGTGGCGCTCGCCGGATCGAGGATCCAGTTGTTGCCCCAGATGCCGCCCCAATGCAGCATCCCGGCGACCGGCCAGCCCGACGCGGCGGTGTCCTCGACCACGGCGCCGAGAAAACCGAACTTCTGACCGGCATCGTCGCGCGGCAAAGCCCCGATCTGGTTGGAAAACGCCTCGTCGCGAGTGGCGAGCTTGAGGAAGCCGCCGCGCAGCGCTTCCAGCAGCTTCATCAAGTCGGAGGCGGTGCCCGCCATGCCGGCGCCTCCCGATTGCGGTGTATCGGTCTGGAAGATGCGCCGGGGCGAGAACATCTCGACTTTGCCGGGGGCGTTTTCGATCGCCTGAGGCTCAGACATGCGGAACGGCCGGGGCGTGCCGTCGCCATAGGGATGGGCGAGGCGAGTCTTGTCGGTGACTAAGAAATGCGTGTCGTCCATGTGTAGCGGCCCGGTGACGTAGTTTGCGATCACCCCTTCGAGGTCGGATTTGTTGATTGCCGCCAGCACGCCGCCGAGCACGTCGATGGACATGCCATAGTGCCACGCAGTCCCCGGCAGGAATGCCAACGTCGCGTGCGACAGGCGACGCAAATTCTCGGTCAGCGGCATCGGCTGACTGGGGTCGGCGCCGAGGGCGACGCCTAGCGGCGGGTTGTCGTAGGTGATGCCGGAGGTGTGGGTCAGCAAATGCCGGATGGTGATGTCTGGCGTCGAGCCGTCCGCCGCCTTCGGGGTGAAATAGGGCAGATAGCTGGCAACATTGTCGTCGAGCGACAGCAGCCCGAGGTCGATCATCCGTAACGCGGTCGTTGCGACGATCGGCTTGGTCACCGAGGCGAGGCGGAAGATCGTGTTTTCGGCGACCGGCCAGGCCTGCTCGCGATCAGCAAAGCCTGCGGCGCGCGAAAAAATCAGCCGCCCACCCCGCCGCACCAGTACGACACAGCCGACGATGCGGCTGTCGGTTGCGGCGTCGATTGCCGCGTTCACTCGTTCGGTTAGATCCATGAATTCCTCGCTTTGCGCGAAGGCTTAGGACCGGGCGTTTGGATTGGCAATCAGACGGCGAGCGAAAAGCTCGTCCCGCAGCCGCACGACGCGACGGCGTTGGGATTCTTGATCTGGAAGCTCTGGCCAATCAGGTCGTCGACATAATCGATCTCTGCGCCACCCATGAATTCGAGGCTGAGCGAATCGATCAGTACGGTCGCGGTGTCCTTGGCGAGCACGAGGTCGTCATTGGCGGGGGTTTCCTTGACCAGTTTGTACTCGTACTGGAAGCCCGAGCAGCCGCCGCCCGCCACGACGATACGCAGCACCGTGCCTTCGGGCTGTTTGGCCAGCACGCGCCCGATCTTTTTCGCGGCGCGGTCGGTGAGGATGACGGGATTTGGTGCTAGTGCAGCTTCACTCATAGCCGTAGTCTAATATCGTTGAATGCCGATGGAAAGGGCTCAATGCGCGAGCAGGCCGATTATGCCGCCGATCCGACGCAGAGCCGGGGGCGTTTGTACCCGGTTTCCGGCAGTCCGACCCGCTCGGAATTCCAGCGCGACCGCGACCGGATCATCCATTCGACCGCCTTCCGGCGGCTGCAATACAAGACGCAGGTGTTCCTCCACCACGAGGGCCAGCATTTTCGCACAAGGCTGACGCATACGCTCGAAGTCAGCCAGATGGCCCGCTCGATCGCCCGGGCGCTCCGGCTCAACGAGGATCTGGCGGAGGCGGTCGCGCTGGCGCACGACCTTGGCCACACGCCGTTCGGCCACGCCGGGGAGCGCGTGCTGCACGAGAAAATGACCGCCTGGGGCGGCTTCGACCACAATATGCAGGCGATCCGCGTCGTCACCCAACTTGAGAACCGGTACGCCGAGCATGACGGGCTCAACCTCAGCTGGGAGGCGCTGGAGGGCATCCTCAAGCACAATGGCCCACTGGTCGACGCCGATGAACGGCCGGTCGGGCGCTACATCCATGAGTGGCTACCGTTCGGTCTCTATGACATTCCGGCAAGTGCCGATCTGATGCTAGCGAGCTACGCCAGCCTCGAAGCGCAATCGGCCGCCATTGCCGACGATATCGCCTACAACGCGCACGACATCGACGATGCGCTGCGGGCGCGTTTGATCGAATTGCCGGATCTGGCCGATGTGCCTTTGGTCGGCCCGATCGTGCGCGAAATGCTGGAGCGCTGGCCGGATATCGATCCCAGCCGGCAGGCGCACGAGGTGCAGCGGCGGCTGATCACCCGGGCCATCGAGGATGTCATCGCCACCGCCGAGGCAGAGATCGCCGGGGCCGCGCCAGCCTCCTCCGACGACGTGCGCCGCGCGGGGCGGACGCTGATCCATTTTTCCGCAGCAACCGCTGAAGCCGAGCAAGGCCTCAAGGCCTTCATGTTCGGCAAGGTCTATCGTTCCGAGGATGTCATGGCGCCCGTCCGGCGCAGCGAGGAACTCGTGGCCGAGTTGTTCGACCGCTATTTCGCCACCGCCGACATGCCCGGACGCTGGGGTGAGGCGGCGCGTGAGGCGACCGACGACGCAAAGCGCGCGCGCGTCGTCGCCGATTTCATTGCCGGCATGACAGATCCGTATGCGGAAGCCGAACATGCCCGCTTGTTTGACGGGTCGCGGCAATTGGTCTAACCCGCCCAAACCCTTCTATCCCGGACCGATCATGGATATTTTCGCCGATTTCGCCGCGCGGGTCGCGGCTGCGCTCAAGACCCTTTATCCCGAGGCGTCGGCTGAGCTGATCGGGCGCGCCGTGGTCGAGCCGCCGCGCGATCCGGCGCATGGCGATTTGAGCTCCAACGCGGCGATGGTCGTGGCAAAGCCGCTCGGCAAGAATCCGCGCGAGATCGCGGCGGCACTGGCCGAACATTTCAAATCCGATCCCGATGTCGAAACGGTCGAGGTCGCCGGTCCCGGCTTCCTCAATTTCCGGCTCGGCGAGCCGGTCTGGCATCGCGTTCTAAAGTCCATCGATCTGCTCGGTGAGGCATACGGCAAGGTCGATCTGGGCAAGGGTGAGAAGGTCAACGTCGAGTACGTCTCGGCCAACCCGACCGGGCCGATGCATGTCGGCCATACGCGCGGCGCAGTGTTCGGCGATGCGCTCGCGTCGCTGCTCGTTTATTCGGGCTACGATGTCACACGCGAATACTACATCAACGACGCGGGCGGGCAGGTCGAGGTGCTCGCGCAGTCGGCGTTCCTGCGCTATCGCGAGGCCTTGGGCGAGACCATCGAGATCCCGCCTGGGCTCTATCCGGGCGACTATCTTAAGCCGGTCGGCGAACAGCTGGCTGACGCTTATGGCCGCGAATTGCTGGACCTGCCGGAAGCCGAATGGCTGCCTAAGGTCAAGGATATGACGCTCAAGATGATGGTCGAGCTGATCAAGACCGATCTTGCCGAGCTCGGCGTCGCCCATGACGTGTTCTTTTCCGAGCGGACGCTGCACGGGCAGGGCGGCGATATCGACACCACGCTCGAATGGCTGCGCGAGAAGGGCCTCGTCTATCAGGGCCGGCTCGATCGGCCGAAGGGCCAGACCGACGATGATTGGGAAGACCGTGAACAGACGCTGTTCCGCGCCACCCAATATGGCGATGATGTCGACCGGCCGCTGGTGAAATCAGACGGTAGCTACACCTATTTTGCGGCCGATATCGCCTATCACCGCAACAAATATCTGCGCGGCTTCTCCCACATGATCAACGTGCTGGGCGCCGACCACTCCGGCTATGTCAGCAGGCTCAAGGCCGCCGTCAAAGCCGTGTCAGGTGGCGAAGCGGAGATGGACGTCAAGATCATGCAGCTCGTCCGGTTGATGCGGGACGGTCAGCCGTTCACCATGAGCAAGCGGAGCGGCGATTTCATCCGGTTGTCAGACCTCGTTAAGGAGGTCGGCGTCGATGCGACGCGCTTCATGCTGCTCTACCGGCGGAACGAGCAGTCGATGGATTTCGACTTCGCGCTGGTCAAAGAACAGACTCGCGATAATCCGGTGTTCTATGTGCAGTACGCGCATGCCCGGACCTGCTCGGTGTTCCGGACGGCCGAATCCGAGTTGCCGGCCCTCGATCTGTCGCCGGCGGAGTTGAGCAAAGCGCCGCTGGAATTGCTGGTCAGCCCGGCCGATATCGAGCTGATCAAAGCGGTGGCGCAATGGCCACGGACCGTGACTGCGGCGGCCCTTGCACACGAGCCGCATCGTATTGCATTTTATCTTTACGAACTCGCCGCCGCCTTCCATTCTTTCTGGGCGAAAGGCAGGGAAGACAGGGGGTTACGTTTTGTTAACCCTGAGGACCTGAAACTGACGGTGGCGCGACTCGCGCTAGTGGGCGCTGTCAGGCAGGTTTTGGTCAATGGCCTCACAGTCTTGGGAGTGTCTGCTCCAGATGAGCTTTCATAATTCGGGCGCATTGGTGTGATGGTTGGCGGAGGTCTCGGCGGGGGTCGGGGCGGGAATACCAACAGCACCGTGAGCCTAGTCAATGCCGCCAGCGAGACCGCAGCAGATGTCCGATCAGGCCGATAAATCCGACGATCTTATCGCCGAACTGGCGAAGCTGATGGCTGTGCCGCCGCGTGGTGCCGCGCCGGCCATACAGCCCATCGCCAAGCCTGCGCCGATCGATCCGGCCGCCACTGCACCAAGCGCGCCGGCCGCGGCGCCGACGTCATTCCGTATTCCCGGCATGGACGCGCCCGCGCCGCGCCCGGTCGCTCCGGCGCCGCAGGCTGAAGCTCCCAGTGGCCCGGCCACCGGCAGCATCCGCATTCCAGGCATGGACCAACCGGCGGCGGTTTCGACCAGTGCCCCGGTCAGCAAATTCGATTTCGGCCGCCCTGTTGCTCCGGCGCCGATCAACCAGGAGCCGCTTTCGAGTCTTTCCGAACGCCTCGCCGCGCAAAGCCGGTCACCCGCGCCAGCGCCGGCCGTCCGCATTCCGTCGAGCCTGACGCCGGTCAGTGAAAATCGCTCTTTTGCCGAGGGTCCGGCGCTGTCGGTGACCAAGCCCGCGCCAGCCCCGATTTCGTCCTACGTCGCGCCGCCGGCGGCCCCCATCCCGATGCCGAGCGCTCCGCCGCCGCAGCAAAGCGGCGGCAATGATTTCAATTTCGATTTCGGCTTTGGCGCAAATCCGCCGGCGTCGGCCAGTCTGTCACGCCCGCGATCGCCTGATCCGATCGCCGATCTGATCGCAGCCGATATTGCGTCGGCGCCGCAATCGGAGCCCGAGGCGCAAGACGATGAGCCCGAGGCGGACTATGATGAGGAGCCTGAGGCCGCATTTCACGACGAGCCCGAGCAGCAGGCTCCCGAGCCGGAAGCGCCGCGCGCCGGGCCGGTTCCCGTCGCCTCCATCATTCGCACGATGGTCACCCCGCAGACACAGGCGCCTCGACCGGTTATCGCGTCTGTGCCGCAGGGTGTTCCGCGTGCCGCCAGCAGCGCGCCGATTCCGCTGAAGCCCATCAGCGTCGCGCCGCGTTCCGCCGATAATGATCGCTTCGCGATATCGCCCGGCGTGGGCCTCAACATGAAGCAGTCGGCGAACCAGCCGCTGAGCTCGCCGCAGCAGCGCGCGCCGGAGCCAACCCATTTCGACCGCGATCAGTCCGATCCGATGTCGGAAATCGAAAACCTGATTGGCGAGGCCGTCCGGGTCGAACTGTCGCCCGGTCCGGTCCGCGTTCAGGTTGCTCAATCGGTTGCGCCCAACGTCGAGTTCGAGGACGAGGAAGATGTCGAGCGTGAGATCGCCCAGCATCAGCAATCGCCGGCCCCCATTGTGCCGCCGTTGACGACGCAGTTCGCGCCGCGTCGCGCAAACCTCAAGGATGATAACGGGGCCCGCTCCGCCGAAGACGCCATTCTCGCCGCAGCGGCCGCGTCTGGCGCTGAAGTCGGCCGGGTCGACCCGACGATCGGCGACGAGAGCCCGTATCGCCGGCTCAAGGTCAAGCCGCAGCGCTCGTCGTTCCTGTCCGGCGGGATGCGCCAGTATATCGGCATGGCCGTCGCGGGAACGTTGCTGCTCGCTGCGGGCCTCGGGCTCTATTGGGTCCTCAACATGGGCCGCACGGCCAATACAGGCGCCACCGCGCCGCAGCTGACTGCCGATTCGACACCGGTGAAGGTCAAGCCGGCGGCGACGACCGCGCCGACCACTGACGCTGCAAAATCTCCGGTACTCGCCAGGATGGACGGGGCGTCTCAGGCTCCGAGCACAGAGCAATTGGTCGCAACTGACCAGCCGAATGCGACCGATGTGACCCGCGACGTGACACCGGCCGCCGATGACACCGATAGCGGTCTTGCCAATCGCAAGGTCCGCACCGTGACGGTGCGTCCGGACGGCACGATCGTGTCGGGCGATGACGCCGTTGCCGGGGCCGAAGAATTGCCGGTTGCACGCCCCAACGTGCCGACGGTGCCGAGCACCGAGGCGACCAATCTTCTGGGCAATTCCGACGCTGGCACCGCCAGCGATCCGCTTCTGCCGCTCACCGACGACACGCAGGTCGCCACGGCCGATCCAGCGCCGATGGCGCCGGTCGATCCGAGCGTCGTGGCGCCCGTGCCGATGCAGTTCCCGGTCCGCACGGCGGCGGCGAAGACACAGGCCACCACGCCGACAAACCCGGTCAACGCCGTGGTCGGCGCCCAAACGCCGACTGGCCAGATCGATCTTCTCG
Source organism: Devosia sp. (assembly GCA_039934955.1). Taxonomy (GTDB): domain Bacteria; phylum Pseudomonadota; class Alphaproteobacteria; order Rhizobiales; family Devosiaceae; genus Devosia_A. The sequence goes on from JBDTLB010000029.1 coordinate 19,049, forward strand.
GCAGTAACGATCTTGCCCCGCCCAAGCAGGTTGCGGCCCTGAAGCCGACGGCGCCGGTGGCGAATGATGGTGGCAACGCGGCGGCCTATGTGCAGCTCAGCTCGCAGCCGACGCAGGGCGATGCTGCGGCTTCGATCAAGACGATGACAGCGAGGTACGGCGCTCTCTTTGGTGGCCAGAAACTGACAGTGCAGCAGGTCGATCTCGGGCAGAAGGGCATCCGCTTCCGCGTCCGCCTGCCGATGTCGTCCCTGTCAGACGCCGCCAGCGTGTGTGCGCAGATCAAGGCTCAGGGCGGCGACTGCTTCGCCACCAACGGCTAAGCCGATTCAAATTTGAACTTTGGGTCCCGGGCGGGGATTTGCGGTTTTTCTGTTAGCCGGGCGCGATTTGGGCCGGAATTTCCGCCTTCGTCGGGATGAGTTCGTGTAAAATCGGGCTTCATTTGCGTTGTTTGAGCGATCGCGTTGACACCTGATCCATCCCCCGAGTGGCTTGAGCCTGCGCCGCCGCCCGACGACGAGGTGATGTATGTCGATGTGGACGGCTATGAAGGCCCGCTCGACCTGCTGCTCGATCTGGCCCGGCGGCAGAAGGTCGATCTGGCGCAGATTTCCGTTCTGGCGCTGGCCGAGCAATATCTGAGTTTCATCGAGACGGTGCGCGAGAAGCGCATCGAGATCGCCGCTGATTATCTCGTGATGGCGGCTTGGCTTGCCTACCTCAAGAGCCGGCTGATGGTGCCGCAGGCGGCGTCGGACGACGAGCCGAGCGGCGAGATGATGGCGGCGCTGCTGCAGTTCCGGCTGAAGCGGCTCGAGGCGATGCGCCGGTCGGCCATGCAATTGCTGAACCGGCCGCTGCTTGGCCGGCAGATATTTGCCCGCGGCGCGCCCGAACCGATCACCGTCGCGCGCTCGTCGATCTGGGAAGCCTCGCTGTTCGACCTGCTCAAGGCCTACGCGACACAGCGCGAGAGCGGCATTCCCAACGACTACACCCCGCACGAGCGACACGTCTGGTCGCTGCAGGACGCGCGCGACATTCTCAACCGGCTGATCGGCGAGAACATGGATTGGGTGCCGCTCGACGCCTATCTCGCCGAGTATCTGTCGACGCCCGAGCAGCGCATTACGGCCATTGCCTCGACCTTCGCCTCCAGCCTTGAACTGGCGCGGCAGGGGCAGGTAGAACTCCGCCAAACTCTGGCCTTCGGGCCGCTTTTCGTGCGTCGCCGTAAGGGCGATCGCCCCCCAACCGAGTCCTGATGTCCGACGAATCCGAAGTTTCCGAGTCCCCCGATCTCGCGGATCGGTATTTGCGCATCATCGAGGCGCTGCTGTTTGCGTCGGCCGAGCCGCTGGCCGCATCCGATTTCGTGCCGCATCTGGGGGAGGGGGCCGATATCGAGGCGCTGCTCACCCGGCTCGCCGAGCAATATGCGCCGCGCGGGGTCAATCTCGTTCGCCGCGCCGACAAATGGGCGTTCAGGACGGCGGAGGACCTCAATTTCCTGTTGCGCCGCGAGCAGACCGACAATCGGCCGTTGAGTCGGGCGGCGCTCGAAACGCTGGCCATCATCGCCTACCACCAGCCGGCGACCCGCGCCGAAGTGGAAGAGGTGCGGGGCGTGGCGACCGGGAAGGGCACTCTCGATCTGTTGATGGAAGCCGGGTGGGTCCGGATGCGTGGCCGCCGCCGCACTCCCGGCCGGCCGGTGACCTATGGGACGACCGAGGGGTTTCTCGACCATTTTTCGCTCGAAAGCCTTGCTGATCTGCCCGGACTCGAGGAGCTTAAGGGCTCGGGATTGCTCAGCAATCGGCTGCCGCCCAACATGCAGATCCCGCTGCCGTTCGACGGCCCATTGCGTGAGGACGAGGACCCGCTCGACCCCGACGATATCGAGGGGCAGGACGAGCCGAACGAATAGGCCTGCGGCAAGGCCGTCCTTGTGTTCGGTGCCGATTGAACCTATTTCTGACCATCAAACGTTACTGCGTTAGATCGCTTAAGAGGAGTTTGCCATGCACGGTCCAGGTCTTTGGGGCATCATCATTGTTGCCGTCGTGGTTGTCGTGCTCTTCGGGCGCGGCAAGATTTCCGGCGTCATGGGTGAATTCGCCTCTGGAATCAAAGCCTTCCAGAAGGGCATGCGCGACGACGAGAAGCCCGAAGCGATGACCACGACGGCGCAGGTCGAAGCCCGCGAGACGGACAAAGCCAAGGACGCGTAATCGCGTTTCGGCGTCCTTCCATAGGAACGATTCATGTTCGGTGTTGGCTGGACGGAGATGCTGCTGATCGGCGTCGTGGCGCTGATTGTCATCGGTCCGAAAGATTTGCCCGTTGTGATGAAGCAATTGGGCAAGGCCGTTGGCTCGATCCGGCGCCTGGGTAGCGAATTTCAGCGTGAGCTGAACAAGACCACGGGCCTCGATCAGATCACCGATTTGCGCCGCTCGATCACCGAGCCGCTGAAACAGACCGCGGCCGAAATCACCCGGGAATTCAACAAGGTTTCTGCTGCCGGCAAGATCGAGCCGAGCGGCGCGGTCACCCCCAAGATCGCGGGCTCCGAGAGCGTCGTCGACGAGATCCGCGAGAAGACCGGCATGAGTCCGGTGCCCGCCGGTCCGATCGCCTCGCCAGTGATGACTGGCAAAACGAAATCGGTTGAGAGCCCGGCGCCGGTTGAGGCCATCGCGCCCGCGCCGAAGCCCGCCCGCAAGCCGCGCGCCAAGAAGGCTGCACCGGTTGCAGTCGCCGCGCCGGTCAACGTCGCCGCCGCCGCACCGGTCGATTTGCTCGGCGATACGCCGGCCCATGCTCCGGCGCCCAAAAAGCCCGCCGCGCCGCGCAAGCCGCGTGCGCCAAAACCCAAGGCGGGCGCATAATTGGCCGACACCGCCCAGCTCCCGCCGCCGAAAACCGATGAGGACGAGCTCAAGGGGTCCGAAGCGCCGCTGCTCGACCATCTGATCGAGCTTCGGAAGCGCCTGATCTATTCCCTCGCCGCCGTGGTGGTGTTCTTCCTGATCTGCTTCTTTTTCGCCAAGCCGATCTACGATCTGCTGCTGATCCCCTACAAATGGGCGGCCGGCGACAGCGCGGTAAAGCTGATCTTCACGGCGCCGCAGGAGCTGTTCTTCACCTACATGAACGTCGCGCTGTTCGGGGCGATCTTCCTGTCGTTCCCGATCATCGCCAGCCAGATCTACGCGTTCGTCGCGCCGGGCCTCTACAAGAAGGAACGCCGGGCCTTCGTGCCGTATCTGATCGCGACACCGGCGTTCTTCCTGCTCGGTTCCTGCCTCGTCTATTTCGTCGTCACCCCGATGGCGCTGCACTTCTTCCTCGGCATGCAGCAGAACAATCCGGGCGACGTGCAGATCGAGATGCAGACGCGGGTCAGCGAATATCTCGGCTTCATCATGACGCTGATCATCGCGTTCGGCATCTGCTTCCAGCTGCCGGTGATCCTGACGCTGTTGGCGCGCGTCGAGATCGTCAACACCAAGATGCTCGGCAAGGGCCGCAAGTACGCGGTTGTCGGCATCCTCGCGATGGCCGCGCTGCTGACGCCTCCTGACCCGATCAGCCAGATCGGCCTAAGCCTGCCGATGTACGCGCTGTACGAGATTTCGATCTTGTCGGTGCGCTGGGTGGAAAAGCAGCGGGCCGCGAAACTGGCGGCCGAGGCCGCGGGCGCTTAGGCGCAAACACCCCCTCTCTTGCGATTTCTAGGGCTTAGCCTGCGCAAGAGGGCTCCGGCTAAACCCAAGAAATCGCTTTCTCCCCCGCCAAGGGGGAGAGGGTCTGGAACCGCCGGTCCCGCTGGCTTCTCCCCCTCGGCGGGGGAGAACGCAAGTTCTTGGGTTTGGCGCAGCCAAGCCCTTAGAATTTGCAAGAGCGGGGGTCGTTTCGCCCTCCGTAGCCCCCTTGCCATCGGACCCCGCCTCCATCAAAAGAAGCCCTCTTCCTAGGGACTTCCGCCATGCTCGACATCAACTGGATCAGGGCCAATACCGCCGTTGCCCAGCGCGCGCTCGACACCCGCAAGAACGTTCCGTTTTCCGCGTCCCAGCTGATTGCCATGGACGATGCCCGCAAGGCGATCATCGTCCGGCTGGAGGAAGCCCAGGCGGCGCGCAATGCGATGAGCAAGCAGATCGGCCAGGCCAAGGCCCAGAAGGACGACGCCAAGGCGGCGCAGCTGATGGATCAGGTCGCGCACCTCAAGGATGTCATCCAGACCGGCGAGGACGAGCGCCGCACCGCCGACGAGACGCTCCGAAACGCGCTGCTGGTGATGCCCAATTTGCCCAAGGACGATGTTCCTGCCGGCGAGGGAGAGGCCGAGAACGTCGAGTATTTCGGGCCGAACGGTAATGCGGCTACTGCGGCGAAAGTCCGGCCACCGAAGCCGTCGTTTAGCTATGCGCCGAAGGAGCATTTCGAGACCGGCGAAGCGCTCGGCATGATGGATTTCGAGGCTGCCGCCAAGATTTCCGGCTCGCGTTTCGTCGTGCTGAAGGGCGGACTGGCCCGCATGGAGCGCGCCATCGGGCAATTGATGCTCGACATGCACACCAACGAGCACGGCTACACCGAAGTGCAGCCGCCGCTACTGGTCAAGGACGACGCGCTTTATGGGACGAGCCAACTGCCGAAGTTCGAGGAGGATTTGTTTCGGACTTCACGAGAGATCGATATCGACGATCTAAAGCCTGTAATGAACGCCGCTGCAAAGGCCTTCTTGGAGCGGAATGCGGACAGGCAAGAGCAACTCGCCGCCATCGAAAACTATCCGGACCTCCACCGGGCCTATCAAGACGCGATACGCGCAGCTATCAATTCAACCTTGGAGGAGAAGATAGACTTCGCGTCCATGCGAGGCGACGAACCGATTGTTCGTCCTTTCCGTCTCTATCTCATTCCTACTGCCGAAGTGCCGCTGACCAACCTCGTCCGCGACTCCATCCAGCGCGAAGAAGACTTGCCGCTCCGCTTCACGGCGCTGACGCCGTGCTTTCGCTCGGAAGCCGGCTCGGCGGGCCGCGATACGCGCGGCATGCTGCGGCAGCATCAGTTCAACAAGGTCGAGCTGGTGTCGATCACGACGCCGGAGCAGTCGGCCGACGAGCATGAGCGCATGCTGGTCGCCGCGGAGGCCGTGCTGCAAAAACTCGGGCTGCACTACCGCGTGATGACGCTGTCGACCGGCGACATGGGGTTCGGGGCGCAGAAGACCTATGACATCGAGGTCTGGCTGCCCGGCCAGAATGCCTACCGCGAAATCTCGTCCTGCTCGGTCTGCGGAGATTTCCAGGCGCGGCGCATGGATGCCCGGTTCAAGGGTAAAGACGGCAAGACCCGGCTCGTCCACACGCTCAACGGCTCGGCGCTGGCCGTCGGCCGGACGCTGATCGCCGTGATCGAAAACTACCAACAGGAGGACGGCTCGATCGCCGTGCCCGAAGCGCTGCAGCCCTATATGGGCGGGATCAAAAGCATCGGCGCGCGCGCGTGACCGCTCGCCCACCGCGCATCCTGATCACCAATGATGACGGCGTCGATGCGCCCGGCATCGCCATCATGGAAGAGATCGCCCGTTCGCTCAGCGACGATATCTGGATCTGTGCGCCCGACGGCAACCAGTCGGGCGCAGCGCACCGCTTCACCTTTGGCCGCGAACTCGAGCTGATCGAAAAGCGCGCGCGGGTGTTCGCCATCCCGGGGGGCTCGCCGGCCGATTGCGTCGTGGCTGGAATGACGTTCCTCACCAAGGACCGGCCGGCCGACATCGTGCTGTCGGGCGTCAACAACGGCCAGAACCTCGGCGACATCGTCAATTGCTCGGGCACTGCGGCCGGTGCGCGCGAAGGCGCGCTGCAGGGGGCGATCGGCATCGCCATGAGCCAGGGCGTCGATTACGAAGCCGGCACAGCCATCGATTGGGCGGTGTCACGGCAGCTCGCCGCTGCGGTCGTCGATGGCATCCGCGCGCAGACGAAGCCCAATTCCGGCGTGTGGTTTAATGTCAATTTCCCGTTCTGCCCGATCGAGAAAGTGGAAGGCCTGCGGGTGGTGCCGACGCAGCGCTTTTCGCGTTCGCCGATGCGGTATTATCCGTCGGACAATGCCGGGAAATTCTTCATCGCCATCCCGGAAACGCCGAAGCCGCTGCATCCGGATTTCGACTTCCAGCTGTTGATGCACGGCAACATGGTCACCGTGACCCCGGTGTCGCTGCAGGCCAGCGATATCGCGCTGGCGGTCGCGATGGATGGCACGATCACGCTGTAGACGGGGAGCGGCTGGCTCAGCGGCAACGTCATCCCCTCTCTTGCAAATTCTAAGGGCTTGGCCTCGCCAAACCCAAGAATTTGCTTTCTCCCCCGCCAAGGGGGCGAGGGTCTCGAACCGCAGCTTCAGTCACCCTCTCCCCCCGGCGGGGGAGAATGTGATTTCTTGGGCTTATATTAGCCCTTCGCTAAGTCCTAGAAATCGCAGGAGAGGGGGTGCTCGGCGCCCAATCCACACCCGATCCTGCCACCTCCCCAACCGTTGGAATGGCGCTCGGGCTTAACCCTAATCATGTCTGAACGGCGGCAGACTCGATTGGCGCAAAACGCGAGCGCCTTAAACTCGTCTTTACCTAAAATGCCTATGGTCAGCCTATCGAGTAGTTTGCGTATGAGTTGAACCAATGAGTATTCGCGTTGCCGGCCAGGCGTTTAGAATAGCCGCGTTCGCCGGTCTGGTGTTGGGTTCCGCCTCGCTTGCAGGCTGCTCTTCACTTGGCCTCGGGATGGGTGGTGACGTGACCGGCTCGACGGGGTCGGTCAACTCGATCGGTGGCGCGCAGACCATGCCCACCGCTCTGCAACCCATCGGGCGCCAGCAAGTGGCGCAAGGTCCTTACATTCCGCCCGAAGATATCTCCGGCGGCTCCGGTGGCGGTCTCGTCACGGGCAGCGCTCCGACGGGCTCGATCTCGTCTTCGTCTCTTCCGCCTCTCACAGGAAAATCGACAATGTCAGCCCAGCCCCAGCAGCTTGCCCCGATTGCGGCGCCCAAGATGGCCTCGCTGGGCGCTTCGACACCGACCGCCAATCTCAGCGTCGTTCCGGCGAATGCCTATTCGCATGTGATCGAGAGTGGAGAATCGCTCTACACTATCGCCCGCCGCTACGACGTGACGGCGCAGGCGATCATGCAGGCCAACTCGATCAGTTCGCCCGACAAGATCTATGTCGGCCAGAAGATCATCATTCCGGGCCGTGCCGATCTGCTGGCCAACAAGGGGCCGGCCAAGATTGCCGCCATCGCGCCGGTCGAAGCGCCGCTCGGTGCCAAGCCGCATGCGCTCGGCAAATCTGCCGCCATCAATGATCCCAAGCTGGTCGATCCCAGCAATTCGACGACCAAACCAGTCCAGGTTGCCGTCGCCAATCCGGCCCCGATCAAGACGCCGCCGGCCGCCGAGCCGCAGATGTCTGGCGCCAACAAATTTCGCTGGCCGGTCTCGGGCAAAGTGACGACCGACTTCATCTCGTCCAAGGGCACCGGCATCAATATCGACGCCCCCGAGGGCAGCGCCGTCCGGGCGGCCGAGAACGGCACCGTGATCTATGTCGGCTCGGGCGTCGAAGGGTACGGCAACCTCGTGCTGATCCGTCATCCGAACGGCTACGTGTCAGCCTATGCCCATTTGAAGTCGACCAGCGTCAACAAGGGCGATGCGGTCAATCGCGGCGACAATATCGGCGCCGTCGGCATGACCGGCTCGGTCAGCCGCCCGCAGCTCCACTTCGAGCTCCGCCAGGGCGCCACGCCGGTCGATCCGATCCCGCTGCTCGCCGGCTGATTTCGCAGAATTTCGCATGGGCCCGCTTCGGCGGGCCTTTTGCATTTCAGACGGCCTTGCCCATCTCGCCCGCCATGTTGCGGACGAACTGGATGGCGACGCGGCCAGACCGGGCGCCGCGGGTCTGGGCCCATTCGATGGCGCGGGCGGTCAGCGTCGCGTCGTCGATCTCGAGGCCATAGGCGTCGCAATAGCTGCGGATCATCGCCAGATAGGTCGGCTGGTCGCAATTGTGGAAGCCGAGCCAGAGGCCGAAGCGATCGGACAGCGAGACCTTCTCCTCGACCGCCTCGCCCGGGTTGATGGCGGTGGCGCGCTCGTTGTCGATCATGTCGCGCGGCATCATGTGGCGGCGGTTGGAGGTGGCGTAGAACAGCGCATTGTCGGGCCGGCCCTCGAGCCCGCCATCGAGGATGGCCTTCAGCGATTTGTAGCTGGTCTCATCCTTGTCGAAGCTCAGATCGTCGCAGAAGACGATGAACCGCGCCGTTTCCCGGGCGATGAGCCGCATCAGGCGGGGCAGGGTCTCGATATCCTCGCGGGAGATCTCGATCAGGATCAGCCGGCCGTCGAGATGGCCGGAAACCTCGGCATGCACGGCCTTCACCAGCGAACTCTTGCCCATGCCCCGGGCGCCCCAGAGCAGAGCGTTGTTGGCGGCGAAGCCCTTGGCGAACTGCAGGGTGTTGGCCAAGAGCGTGTCGCGGACGCTGTCGATGCCCTTGAGCAGCCCAAACGGCACCCGCGCCACCTTGGGCACCGGCATCAGCCGGCCGTTGGCGGCGTCCCAGTGGTAGGCGTCGGCTTCGCCCAAAGCCGGCCCGGCGTGGTCGGTGACCGGGGCGATGGCCTCGAGCCGCTCGGCGATGCGCTGAAGCGACGCGGCGATCTGCGTCAGGGTCTCATCGGGCATTTTCGGGGGATTCCTGCGTCGAAATGGCGGGAAACGCGGCCTCGAACGGGTTTGCATTCGCTCGGTGCGGCTATATAGTCCGCGCGCTTTGGCCCGGATGGATTGTTCCATTGCCGGAAACGCAGCCTATATGCGATTAACCGCGGCGTTTTGACAAGCCGACAGTCCATTCAAGGAGACCTCTATGTTCGTGACCGCCGCTCTCGCGCAGAGCACCGGTGCCCCCGCCGCTGCTGGGGGTGGGATCAACGACCTGCTGATCCAGTTTGCCCCGATCCTGTTGCTGGTGGTGATCTTCTGGCTGTTGATCTTCAGGCCGCAGCAGAAGCGCGCCAAGGCGCAGCAGACGATGCTCTCGGCCATTACCCGCGGCGATACCGTGGTCACCACCGGCGGCATCGTCGGCAAGGTCACCAAGGCCGTCGATGGCGAAGATCTCGAAGTCGAGATCGCCCCGAGCGTGCGTGTGAAGCTGGTGCGCGGCATGATCGCGGATGTGCGCAACAAGGGCACGCCGGTCAACGACAACAAGGCCTGACGGGCACAACAGAGCCTGACGCGTCAATAAGGACGATACCCTAGTATGCTGCAGTTCACGCCGGTCCGCACAGCGATCATCGTTATCGTCGCCGTGCTGGGCATCGTCTTTGCGATTCCCAATTTCTTCACCAAGGACCAGCTCGCAAGCTGGCCGAGCTTCCTGCCGCATCAGGGCATGACGCTCGGCCTCGATTTGCAGGGCGGCTCGTATCTGCTGCTGCAGGTCAACAAGGATTCGGTGGTCACCGACCGGCTGAAGACGCTGCGTCGCGATGCTCGTCAGATCCTTGCCGGCGAGAACGGCATCGGCAACATTATCACCACCGATGCGACGGGGCTGAGCATCGAGCTGACCGACCCGACGCAGAAGGCGCTCGCTCAGACCACATTGCAGAAGCTGCAGACCGGCAATGGGGTACTCGGCGTCGGCGGTATTCAGGAACTGAATTTCGGCGAGACGCCGGATGGCAAGCTCACCGTCACGCTGTCGGATGCCGGCATCAAGGACCGCATGTCCTCGTTGATCGCGCAGTCGATCGAAGTGATCCGCAAACGTATCGACGAAGTCGGCACGACCGAGCCCACCATCCAGCGCCAGGGCGAAGACCGGGTGCTGGTCCAGGTGCCGGGCTTTGCCGATTCTGCCCGCCTCAAATCGCTGATCTCCAAGACCGCGCGCCTCGAATTCCACCTCGTCCACCCGTCGATGACGGCGGCGCAGGCGGAATCGCAGGGGATTCCCTCGGGCTATTACATCGTTCCGAGCGCCGAGGGCGGCAGCGAACTGCTCAACGAGAACGTTGAACTCGGCGGCGAAGATCTGACCAACGCCCAGCCGGGTTTTGACCAGCAGACCGGCCGTTCGGTCGTCAGCTTCAGCTTCAATACGCATGGCGCCATCGTCTTTGGCGAAATCACCGCGAAGAATGTCGGCAAGCGGTTCGCCATCATCCTCGACAATCAGGTGATCACTGCGCCGACCATCCAGCAGCCGATCACCGGCGGTTCGGGGCAGATCAGCGGCAATTTCACCGCCTCATCGGCAAATGACCTTGCGGTTCTGCTCCGCGCCGGCGCGCTGCCGGCGACGCTCGATGTCGCCGAAGAACGTTCGGTCGGTCCGAGCCTCGGTGCGGACTCTGTGCATGCCGGCATCACCGCCGGTATCGTCGCTGGTGTCCTCGTCGTCGTCTTTATGGTCATCGCCTACGGGCTGTTCGGCTTCTTTGCCGACATCTCGCTGGTGCTCAACATCGTGATGATTGTTGGGTCATTGTCGCTGCTTGGCTCGACACTGACGCTGCCGGGTATCGCGGGTATCGTGCTCACAATCGGTATGTCGGTCGACGCGAACGTGCTGATTTACGAGCGCATCCGCGAGGAGCTGAAGGCCGGCAAATCTATCCTTGCCGCCATCGATGCTGGCTTCAAGCGGGCCTGGGGCACCATCATTGACTCGCATCTGACGCAGCTGATCGCGGCGGTGGTGCTCTATTTCCTTGGCTCTGGCCCGGTGCAAGGCTTCGCCGTTACTCTCGCGCTCGGCATCCTGACGTCGCTCTTTACGGCCTACACCGTGACGCTCTACTTCGTCGGCTGGTGGTTCCGTGCCCGTCGGCCGAAGACCCTCAAGATCCAGGTTTTCCGCTTCATCCCGGACGGCACCAAGATCCCGTTCATGAAGATTTCGCGCTATGCGATCATCTTCTCGGTGGTGATCTCGCTGCTCGCCATAGGTTCGGCTGTTACCAAGGGCTTTAACCTTGGCATCGACTTCATCGGCGGCTCGGCGATCGAGATGCAGTTCGATGGGCAGGGCGATGCCGACCCTGCCAAGATCCGCGAAGTGCTCGATAAGCTTGGGCTCGGCGATGTTCAGGTGCAGGGTTTTGGCACGCCTAAGGACGTGCTGGTGCGCGTCCAGACCCAGGCCGGCGGTGATCAGGCGCAGCAGGTGGCTGTGGAAAAAGTCCGCACTGCGCTGGCGACCGAAAACTACGAGATCCGCCGTACAGAAACCGTGGGACCTCAGGTGTCGGGCGAGTTGACCACGCGGGGCATCATGGCCGTGTTCGTGGCGCTCGTTGCGATCCTGATCTACGTCTGGTTCCGCTTCGAGTGGCAGTTCGCGCTTGCAGCCATCACCACGACGACCCACGACGTGATCATGACCATCGGGTTGTTCTCGGTGGCGGGACTTGAGTTCAACATCTCATCGATCGCGGCCGTGCTGACTCTGGTGGGCCTCAGTTTGAACGAGACCGTGGTTATCTCCGATCGCGTTCGAGAAAATCTCCGAAAATACAAGAAGATGTCGCTGCACGAGTTGATCGATCTGTCGATTAACCAGACGATCGTCCGGACCTCGTTGACGCAGTTCACCATCCTCCTGGCCCTATTTCCGCTGGTGTTTTTCGGCGGAGAGTCGATCCGCGGCTTCACCATCGCAATGACGTTCGGCTCGATCTTCGGCATGTATTCGTCCGTTTTCATCGGCGGCCCGATCCTGATCCATTTCGGGCTGAAGGCGCGGACCGATACTGCGGCCGATGCGAAGGCGGCGAAGCTTCCGAAACGCGCCGACGGCGCCGCGGTCTAAGGGACCGCGGTCATGGCCGAGTCGGGGCAAGGGTTCTACCCGTACCAGGCGGTGATCGAAGGCTACGGCAATGGCGGCTTCCGCTTCGCGGAGATGAGCCATCGCGGCTCATTGCTCTGCCTGCCGTCTGGCATGCATGCTTGGGACGTGAAGCTGCCGGCCGAGATCAGCATGGCGAACCTCGAGCCGGTGTTCGCGGTCGCCGATAAGATCGACGTTCTATTGGTCGGTCTCGGTAAGGACGTTACAGGCTTCGACAAGGCGATCCGGCAGGCCCTGCGCGACCGCAACATTGTTGTCGAGGCCATCGCGACGGGCGGGGCGGTCAGAACCTACAATATCCTGCTCGGCGAAAGCCGGTCGGTCGGCGCCGCGCTGATTGCGGTCGAGTCGCCCCGGTGAAGCCCGAGAGTGCGCAATATGCCACCGGGCAATTGCGCGCGAGAGATCGCGACCGATATTTCGCGACCCTGCTGCTGGCGCCGAAAGAGCGCGAAGCGCTGGCGGCGCTGTATGCGTTCAACGCCGATATCGCCTCAGTTCGCGAGCGGGCTCGCGAACCGGCCGCAGGCGAAATCCGGCTGCAATGGTGGGCCGATGCGTTGAGCGGTGAGGGGCACGGCGATGTCCTGTCCAACCCACTGGCCGACGCCCTGCTGTCTGCCGTCGCCGAATATGGCCTGCCGATCCCGCCGCTGACGCGCATGATCGCGGCACGGCGTTTCGACCTGTACCAAGACCCGATGCCGGACGTTCCGACCTTCGAGGGTTACGCAGGTGAGACAGTGTCGGCGCTCTACCAGCTTGGCGCGATGATCCTCAAGGCCGGGAAGCCGGTCGAAACCGGCGACGCGGCCGGGCATCTGGGCGTGGCGCATGCGCTGATCGGGCATCTCCGCGCCTTCGGCTATAATGCCAGCCAGGGCCGCATATTCGTGCCGTGGAGCGTGTTGGCGGCGAACGGCGCCGTCGAAGGCGAGTTGTTCGCCGGTCAGGTGAGCCGGGGCCTCACCGCTGGTCTGACTCAGCTTGGCGACATGGCCGTTGATCACCTCAACAAGGCCGACGTCGCGATCCGCGCCTTGCCGCGCGAGCTGCGAACGGCCTTTGCGCCGATCGCACTGCTCAGGGCCCAGCACAAGCGGCTGCATCCCGAAGCGCCGTTCCAGCGTTACGATGATCTGCCGGACTGGCGGAAGATCGCGGCGCTCGGGTGGTGGAAGCTGACGAACGCCTAGGCCCAGGCGCGAATATCCTCGAGCGCTCGGTCGCTCATTGCCTTGCGCTTGGCCATCGCCTTGTCGGTCCCGCGCCAGCGTCCGACGCCGTCGGGCTTCTTGATCTCGAGCGGCGGGAGCAGGCCGAAATTGACATTCATCGGCTGGAAGCTGCGCGGTCCGGGTTCGCCTTCGGCCGAAACATGGCCGCCGAGGATGTGGTCGAACAACGCGCCGAGCGCAGTGGTCGGCACCGGCGCGTCGATGGTCTCGCTGCGCGTCGAGGCCGCCGCCATGCGTCCGGCAACGAGGCCGATTGCAGCACTCTCGACGTAACCTTCGACGCCCGTGATCTGCCCGGCGAAGCGCAGCCGCGGCTGCGCCTTCAGACGAAGCTGGCGGTCCAATACCTTCGGCGAGTTGAGGAAAGTGTTGTGGTGGAGGCCACCAAGCCGCGCGAATTGCGCGTTCTCGAGGCCCGGGATCATCCGGAATATCTCGGCCTGCCGACCATATTTGAGCTTGGTCTGAAAGCCCACCATGTTCCATAGTGTCCCCAGCGCATTGTCCTGCCGGAGTTGGACGATGGCGTAGGGCTTCACCGTCGGGTTGCGCGGGTTGGTGAGGCCGACCGGCTTCAGCGGGCCGAAACGCAAAGTCTGGCGACCGCGTTCGGCCATTACCTCGACCGGCAGGCAGCCGTCGAAATAGGGCACGTTCTCCCATTCGTGGAACACGTGCTTCTCACCCGCCAACAGCGCATCCACGAATCCATTGTACTGCGCTTCGTCCATCGGACAGTTGAGGTAGTCGGCGCCGGTGCCGCCGGGCCCGACTTTGTCGTAACGCGATTGCGCCCAGACGATATCGCGGTCGATTGACTCGCTGTGAATGATCGGCGCGATGGCGTCGAAGAAGGCGAGTTCGGCCTCTCCGGTCAGGGTCTGGATTGCCTCGGCCAGCGGCCGCGAGGTCAATGGGCCCGTGGCGATGACGACATTGTCCCATTCCGCGGGCGGCAATCCGGCGATCTCGCCGAATTCGACAGTGATGTTGGGATGGTTCTGTACAGCGGCGGTGACGGCGTCCGAAAAGCCGACGCGGTCGACGGCCAGCGCGCCACCGGCCGGCAGCTTGTGGGCATCGGCGATCCGCATGATCAGGGAGCCGCAGCGGCGCATTTCCTCGTGCAGGAGGCCGACAGCGTTGTGCTCGAAATCGTCGGAGCGGAAGGAATTGGAGCAGACCAGTTCGGCAAAGCCGCCGGTCAGGTGGGCTTCGGTGAGCTTGTGCGGTCGCATCTCGTGGATGACGACTTTGGCGCCAGCTTCGGCTGCCTGCCATGCGGCCTCGGAGCCGGCGAGACCGGCGCCGATGATATGTAGGGGGGAGTCGCGCATGGCCGGGTGTTAGCAAGCAGCGGCCGAAAAATCAAAACGCCCGCTGCCTTAGAAGGAAGCGAGCGTTCGGATTGTTGTAGTCGTCGATACGGGCGCGAAACCGTTACAGGGCGCGCGCATTGACGCGGGCGATCTTGTGGATGTCGGCGCGCGAAATGCCAAGGTCGTTCAGCTGGCGGTTGTCGAGAGCGGCAAGCTCACGGACGGTCTGCTGATAAGCCGACCACTTCTTGAAAGTCTCACGAATACCCATCCGGGTTCTCCTTCTTTGGCGAGCGGTTTTGCTCGCTACAAGTTGAAAGATAGTCCTACGGGTGGAGTCTGAGCAGTGCGCGTTTGGTCACAACAGCGGCGCAGAAAACGCATAGCTCTTTTCAGCGGCGTTCATCGGGAATTAGGAAAGGGGAGAATCGGGCGGCCGCCGGTTTGGTTAACGGGCGGCCGCGTCATTCTCATAAATCAGATCAGGGCAGACGATCGAACAGGCCGCGGGTCATGTTGGGAAAGTCTGACCTGGAAACGCCCAGAATGTCGGTGTTTCGCTTGGGTGGAGCCCCAATTTCCCGCAAACTCTGCTTGATGTCCACCAAGCGCTGCTGGCGCCAGACGGCTCGGACAAACAATTCGCGAATTCCTTGTGAAAATTGCAGGACGCGCGGAACATCGTTTGATTTGCCCTTCCGTTCCACCCGGAAGATGGCACCAAGGTCATGCGTCTTGCGCAGGGCTTTGTCGTAATCTCGTCAGATTGGCACTGACTCGCCGGATACGGGCCATCATTTATCCGTCGTTTCTGGACCGGACATATGGTCTTCAACGGTGCGAAAACGCCGGAGATATCCTATTCCGCGGCCTGCCGGGTGGGGCGTTTGGCTTTTTGCGGCCGCCGCTCCATGACTTCGCGGAGGAATTTGCCGGTGTAGCTCCGCTTGTTCTCGATCAAATCTTCGGGCGTGCCGATGCCCACGACCTCGCCGCCGCCGTCGCCGCCTTCGGGGCCCATGTCGATGAGCCAATCGGCGGTTTTGATGACTTCGAGGTTGTGCTCGATCACCACCACGGTGTTGCCCTGGTCGACCAGTTCGTGCAGCACCTCGAGAAGCTTCTTGATGTCGTGGAAGTGGAGGCCCGTCGTCGGCTCGTCGAGCATATAGAGCGTGCGGCCGGTGGCGCGGCGGCTCAGCTCCTTGCTGAGTTTGACGCGCTGGGCTTCGCCGCCCGACAGCGTCGTCGCCGGCTGGCCGACTTTGACATAGCCGAGGCCGACACGCTGCAGCGTCGCGAATTTTTCGCGGATCGAGGGGACGGCGGCGAAGAACTCGACCGCCTCGTCGATGGTCATGTCGAGCACGTCGGCGATCGACTTGCCCTTGAACTGCACTTCGAGGGTCTCGCGATTGTAGCGGTGGCCCTTGCAGACCTCGCAGGTCACATAGACGTCGGGCAGGAAGTGCATCTCGATCTTGATGACGCCGTCGCCTTCGCACTTCTCGCAGCGGCCGCCCTTGACGTTGAAGCTGAAGCGGCCCGGGCCGTAGCCGCGCGCTTTGGATTCCGGCAGGCCGGCGAACCATTCGCGCATCGGCCCGAACGCGCCGGTGTAGGTCGCCGGGTTGGAGCGCGGCGTGCGGCCGATCGGCGACTGGTCGATGTCGATGATCTTGTCGAGGAATTCGAGGCCGGTGAGGTGGTTGTGCGGCGCTGGATTGACGCGGGCGCCGTTCAGCCGCCGCGCCATCGCCCGGTACATGGTGTCGATCATCAGGGTCGACTTGCCGCCGCCGGAGACGCCGGTGATGGCAACAAACAGGCCGAGTGGCACGTCCACCGAGACGTTCTTGAGGTTGTTGCCGGTGGCGCCGTCGAGATGGATATTCTTGCCCTTCTGCGCCTTGCGGCGCTCGGGCGGGGTCGGGATCGACATCTTGCCGCTGAGATATTGGCCGGTGATCGAATTCTTGTTCTTGAGGATCTCCTCGGGCGTGCCTTCGGCGACGATGTGGCCACCATTGACGCCGGCGCCGGGGCCGATGTCGACGACGTAGTCGGCGGTCATGATGGCGTCCTCGTCGTGCTCGACGACGATCACGGTGTTGCCGATGTCGCGCAGCCGCTTCAGCGTTTCGATCAGGCGGGCATTGTCGCGCTGATGCAGGCCGATCGACGGCTCATCGAGCACATAGAGCACGCCGGTCAGGCCGGAGCCGATCTGGCTGGCGAGGCGGATGCGCTGGCTCTCGCCGCCCGACAGCGAGCCGGAGGCGCGGGCGAGCGTCAGGTAATCGAGGCCGACATCGTTGAGGAAGCCGAGGCGCTCGCGGATTTCCTTGAACACCCGTTCGCCGATCTGGCGCTGCTGGTCGGTGAGACGGCCGGGCATATCGGCGAACCATTGCGCCGCCGCACGGATCGACATCTCGCTGACCTGCCCGACATGCAGGCCATCGATCTTGACGGCCAGCGCTTCGGGCTTCAGCCGGTAGCCCTTGCAGGTGAGGCAAGGCTTTGACGACATGTAGCGCTCGATTTCCTCGCGCATGCCGGAACTCTCAGTTTCCTTATAGCGGCGCTCGAGATTGCCGATGACGCCTTCGAACGGCTTCTTGGTCTTGTAGGTGCGGAGGCCATCGTCATAGGTAAACTGGATCTCGGTCTTGCCGGTGCCGTACAGCACGGCGTCCTGCACTTCCTTGGGCAATTCCTCCCAGGCAGTGCCGGTCGAGGCGCGGAAATGCTTGGTCACGGCCTGCAGTGTCTGCTGGTAATAGGGCGCGCTGGTCTTGCTCCACGGCAGGATGGCGCCATCGCGCAGCGACAGCGTCACGTCGGGCACGATCATTTCGGGGTCGATCTTCTGCTCGGTGCCGAGGCCGTCGCAGGCCGGGCAGGCGCCGAACGGGTTGTTGAACGAGAACAGCCGCGGCTCGATTTCCTCGATGGTGAAGCCCGAGATCGGATCGGCGAATTTCTCCGAGAAGATCAGCCGCTTGGCTGAGCCGTCCTCGGCCTTCTCGTCGGCGTATTCGGCAAAGGCGATGCCGTCGGCGAGTTTCAGCGCGGTCTCGAAGCTCTCGGCGAGGCGGGTGGCGATATCCGGCCCGACGACGATGCGGTCGACCACCACTTCGACGTCGTGCTTGATCTTCTTGTCGAGGTTGGGGGCATCCTCGATGTCCCAGAACTCGCCGTCGATCTTGACGCGCTGAAAGCCCTTGCGCATCAGATCGTTCATCTCGCGCTTGTACTCGCCCTTGCGGCCGCGGGCGATCGGGGCGAGCAGGAACAGCCTTGTGTCTGCCGGCAGGGCGGTGACGATGTCGACCATCTGGCTGACAGTCTGGCTCTGGATCGGCAGGCCGGTGACCGGCGAATAGGGAATGCCGACGCGGGCGAACAGCAGGCGCAGATAGTCGTAGATCTCGGTGACGGTGCCGACGGTGGAGCGCGGATTGCGCGACGTGGTCTTCTGCTCGATCGAAATGGCGGGGCTCAGCCCGTCGATCTGCTCGACGTCGGGCTTCTGCATCATTTCGAGGAATTGCCGCGCATAGGCGCTGAGCGACTCTACGTAACGGCGCTGCCCCTCGGCATAGATGGTGTCGAAGGCGAGCGAGGATTTGCCCGAGCCGGACAGCCCGGTCATGACGATCAGGCTGTCGCGCGGCAGACGCAGATCGATGTTCTTGAGGTTGTGCTCCTTGGCGCCACGGATGACGATTTCACGGTTGAGCGAGGGTAGCTTGGCGGGCATCGAGGGCATCCATCTGGGCAGGCGCAAAACCTAGCAGGGCCGTGCGCCAGCTTCTGTCTGGGTTTTGGTTGTGAAGGTGGGTTAGCCACAGAAATAGGAAGGGGCCGCCACGTCCGCAAGCTAACCATTGCGCAGACCTGCTGTCATCTCACAGTGGGTCGACGTGGAAAGAACATAAGCGGAACATTGTGGAGTCGGTCAAGGGGGGATGCTTGCGGAATCCCGGATTGAAAGAACTCGCACGTTGTGTCCGTTTTTGGCCGATATCGTTGATTTAGTCGGCGAACTGGGCGCGTTCGTTGGCGTGAGCGACGCGAACGGTGCTGGGTGGTCCCTGGGCTGGCCGGGCAAGAACCGCCGGACGCCTTGCTGAGCCTATGCGAGCACTGCCATCGGCCTGAGCTTGGCGAGTTTTCTGAGGTTCTGAGCGGTTGCGGCGAACAGGAACTCGTCGCGGGCGCCGCTTGGTCCGCGCAGTCGGAGCCGACCGAGCCGGAGGATGCGCTTGAGGTGCGCGAACAGCATCTCGACCTTCTTGCGTCGGTGTCTTGAGCGTTCATACGCCGGCGTGTTGGCCAAGGCCCTGGCGACGTCGCGGGCATCCTCATCGAGGTCTCGCGGGATCTTGCGAGCCGGGGTGTTAGGGCAGCACTTGGGCTTGAGTGCACAAGCATCGCAGTCGTGCTTGCTGGCGCGGTAGAGGCGCGTGCCCTCCTTGGTAATGCCGGAGCGCGGCGTGGCGTAGGTGCGATGGAACTGCACCAGGTGCTTGCCCTCCGGGCAGGTATATCGATCCAACTCGGCATCGAAGACGAAGTCGGAGCGCGAGAAGGTGCCGTCGGTGCGGTTGGACTTGTCGAACACCGGGATGTGCGGCGCGATTCCGCGCTGCTTGACCAGCCAGGCCAAGTTCTCGGCCGAGCCGTAGGCGATGTCGGCAACGAGGCTCTGAGGCGTCAGCCCGAAGCGCTCGGCGGTCCGGTCGAGCATGGTGCGCGAGGCGCCGACCTCGGCCTGACGGATGGCGCGGCTCGCCTCGACGTCGAGGATGATCGCGTGGTCCGTGTCGATCAGATAGTTGGGGCATAGGCGAAGAAGGCGTGGCCCTTGTGGGCGCCGGTCCACTGCGCCGCCGGATCGGACAGCGAGATGAACTTCGGGGTGACCTCGCGGGACTGCGCCGAAGGCAGCACTATCCAGGGTGGCCAGATACTCTCGGACAGCCCTGCCAGGATCGACCGCGTCGGCTTGCCACTCATCCCCCGGCACCGAGCGCTGCTTGTTGGCATCGGCGGCGATCAGGCTGGCATCGACCGAAAAGCCTTTGCCGCCCACCAGACCCTCGTGCAGGCATCGCTCGACCACCGTCTCGAAAAGGTGCCGGAGGATATCGCTCTGCCGGAACCGGCCGTGCCGGTTGAGTGAGAAGGTGGAGTGGTCCGGCACCTTGCCATCAAGCCCGAGCCGGCAGAACCAGCGATAGGCGAGGTTGAGGTGCACCTCTCGCACAGCCGCCGCTCGGACCTGATGCCCATACAGTAACCGACAATCAGCATCCGGATCATCAGCTCGGGATCGATCGAAGGGCGTGCGCATTTCGCAAAAACGGGACAGTCATTTCGCTAATTCGCGGGCAGCCGTTTCACTAATTCGCGGACAGCTGGATGGGGTCGGTTTTCGGTTGCCTTGTTGAAGTCATTTGGGATTGATTTCGCTGTTTTCGACGGCGGTCAAGGGTGCCGGTGGTTTTTGCTTTCTCATGCTGTCGCCTTCGAGTGCTATGCGATGGGCGTTGTGGATGATCCGGTCGAGGATGGCGTCGGCTATTGTTGGCTCGCCGATCATGGCATGCCACTGGGCAACGGGCAGTTGCGCCGTGATCAGGGTGGATTTTCGGCGATAGCGCTCTTCGAAGATTTCCAGCAGATCGAGCCGCTGCTGACCGTTCAGAGTGTGCGTGCCCCAATCATCCAGGATCAGCAGCTGCACCCGCGCCAGCTTGTCGACCAGGCGGGGGAAGCGGCCGTCGAGACGCGCCAGGGCGAGATCCTCGAACAGGCGCGGCATGCGCAGATAGAGCACCGAGTGATCGAGCCGGGCAGCCTGCCGCCCGAAGGCACAGCCCAGCCAGGTCTTGCCGGTTCCGGTCTGGCCGGTGATGATCAGGTTCTCATGGGCCTTCAGCCATGCACCCTGGGCCAGCGCGAGGGTGTTGCGCCGGTCAAGACCACGATGGGCACCAAAGTCGATGTTTTCGATGCAGGCATCGGCAAAGCGCAGTCTGGCACTGGCAAGCCGGTTGGTCAGCCGTTTGTCGGCGCGTGTGGCGGCTTCCCGGTCGAGCATCAGGCCAAGCCATTCATCACGATTGAGGCCGTCAGCATTGTTTTGTTCAGACATCTCCCGGTAGGCAGTCGCCATTCCGCCAAGGCCAAGGGCCTGCATCTGATCGATTGTGGGGTGGGTCAGCATGAGTTTGTTCCTTTGCGTCACTGGTAGTAGGAGCCGCCGCGGATGTTGGCGTGCGGGGGCGCTGGTTTGGCCGCTGCGGCCCCGGGCGGCGCGCGGTCGAGGCCGGATCTGAGGATGGCGGTCACCGAGGAATAGGTGATCGCGTTGATGGTCAGAGCGCGCTCGCAGGCCGCTTCCACTCGCTCCCGCTGATAGCGTCGGGATAGTGAGAGGATGCCGAAGGCAGAACGGTATCCCTGTTCGGGATGAGGCCGATCACGCATCATCCGCTCGACCAGAATGGCGGTGCTGGCGCCGATCCCGGCGGCCTGCCGGATCAGGCTTGCCGGCGTTGTATTGGCGTAGCGCTGATGCGCCTTGGGCATGTGCTCGTTGACGGTGACATGGCCGGACCGCTGGGACCGGCGGACATGGCTGGCGGCACGCTTGTGGTCATGAAAAATCTCCACCACCCGGTGGGTGAGCCGTACATCCACGCGCCGCCCGATCAACCCATGGGGCACCGAGTAGAATGTCTTGTCGACTTCGACATGGTAATCGGGATGCACCTTGGCCGATTTCCACTCCGCATATTCGAACGGGGTTGCCGGCAAGGGCGCCAATGCTGCCCGTTCGATCTGCTCGAACAGCTCCCGGCGCGATTTACCGACATGGCGCATGGGCCGAGTGTTGAGGTCCTCCAGCAGAACCGCGATTGCGGCGTTCAGATCGTGGAGGTTGAAGAAGCGCCGATTGCGCAGCCGGGCCAGGATCCAGCGCTCCACAATCAGCACCGCACCCTCAACCTTGCCTTTGTCCCTGGGCTTGCGGCTCCGGGTCGGCAGGATGGTGGTATCGTAGTGCTCGGCCATGGCGGCAAAGGTCTGGTTGAGCGTCGGCTCGAACCACAGCGCCTTGACCACGCCGGCCTTGAGGTTGTCGCAGACGATCGCCTTCGTCACCCCGCCAAAAAAGCTCAGCGCACGACACTGGCCCTCAATCCAGTCTGGCAGTTTCTGGCTGAGGCTGGCAAAGGCGAAGGTAAAGGACGACGCGCCCAGCACCGCCACGAAGATCTGGGCCTCGTGGATGACGCCGGTGTCGGGATCAACGACGGACACGGTGTGGCCCGCATAGTCGGTCTGCATCACCGCGCCCGCCTCATGGCGGTGGCGGAACGTCGGGCTCGCGCGGCGCTGGAACGCTCCGAACCCGGCGCAGAACTAGGTGTAGCCATAGCCATCGTGATGGGTGGCGCGATATTCCTGCCACAACAGCGTCAGCGTCACGCCTTTGCGCTTCAGTTCGCGCGTGACCATCGCCCAATCGGGCTCGCTCATATCCTGCGGTGGACGGCCCATCCGGCGGAACAGCAGCCGCTCCAGGGCCGCATCGTCGTCGCAACCGGGCGGTAGCGGCCAGCTCGAAAGCCCGGCCTCCCGCGCCCGCAACAAATAGGTTGAAACCGAGGTCTTGCTGACCTTGAGCCGTTCCGACACGGCACGCACCGACAGCCCATGCTCATGGGTCAGCCGCAGTATAGTTCGAATGTCCTTCACGCTCGTTCGTCTCGCTTGCTTCCGTCTGGGCATGGTCCCTCTCAACCCGATGGTGAGAGGACAAAATGCCAGAACGGCGCTCCCGAAAACCGACCGCTATATCCACCCCGAAACTGTCCGGGACTACCGAAATGACTGTCCCGCATTTACTGAAATCGCTGTCCGCGACTTACCGGAATAAGTGTCCGCGACTTAGTGAAACACGCAGCCAGAGTTGGCGCCGCGCCTGGAACGAGGTGATCCCGTTCTACGCCTTTCCCGCCGAGGTCAGGCGAATCCCTTATACGACGAACGCCATCGAAACTTTGAACTCAAAGCTCCGGCGAGCCGTCCGGGCCAGAGGGGGCCGGATCAGTTGTCATCTGAAATCTCTGAATTTTGGTCTCTGTGAGAGCCTAAGCGTAGGTTCCTCTCTATGACCCCAAGACCGAGAAATAGAAGCGCGAACACGCTTTTGTTGAAGAGTGTATTGTAGTGAATAAGTGTCATAAGAATAAAAGCTATGCTAACCAGACCAAATGTAAGCTCGGCGGTCCGGATCTTGCCAGTGTGGTTCCGATAGATGACAACGAGCGCGGCCCATGCCGATCGTAATGCAAAGAGCATAAACAACGCCACCCAGACTATTCCGTAGGTAGCGAAAAACTCAAATAAAGCGACATCGCTTCCTTTTTGGATGCCGGTTGTTGTATTTGTGAAGCCCTCACCGAACAAGGCGCGCCATGGGTGATCTGCGAAATAACTGACGTAGTTATATCCCGCGTCCCGAAATATCTCGAACCAAGATATCGCAGCGGAGGTGCCGTCTACATTGGTCACATAGCTTACTTGCACATTTGCCACCCCCTTGCTGAAATCCAATAGCTGATTGGTTACTGGGATGAATTTTAGAACCAAAAGGGCAGCAGGCAATATAATCGCCGCAAGAAGTGCGGTCTGTGCTATCGTTTGCGGAATTTTTCGAAAATTCCTAAGTAGGACAGCTACAAACGGGACAAGTATTACAAATGTGATCAGTGAGAGCGTTGCCATCCCGAGATAAAGAATCAAAATTGTAAAAAGTAAAACTGAAATTTTCAGTTCAAAACGTATTTTTGACCATATAGTTATTACCGCCAACGAGCCAATTGCAACTATTGCCCCAGTCGTAGTATAGCGATCTTGAAGTCCATACGCGCGATAATAGGGAGCAATGACCGAGGCATTCACTCCGGAATCATCGTAGTTGTTTCTATATTTTATATAATCGAAGGTTTGAAGCTCGAACCAATTGATGTGACCAAGTACACTTTTTGTGTATGTTTCTATGATCCAAAAAACAGCAACGATCAAAGAAGAAATTACAATAGAAAATAGAATGGCGTTTATATCATCTGTTGATTTATTTGAAGATACAAATATATAAATCCAAATTGGGCTCACAAAAATAATTATAGATCTAGCACTCTCCAGAAAAGACACGTTATCAAAAACAATTTGCGAGAGGATAATGCAAAAAGACGAAATAAATACTGAAATCACCAGCATATCATTTGTAGATAGTCTCCTGCGATGGGTGGCAAAAATATTGTTTTGGTTTGAAATTATTGCGAAAATTAGTGAAAGTGCAATGAACAGGTACGGTGTAGCACCCAATAGTTCACTGCGAAATGTTACCTGTAATGCAAATGAAAATGGAAAAAGTAGGAATGCCAGCGAAAGTAAGGTCGCTGAAAAACTTATTCGGGCGCGTGGGGGCATGCGAAGCGTCGCTCCTGATAGATAGCCAAGCACCGCTATCACCTCTGCCGTTCTTGCTCAAACTCCCTTTCTCAAGAGTTTTATTGACCTTAGCAGATCGACGGAGCCCCTTTCGAAAGGGGCTCCGTCGTCCTTGATGTCGAAGGGGCGGGTTGACCGTGATGGCGATCGCAACCGCTCATCTCAACGGGTCGTAATGCGTGTTTGATGGACACAACGACTTGCTGGCAGGGATAGACCCAACGATCTTGC
>JBDTLB010000030.1:0-46821 GCA_039934955.1 Devosia sp.
ACGAAGTTTGGCAACTCGGAATTGCAGACGTATTTCGCGCCAAGCCCCCGTAACAAATCCTGTTGCTCCGCGGAGCGCACAATGTTGACGAGATCGATCCCGTCATTGACGCAAATCCTGTTGAGCAAAAAACTGGACGACATGCGCCGGCTCATCGACGCGCCCAACAGCGATCTGTTCGACGTGCTCGCCTACATACGCTTTACCAGCTCACCTAAGACGCGTGAGCAGCGCGCAGGCATCGTCGAGCAAACCGGCCTCGCGGGCGTGGATCGTGAGATGCACGCCTTCTTGGTCGGCATCCTGCAGGCGTACACGGCGCATGGCGAGGACGAACTGTCGCTGACCAAGCTCGCGGCGTTTCTCACCGCAAGGTATGGATCAATTACCGATGCTAAGAAACGACTTGGTGAACCAGCAGTCGTTCGTGCCGCTTTCATCAACCTTCAGCAACAATTGTACCGGGGTTAGGCCAGCGGCGAGTCGGCCCGACCAGAGGAGGCTGGCCCAAATCGGGCTTCAGCTTGCCGCTTGGTTGAAGATAGCAGGAGGCAAGAATGACTACGTTCGAGTCTGTCATATGGCCGCGGAGGATCGCCCTAACATCTCCACTTAGAAGGCCAGCCGGCTGCTCGAAGCCGTAGGGGCGTGCGTCTGCATCGCGCTCGACCGTGTCGACTTTGGCAGGCCCAGGCCCCGTCCCTTTCAGCCAAGCAAGCGAACCACGCAAATCGCCCTTTGAGAAAGCGGCCCATTACGCGTCTCAAAAGCCGGTGAATTGCCGTCTCAAGGATCGGTTGTGGCGATGCTATTGGGAGCTAACCCTCGGACAAGTCGGCTGAATAGCCTTCGGTGCCAATTCACTAGCAAAATCAACAGACTAGATGGCGGAGAGAAAGGGATTCGAACCCTTGAGACGGTTACCCGCCTACACACTTTCCAGGCGTGCGCCTTCGACCACTCGGCCATCTCTCCGCGCTGAGGCGGGCGCCGTTGGACGGCGACTGCGAGGCCCTTGCCGCAAGGCGGCGGGAGGGGGCGGAACACCCCTCCAGAGGCGCGCGCAATATACTCATCACCGGCCTGACCGCAAGGGACGAGCAAGCCCATGATGCAGCTTTGTTTCCGCGTGCGGGCGCGGCATCTTGTGCAGCGGAAGCGGCGCATGCAAGAAGGGCGCAATCCCAAGGCCGCCGGGCGCTCCGCCTGGCTGGCGCAGAGACGGAAGAATGCGGCTTCTCCTCAGGGTTCTGGGCACTTTGCTGATCGGGTTCGCCGTGGTGCTGTTGATCATCGACGGCACTAAGTCCTTGGGCGCAAACGCAATTGTGGTGACGTCGCTGGGCGATACCTGGACGCAATTGCATCCAAATAGCCTCGCCGGGCTCAAGGGTTTTTTCGAAACGCGGCTGTTCGGACCGCTGCTCGAGACGATGATCGGGGCGTTGCTGAGCTTCCCGGGCTGGGCCGTGATCGGGGTGCCGGGGCTGTTGCTGGCGTGGGCGGGGCGGTCGCGGCGGGAGCGGATTTTCCTCCGGCAGGACCAGATCTGAGCTGGTATGGGCCTCCACAACGTCAAAACATTCAGCAAATTCGTCGCCACGCTGCCGGCGGTTACGCTGGTCGAGCAGTGGGAAAGCCACGTCGCCAAGGTGGGCGGCAAGGTTTTCGCACTGATCAACCTAGACGGCGAACACATGGCCTTTAAGGTTATGGAACTGTCGTTCGAAGGGCTCACGGCGATCGACGGCATCGCGCAGGCGCCGTATTTCGCCAAGCGCGCATGGGTGTCAGTAAGAAGGGGCGCCGATATCGCCGACGCAGACCTCAAGGCATATGTCGCCGCCTCGCACCGGATGGTGGCGGGCAAGCTGACCAAAAAGCTCAGGGCCGAACTCAGGCTGACCGAGCTTTAGCGCGGCACGACCACGTATACCCTGAGCGGACTGTCGGGCAGACTTTGATCGATCAGCCAGTCGGGCAACGTACCAGCAGCAAAGAGCGACACGAATGAATCCGGCGCGTGCTCGACGAGGCCGCGAATCTCCGACATCGCTGGGCAGATGACGACGAGACCGACGCCGCGCGCGGCGAGGATGTCGCGGCCCTGCTCGATCGGTCCGTTGAAGAAATGGAAGGTATCGAGCAGACCCTGCTGGTTGCGGTGATAGGGCGCGCCGACGACGGCGTGCTGCGTGAACAGCAGCAGATGGCTGCCGAGATCGACCGGCGCCATGATGCGCTCGGGCAGCTGGCCGGCAAGCGCGGTGAACGCCGACGGCTGCAGGCAGGCCTGCCGGTTGCCGCTGGCGGGTGGGCCGGGTGCCGGGACAAACGGCACCATGGCAACGAGCAGGGCCACCGCAAGGCCGGCCGAGCCGAGAGCAGCGACGACCATGGCGAGGGCGGGACGCAGACCGGGCCGCGCCACCAGGCGGCGCCAGATGGTGGCGACGAGCGCCGCACAGACCGGCACGGCAAGCGGCGTCACGATACGCGCGGCACGAATCTGGATCAGCATCACGGCAAGCCCAACGAGAAGGAAGGCGGCGACTATCAGCCAGGCTCCTCGATCTTTTTTTTGAACGATGTTCCACAGCGCGAATGCCAGGGCGAGCAGCACCGGAATTGTGACGCCGAGCGGATAGACCGGGTCTTCGATAAAGCTCTGGATCCAGGTCTGTGATTCAGAAACATGGGTGAGCCAGTTCTGTACGAGCCAGGGATCGAGCGCGGCGTACGGCCCTTTGAGCAAGGCAGGGTCGAGCCATAGCAGCGCCGCGCCGGTCACAGCCCCGGCGATCAGCGCAACAACGAGCCGGGATGCAAGGCTTCGCAAAGGCAGGAGCGACAGCAGCACGAAGGCGAGACCGCAAAGCGCCG
This sequence comes from Devosia sp., assembly GCA_039934955.1. GTDB lineage: Bacteria > Pseudomonadota > Alphaproteobacteria > Rhizobiales > Devosiaceae > Devosia_A. The sequence goes on from JBDTLB010000030.1 coordinate 2,884, forward strand.
CTGCCGTGACGTAGACGATCGAGATGGCGTCCAGCTTCAACTCGAACCAGCGCGCCGGCGCGACGCCCTGAGCGAGGGCGAGAGCCGTGGCAAGGCCGAAGCTGAAACCGAAATCGCGGAGTGCGGTTGCGTGCCGCGGTGCGGCGACCCACATCAGGGCGAAGATTATCACCGTCACGGCGACGATCGGCAGGCCCTCGATGCCAATGGCGAGCGCCGCGGCCGCGGCGAGGCCAGCGCCGATGGCGAAGCGCGGGCGGTCGAGCGACGCGATGGCGCAATAGAGCATCGCCAGGGTCAGCAGGATCTGCGCCGAATGGTGATCGAAGCGGCCCGGAGCGAATTCGCCCATGACGATCAGCGACACAGCTGGCAGCAGCAGCGCCGCCCACCGCGCCTCGCGGCGGCCGAGCCGCAACGCCAGCTTGGCGCTGAGCCAGAGCAATAGGCCAAGCAGCAGCAGCGGCCAGAGATAGGCTGCGACCGTATCGGCTATGCCGCCGGCAAGCGGCCGCAGGAGCAACAGCAGCGCCGCCTCGGGCAGGTCGATCAGGCGCGACCAATGCAACTCGCCGCCGTAAGGGGTGTTCAGCCGGTGCTGGACGAGGTCGAACCAATTCTGGCCGGCGAGGAAATCGTGGACCTCGTTGAGGCGCATGGCGTCGTCGCTGTCGAGGATCAGCGGCGTGGTGCCGGCGGTGAAGATCGCCTTGGCAACATAAGCGGCGGCAGTGAGCAGCCAGCAGATCAGAAGCGGCCAGACGCCGACTTTGCCGCTCTTTGCCGACATCGACCGCTCCGCCATCGCACCCGTCCCACGAGCGCTGTAGCGCTTTGCCGTTAAGATCGGCTGAAACCGGGGGGTCGTGCGATTGACGCCGCGCCGCGCCGCCTCTCTACTCCGACCCAGATAATCCGGCCGCACGGGGACCACAATGATCGCGATTCTGCTCTATCTGATCGGCCTGATTTCGGTCGTGGTGACGGTGGTCCTGGTCGGGTTCGACGCCACGACGATCTACTACAGCCTGTTGACGGCCTATAATTCTGGGGTCGCCAATGTGCTGCCGGCGCTCGGCCGCGCTGCGGTGACGCTCAACTGGGCACTCACCCCGTTCCTTGGTGGCCTGCTGCTGATGGGCTTTGCGCGGATCATGATGCTGCTCGGTTCGATCAAGCACGCGCTCAAAGGCCCTGCCTGAGGCCGCTCGCTGCACGCCGGAGCAGCCAAGTTCAGGCGAGCCCGCTGGCTGCAACCTGCACGGCAAAAAAGACGAGGAGCGGCGTGAAGGCGAACGCGAAGGCGACACCCTGCCGCGCTCGCGCCAGCCTGGCGATGAGGAAGAATGCCACAAAGGCCATGACGCTCGCCATCAGGGCGGCGTTCTCGCCATTGAAGAAATTGAAGATCGGGTTCATCGATCCGCCTCGCAATGTATGAGGACGCTCAGCGCGAGTGTGGCGCCAATTGGTTGCGAACGCGTTTTGTCGATCCCGTCAATTTGTCGAAAATCGACGGGATCAAGATTTCAGATCGCCATTTCAGTTCGATCAGCTCGGCTTGCCGTTGATCCAGGTGACGTCGACGCCGTTGAGCGGCACGGCGGACAGCGACATCTTGCCGGAGCCGAGCTGCAGCTCACGCGCGTGGGCCAGGTAGAGCAGGGTGTTGTTGACCTTGTCGTAGACGCGCGTGATCCGCAGCGACTTGAAGATCAGGCTGCGCTGCTGCTTGAAGATTTCGTCGCCCCCACCCGACATCGAAATCTTGCCGATGGTCACCGGTCCCGAGGCGGCGCAATCGATCGCCGAATAGGACGGGTCCTCGAACCAATTGCCCTGCTGCAGGCGGTCAATGAGGCTGCGGTTGAAATAGGCGAGATGACAGACAACGCCCTTCACATCGGGGTCCTCCACCGCCTCGATGGCGATGTCGTTGCCGGTCCAGTCGACATTGATCTTGCCGACATCGGTGGTGTTGTCCTTGCCGCAGGCGGCGAGCAACACGACGAGCAGCACGGCACCAGCGGCGCGGGCCAGATTGGGCAGCATGGGCGGGTCCTTTCAGAGACGGGCCGAGAACGGGGATGATGTGGGACGGATCACGGCTTCGTGCAAGTGGTAGGTCTTGCTCAGTTGGCGGTGAAGCCAGTGGGTGAGCCCCACCCAAGTTCTCTATTAGCCCCTATTCGTGTTCGTCTGGACCGCTCACAGCGAGAGGCAGTGGAGGGCGACGTCAGCCATTGAGTCCAGTCTCGCCCCCTCCACCGCCAAGGGCGGTCCCCTTCCCCCGCTTCGCAGCCGACTGCACTATCGGTCCAGCGGCATGAGCGGGCGTCGTCGCCACCTCCCCAGCTTGCCGCGGCCCTACCCTCCCGCTTGGCAGCAGTCGGGTTCCTTCCCCTGCAAAGCGGGGGAAGGTGTCGCGGAGCGACGGAAGGGGGCGGCCACAGACACCGAGTGCAGTCTCGCCCCCTCCGCCAGCTTCGCTGGTCCCCCCCCGCTTTGCGGGAGAGGAACGCCGACTGCACTATCGGTCCAGCGTCATTGAGCGGGCGTCGCCCCCTCCCCGCGACGGAAGGATGAAGGAGAGTCAGTACCGCTTCAGGCGCTTTTCGATCAGGCGGACGACGAGCGACAGCGAGATGGTCATGGTCAAATAGAGGAACGCGACCACGTTGTAGGTGTCGAAGAATTTGAAGGTGGCGGCGGAGTAGACTTTGCCGAGCTGGGTGATGTCCTGGACGCCGAGCGAGGAGACCAGCGCCGAATCCTTAATCATCGAGACGAAGTCGTTGCCGAGCGGCGGCAGGATGATGCGGAAGGCCTGCGGAGCGACGATCTGGCGGAAGATCTGGCCGCGGCTGAGGCCGAGGGCGCGTGCCGCCTCGATCTGTCCCTCGGGCACGGCCTGTATGCCGGCGCGAAAGATTTCGGCGAGGAAGGCCGAGTAGCAGATCATCAGGGCGATGACGGCGCGCCAGGTGAGATCGAAATTGCGCACGGTCAGCAGCGGAATCCAGCCGAGCGCGTGCAGCGGCTGCAGCAGCCAGTTGGCAGCGATGATGGTCGAGGGTGCGCCCACGAAGGCGACGTAGAACAGGAACACGAGGATCGGAATGCCGCGCACGAGTTCGGTGTAGAACGTCGCGATCTGCACCAGCACGGGCCGGCCAGAGGTGCGCATCAGCGCCACGCCGAGACCGATGATGATGGCCAGCGCGAAGGCCACCAGCGTCACCCAGATGGTGGTCGCGACGCCGCCGGTGAGGGCCCGGAAGATCTGCGCATAGCCCTGATTGGTGACGATCACCCAGAGCACGAGCACCCCCAGCAGCGCGAGGGCGAGCAGCCAGAACGGAAATTCGGCGAGGCGCCGTCGACGTTGATCGGTCATGCAGGAGAAGACCCGCGGACGCCGCGGGTCGCTTTCTTGGGTGATGGCACGCTCGGAGCGGCGCCGGCCTTACTTGGCGGTGCTGTACTCGTAGAACCACTTGCGGTTCAAGCCATCGACGGTACCGTCGGCCTTCATGGCGGCGATCGCGGCGTTGACGGGCACGACGAGATCGGAACCCGGCTTGAAGATGAAGCCGAACTGGTCGGAGCCGATCGGATCGCCCACGGTCTTGAACACGCCGGGATCGGCGGCGATGTAGCCATCGATCGACGCCTGATCCATCAGCACCATGTCGACGTCGCCGGTTTTCAGCGCCTGTACCGAGGCGCCAAACGTGTCGAACAGTTTGACGCGCGGATTTTGTTCATTGCCGTCGAGCACGTCGTAGATGGCGGCATAAAAGCCCGAGGTGCCCGACTGCGCGCCGATCAGAAGATCGGTGTTGGCGGCGAAATCGTCCTTGGCCTTGATGCGCGCCTCGTCGGCCCGCACCAGCATGAATTCCTTGTTGTCCATGTAGGAGTCGGAGAAATCGACCTGCTTCTTGCGATCGTCGGTGATTGAGATGCCATCCATGCCGATATCGTACTGGCCGTCATGGATGGCCTGGATCATCGGGTCCCACGCCATGGTGTTCCAGTTGATCTTGGCGTTGAGACGTTTGCCGATCTCGTTGACGGCATCATATTCCCAGCCGATGCCCTGGCCGGTCTTGGGGTCGGCGAAATTGAGCGGCGTGTAGGCGTTCTCGGTGACCGCCTGGATGGTGCGGCCGCCAAGATCGGGCAGGCCCGCGGCCTGAACCGAGCCGATGGCGAAAGCGGCGAGCAGCGTGGCGGCGAGCGCGGCGAATGCGGGTTTCATGAGGCAGTTCTCCCTGAATTTTGATGCCGGCGCTTGTACCCCGCGCCAGGCTTGCGGCGAGTGTAGCGCTCAGCGGGCAATCGCCTCAAGTGCCGCCTGCACGGGAATTACGGGGCGACCTACTCAGCCACTTTGAATTTCGGCGCCGCCGGCCCATGCGGGCGGTCGATATGGCCGAGGTCGCGATCGGGGTCGATGCGGTCGCGCACCATCTGTTTGAGCTGTTTGCCGTCGGGGAAGCCGCCGTCGCGCTTGCGCTCCCAGATCAACTGGCCATCGAGATGGATCTCGAAGATGCCGCCCGTGCCGGGCACCAGCGTCACCTCGCCCATTTCGAGCGAGAAGGTGGACAGCACCTCCTGCGCCATCCAGGCGGCGCGCAGCAGCCAGTTGCATTGCGTGCAATAGGTGATGCGCAGGTCCGGCTTGCCGCTCATATGGTGGGGTCGCCCCAGCTCGACATGAAATTCTGCGGCAGGATGATCGCTTCGTCCTCGGATTTGTCGCGGGTGAGCAGCGCCGTGGTGGCGTTGACACGCTGTGCCAGCAGCCGGGCAATCTGCAGCAGCCAGTCTGGGTGCTCGTGCAGCACCTCGATGGCGTTGTCGATGACGAAGAAATCGACCTCGGTGATGGCGCGCACGGTGGCGGTCTGCGGCATGTCGAGCAGCACGCTCATCTCTCCCACGACAGCGCCGGGGGTCTTGATGGTCGAGACGTGCTTGCCGTCGCGCAGCACCTCGAGTTGGCCGTCCTTGAGCACGTAAAGCTGGCCGGTGCGACCGCCCTGCTCGATGAGCGCCATGCCGGGGGCAATCCAGTCGCGTCTGAGCCAGGGATCGGGCATCGGGGGTCCTTCAGGTGTGCGCCATGCTAACCGAGACGGCGCGTGCCGCCAATCGCGGCCTTTCCTCGCGGCCGGATTTGGGGCAAAAGCGGCCGCTCGCGCCGGTCTGATGCCGGTTGCGAGACGTTTCGTCGGCCCCCTGCCGGCAAGGAGCACCCATGACCGACACACTGGTCCTCGGCCGGCCGGCCGAGATCCCGACCGATCCGGCGAGCGCGCCGCTCGACCCCGTCCCCAATCCGCACAGCGACGTCGACTATGTCATCCGCTTTGCGGTGCCGGAATTTACCGCGCTCTGCCCGATCACCGGGCAGCCGGATTTTGCGCATCTGGTGATCGACTATGTCGCCGACCAATGGATGATCGAGAGTAAATCGCTCAAGCTGTTCATGTTCTCGTTCCGCAATCATGGCTCGTTCCATGAATCGACGACATTGATGATCGGCAAGCGGCTGGTCGAGGCGCTGGCGCCGCGATGGCTGAGGATCGGCGGCTATTGGTATCCGCGCGGCGGCATGCCGATCGATGTGTTCTGGCAGACCGGCGCGCCGCTGAAGGATGTGTGGCTGCCGGACCAGGGCGTCGCGCCCTATCGCGGGCGCGGCTAGCGCGTTGGCAAGAGCACGGCTCCAATCGGTCGATGTCTATCGCGGGCTCGCGCTCATCGCGATGGCCGCCTACCACACGTGCTGGGACCTTGCGTATTACGGGCTGATCGAAGCCGGCATCGGGGTCGATCCGCTGTGGATCACGGCGCAGCGCTCGATCCTCACGGCGTTCGTGCTGCTCGCCGGCGCCGGACTGACGCTGGGCCACGGCAGCGGCATCAACTGGCGGAGCTTCTGGCGGCGCGAGGCCGTGTTGGTGGCGGCGGCGCTGGCGGTCAGTGCTGGTACGTGGTTCTTGTTCCAGGACGCGTTCGCCTATTTCGGCGTGCTGCACATGATCGCGCTCGGCTCGCTGCTCTGCCTGCCGTTCGTGGTGGCGCCGCTATGGGCCGCGATATTGGCGGCGATCGTGGCGCTCGCCCTGCCCGCGCTCTATTCGTCCGATGCGTTCGATCCGCGCTGGCTGAACTGGATCGGCTTCTTCCGGATCACGCCGGAGACCGCCGACCTCGTGCCGGTGTTTCCGTGGGTGGGGGTGATGCTGATCGGGGTGATCGGCATGCGGCTGCTGCGCAACGCGCCGGCGTTCAGCTGGTCGAGTTCCAATCGCGGCGTGCGGGCGCTAGCGTTTGCGGGGCGCTGGAGCCTCATCATCTACATCGTCCACCAGCCGCTGCTGTTCGGCATCATCACGCCGCTCGCGAATTATCTGCAGAGCGCCGAACAGACGAAGCTGACGAGCTTTACGCAGAGCTGCATGGCGAGCTGCAGCGCCACCAAGGGCAAGGCGGAGGGGCCGGGCGGGCTGCAATTCTGCACCAATTATTGCCACTGCGCCCTCGACATGACGCTGCGCGAGAATTTGTGGAGCGCGCCGCCGGAGCAGCTCAAATCGATGAGCGGGCTCTGCACCGCGATGAGCGAGTAGCTTTTTCTTGGTCGCGCGGCCGAACCGCAAAACCGGCGTCCACTTTTGCTGGCAGCGCTCCTATTTCTTCTCGACGTGCCCGCCGAAGCCGAAGCGCATGGCGCTCAGCATTTTTTCGGCAAAATTGTGGGACTGGCGCGACCGGAACCGGGTGTAGAGTGAGGCGGTGAGCACTTCGGCCGGCACGGCTTCCTCGATGGCGGCCTCGACGGTCCAGCGGCCCTCGCCCGAATCCTCGACATAGCCGGAGAAGTTCTCGAGCTGCGGGTCTTTCGCCAGCGCTTCAGCGCCCAGATCGAGCAGCCAGGACGAGACCACCGAGCCGCGGCGCCAGACTTCGGCGATATCGGCGAGCTTCAGATCGAAGCGTTCGCCGGGCGGCAATAGATCGGCATTCTTGCCCTGCAGGATATCAAAACCTTCGCCATAGGCCTGCATCAGGCCGTACTCGATGCCGTTGTGCACCATCTTGACGAAGTGGCCGGCGCCGGCCGGGCCGGCATGGATGTAGCCCTGCTCGGCGCGCGCATCGTGCCCGCCCCGGTTGGGGGTGCGGGGGATGTCGCCGATGCCGGGGGCAAGAGTCTTGAAGATCGGATCGAGCCGCTGAACGATCTCGTCAGGGCCGCCGATCATCATGCAATAGCCGCGGGTGAGGCCCCAGACGCCGCCCGAGGTGCCGACGTCGACATAGGCGATGCCGGTCTTCATCAGCTCGGCCGAGCGGCGCATGTCGTCCTTGTAGTAGGTGTTGCCGCCATCGATGATGGTATCGCCCTCGCTGAGGATCGAGGCGAGATGGGCGATGGTGCCCTCGGTGATCTTGCCGGCCGGCAGCATGACCCAGATGGCGCGCGGCGCGGCCAGCGTGGCGACCAGCGCCTCGAGCGTTTCGGCGGCGGTGGCGCCTTCGCCGCCGAGCTCGGCGCGCACATCGGCGTTGATGTCGTAGACGACGGGGGCGTGGCCGTCTTTCATCAGGCGGCGGGCGATGTTGGCGCCCATGCGGCCGAGGCCAATGATGCCGATCTGCATGTTCAGTCTCCAGTGTTTGTCAGACTTATAGCGGAATGGCGGGCGGAGCGGCAGGGATGGCGCGGAGCGATTGTGCCGCATAGGCTTGCCGCAGAGGAGACCGCTATGCCCATTCGCGCGCTGTTGTTCGACGTTTATGGCACGCTGCTCGACGTGCATGGCTTGACCGCCGCGCTGGAGCAGGCGGCGCCCGGCCAGGGGGCGGGGCTGAGCGCGCTGTGGCGGCAAAAACAGATCGATTACACGCGGCTGCGAACGCTGAGCGGGCGGCATGCCGATTTCGCGCAGGTGACCGCCGACGGGCTGGATTTCGCGGCGGAGAAGCTCGGGGTGACGCTGAGCGCGGCGCAGCGGGACGCGCTGCTTGCGGGGTATGAGACGCTGCCGGCGCATGACGATGCCTTGCCGGCGTTAACGGCGCTGGTGGCACGCGGCGGGCTGACGCTCGGGGTGCTGTCGAACGGCACGCCGCAGATGCTGGAGCGCGGGCTTGCCGCAGTCGGGCTGACGCCGTTGCTGCCGCACCGGCTGAGCATCGAGGCGGCAGGGAAATACAAGACGGCGCCGGAGGCCTACCAACTCGGGCCCGACGCGCTCGGCCTGCCGGTGGGCGAGATCGGCTTCGTCAGCTCCAATGGCTGGGATGCGTGTTGCGCGACGTGGTTTGGCTATCGGGCGATCTGGGTGAACCGGAGACGCGAACCGCTGGAGCGGTTGGGGGTGGTGCCGGAGCGTGAGGCGCGGGGGTTGGGCGAGGTGGTGGAGTGGGTGGGAGCGTGAATGGGGTGGGTGCGGAAGCGGAGGTGAGGATTGGCTCTTACGTGCTTCGGCAGATAGAGTGACTGGATATTTTGGGGTTTTGGGATGGGGTTTGGGGTCTTCTTACATCGCGCGGACTCGCCTTATGAGGACAGTCCCGCGAGCCAGTATCAGTTTCCGAGCCAGTACCTGACGCGGGCAGAGGCCTGTGTCGGCGACTGGATTGTGTACTGCGAGCCGACCAAAGTTCGGGGCACTCGCGGATATAACGCCATCGCCCGTGTCGAGCGGATCGTCCCCGACCCGACCAAGTCGGACATGTATTTGGCCTTGATTGCGCCCGGTAGCTATTTGCAGTTTCCTAGCCCCGTCCCTTTCGTCGTTGAGGACGGGCATGCCGAGACTGGCGTCCTCAACGAGGCGGGTCGCGTCTCCGGCAGAGCGCAGGCGGCGGTGCGCCCGATTTTACCCAAGGACTTCGACCGCATCCTAGTCCGGGGATTTGCCGAAGACCGCCCCATCTTGCCGCGGCTTGGCACTCTTGAGACGCCGTTCCAGTTCGACGAAACGCCGGCACCCTTCGCGTTTGAGCAGGAACGAGAACGCGTGGAGATGGTCACAAACCGCGTGGTACGCGACAGTGTGTTCAGGCGGGTCGTGCTGCGTGCCTATGACGAGCGCTGCGCGGTGACTGGGCTGAAACTAATCAACGGGTTGGGCCGCGCCGAGGTGGCAGCCGCGCATATCCGGCCGGTCGAGCACAATGGTCCAGACATAGCGAACAATGGCATCGCGCTGTCGGGCACGGCGCACTGGATGTTCGACCGCGGGCTGATCTGTTTGACGGACGATCTGCAGATCGTGATCTCGCGGCAGGTAAACGATCGCGATGGGGCCGAAGGGCTGATCAACCGGACGGGACGGCTTATTGGTCCGACGCTGGAGCGGGACCGACCGCATCCGGTGTTTCTGGAGTGGCATCGAGAGAATTGTTTCAAGAGGTAAGGTGGGCAGGTGTCGCTTCGCGATGAAAGCGGTATGGAACCTGGTGGCACGCTCGGCGAGGTCTGGCGGCAGACGGAGATACCCGTCGCCTTGCGCCGGACAGGCAAGGGCGAGCGTCTAAGAGTGCGGATACCACTCGAGCTCAGCCCCGCATACTCATGGCTTGAAACGTTGGGGCGCGCCAGGCCTGTATGGTCAGGCAGGGGGCTACTATTGGGAATTGCCCAAGTCGTGGTTTGATGACCTCGTCAATGCCTGCCTTGACCGCCTCGGCAGGGTGTACATCATCCAGCCCTACCGAGAGCAGGAGGTGTGCTCGTCCTCCTGTAGACACGCCGTGGGTCACGAATGCGAATGTTCCTGCATGGGCGCGAACCATGGGGCCGGCAATGACGAAGGTTGGTTCGACGTGACTGACGCCTTCTCCACCAGATGGGGCGACCGCGAACTCGCATGTCGACTCCTCGCCGCGCGAATATAGGCGGGTAGTTAAGCTGCTGACGCAAGAGCAGTTCCAGCCCGCCGCGTTATGACGTAACTTGCCCAGACGCCGTCTCGTATGCGCTTTTGAGCTGTTCGGCCAACATACCGCCGAGTAGCTTTTCCATCTTTGAGACGTCGATGACATTGCGCTCGCGGAGTGCGGCATCGGCCGCGTCAAGCGCCGCGAAGTAGGGATCGCGATTGCTGACGATTTGTTCGGGGATCGTTGAGTGGCCCGGTAGAACGCTGTCGAGCTTCACGCACAGAACGATGTAGGACAGCATTCTGGATGTCCGGCCGTTGCCATCGGAAAACGGATGTATCCAGTTGAGCCGCCACATGATGTAGGCAGCGAGGTGGACCGGCGTAGCGTCGGTCCAGTGGTCATTGACGTAGTCGCACATGTCCTCGACCAGTTCGGGGACGAGATGCGCGCCAACCGGACTGTGCTTGCTGCCCTCTATCTCAACGCCCGCGGGGCGGAAGTTGCCGGCGTAAGCGCTGATGCCGCGCAGAGCCTCGCGTTGCACCGAGAGAACCAGCGAGAGCCGAAACTTGAATGCCTTGCGCTCGATAGCGTCCTGAATGGCGTGAATGCTGAAATCATACTGCCGAAGGCCGTTGAGGGCCTCGGCTTCGGCTTTCGCCACCGGGTCGACGATCAGTTCGGCCTCACCGGCCTTGCTATGGCGCTGCTCGATGGAGTCGCCCATATCCGCGCGCTAGGACTTTGCCGGCTCGTCTTTGGCAGTGTCGGCGAGCTTCTTGGCCTGCTCGTCAACCATTGCCCGGGTGATCAATGGGTTCTCAAACGATGTATTGCCGTAGGCAAAGCTTCTGCGCTGCTCTTCCTGCTGAGCACTGGTTGGCCGCACCTTCTTGGCAGCTTCGATCAGCACAGCAAGAGCAGTCATTTCAGCCTCCGATTCAGGTTCTGTTCTCATATTGCATAGCGTCGCGTTTAAAGTCTCTTGATAAAAATTGCGAAAATTGTTGCTGCCATCTTGAAGCCGCAACGCCTCGGCAGTTCAGCGGGTTCGCAGGCGATCCCGGGGACCGGTGGACGCCGTACCAGGGCGCATCGGCTGTTAGCCGCCCTTCCCCTCACTCACCAGCGCCGTCATCAGCCGTCCGAAAATCCCCTGCTCGGCGGCGGACTTCGCTTTGCCATCCTTCTGCATTTCGACCAGCAGGGCGGACGTGGCGTCGAGGCGCTGGCTGAGCAGCATGGCGACGCGCAGGGCGACCAGCGGCTGGCGCTCGAGGAAGGCCAGGGCGTCGCGGACGACGCGGATGGTGGTGGGCTTTTCCGCCGTGACGGTGGCGGTGCTTTCGGTGCCGAGCAGCACGCTCATCTCGCCGATCAGCGCGCCCTCGGCGCTGATGGTGGCGAGCGGCACGCCAGCGCGCGACACCACCAGCTTGCCGGATTCGAGCACATAGAGATCGCCGCCGGGATCGCCCTCGGCGATCAGCACCTCGCCGGCGGCGAGATTGCGCGAGGGTTGCTGGACGGTGAGCGTCAGAAGGCTGGCCATGCGAGACTCCGTTAAAGCCTTGTTCCAGTGACGGGAGTAGTCGGCTCGGCGCCGAGCAGCGCGAATACATCCTCAAGGAAAGCCATGTCCTCCTGGCCGGCGAAGCGATGGCGGCTCTGGACAAGGAAATCGGTGGTGGTGTCGAGCCGCTGCGCCAGCGTGCGGGCGATTTCGAGCAGCACCGCGGGGCTCTTTTCGAAGAAGCGCTCGGGGTCGTCGATGATGTAGGCGGTGGCGGCGGTTTTGGCGCGGACGGTGGCGGAGGCGGAGCGGCCGAGCAGCGCCGCCATCTCGCCGACCACGGCGCCGGGCTCGGCGAGAGTGGCGACCACCTCGCCGGCGCGCAGCACCTCAAGCGTGCCGGTGGCGAGCACAAACAGCGCCGGCGTCGCGGCGCCCTCGGCGATCAGCGTGGCGCCGGCGGCGAAGGCGGCCGGGGTGAGGCGGCTGAGATGCTTGAGGAGAGGAGGGGCCATGACGCTCGCGGGGTGGATTGGAGCGGGAGGGTATGGCGGGAGCGGAGGCGAGGGAAGGGTTTTTCTTTGTGCTCTGGCCGAGCGATCCCAAGAGGGCTCGGTCGGCCAACCGCTGGTGGGGGCGGGATGCGAAGCGACCCCCTCTCTGGCAAATTCCAAGGGCTTGGCCGCGCCAAACCCAAGAATTTGCTTTCTCCTCCGCCGAGGGGGGCGATGGGGCTCTTTTTTGACGCTCTGGCCGATTGATCCCAAGGGGGCTCGTTCGGCCAACCGCTAATGGCTAATTATCGTCCATCTTCAGCGCCGCAATAAACGCTTCCTGCGGGATCTCGACGTTGCCGAACTGGCGCATGCGGGCTTTGCCCTTTTTCTGCTTTTCGAGCAGCTTGCGCTTACGCGTCGCGTCGCCGCCGTAGCACTTGGCCGTCACGTCCTTGCGCATGGCGCGGACCGTCTCGCGGGCGATGATCTTGCCGCCGATGGCGGCCTGGATGGGGATGACGAAGAGGTGCGGCGGGATCAGCTCCTTCAGCTTTTCGCACATCTGGCGGCCGCGGTTTTCGGCGGCGTTGCGGTGCACCAGCATCGAGAGCGCGTCGACCGGCTCGGCGTTGACGAGGATCGTCAGCTTGACCAGATCGCCGGGGCGATAATCGGCCAGCGTGTAGTCGAAGCTGGCGTAGCCGGCGCTGATTGATTTTAGCCGGTCGTAGAAATCGAACACGACTTCGTTGAGCGGCAGATCGTATTCGATCATGGCGCGGTTGCCGACATAGGTCATGTTGCGCTGGATGCCGCGCCGGTCCTGACACAGCTTCAGGATCGAGCCAAGATATTCGTCGGGCGTCAGGATCGTCGCCTTGATCCAGGGCTCGCGGATTTCATCGATCTTGACGACGTCGGGCATGTCGGCCGGGTTGTGCAGCTCGAGCGTATCGCCATTGGTGAGCGCGATCTGGTAGATCACCGAGGGCGCGGTGGCGATGAGATCGAGATTGAACTCGCGGCTCAGGCGCTCCTGGATGATCTCGAGATGCAACAGGCCGAGGAAGCCGCAGCGGAAGCCGAAGCCGAGCGCCGCAGAGGTTTCCATCTCGTAGCTGAAGCTGGCGTCGTTGAGGCGGAGCTTGCCCATCGCTTCGCGCAGGATCTCGAAGTCCGAAGCGTCGACCGGGAACAGGCCGCAGAACACGACGGGCTGGGCCGGCCTGAAGTCCGGCAGCGCGTGTTCGGTGGGCTTGCGATCATCGGTGATGGTGTCGCCGACATTGGTGTCGGCCACCTGCTTGATGGCGGCGGTGAAAAAGCCGATCTCGCCGGGGCCGAGTTCGGCCATCTCGATCATCTTGGGGGTGAACACACCGACGCGGTCGAGCTCGTAGGCCGCCTTGGTGTTCATCATCCGGATGCGCTGGCCCTTCTTGATGGTGCCGTCGATGACGCGGATGAGAACGACGACGCCCAGATAAGTATCGTACCAGCTGTCGACGAGCAGCGCCTTGAGCGGCGCCTTCAGCTCGCCCTTGGGGGCCGGCAGGCGATGGACGATCGCTTCAAGCACGGTGTCGATGCCCACGCCGGTCTTGGCGCTGATCTCGAGCGCATCGGAGGCATCGAGGCCGATGACATCCTCGATCTGCTGCTTGACCTTGTCGACGTCGGCGGCGGGCAGATCGACCTTGTTGATCACCGGGACGATTTCGTGGCCGGCATCGAGTGCGTGATAGACGTTGGCGAGAGTTTGCGCCTCGACGCCCTGGGTGGCGTCGACGACCAGCAGCGAGCCATCGACGGCGGCCATCGAGCGCGACACTTCATAGGCGAAATCGACGTGGCCGGGGGTGTCGATCAGGTTGAGCACATAGGTTTCGCCGTTGGCTGCTTTGTAGTTCAGCCGAACGGTCTGCGCCTTGATGGTGATGCCGCGCTCGCGCTCGATATCCATCGAGTCGAGCACCTGCTCCTTCATCTCGCGCAGCTCGAGGCCGCCGGTCAGCTGGATCAGCCGGTCGGCGAGCGTCGACTTGCCGTGGTCGATGTGGGCGACGATGGAGAAATTGCGGATGTGGTCGAGCGGGGTGGTCATTGGCCTTATTTGCGCGCTAAGCGCCGCTGGAATTTCCGGAAATAGGCGCTGCGCGGCGTAACGGGTTCGCGCGCTACGCGTCGCTGGTGCCGCTGATAGCAGGCCCGGATCGGCCGCGCAAACGTGGTTTATGGGGGGTTATATTAATGCGGCGGGAGCGGCTCGGACGGTTCCAAGACTCCCTAGGCGTCGGCCGCAATCGTAATCGTCATCGGCGCTGTGTCCGCCCCGGACTGCTCGAAGGCGAATGAGAGTTTGGCGCCAGCGGGGAGTTTGTCGGGGGCAAAGCGTACGGCGTGCAGGCCCAGCGGGCCGGGAGCGGACTGGGCCTCGGTGGTTGCGGCGCCATCGAACCCATAGCGCAGCGCGAACGGCGCGGGGCGCTCGATGAGGAGGGTGCGGCCGGCCGGCATGGTGTCGAAGGGGCTGTTCTCGCGCCAATGCCATTCGGCCGCGCTGGGGCGCTTGCCGCCGTAGCGCTCGTCGATGATGGCCAGAGATTCCGAGGGGCGGCCATCGGCCTGGGCCGAGAGGAGTTTTAAAAACTCCGCGTGGGCCCAGAGCAGCGGCATGGCGCTGCCGGAGGGCTTGCCGGGCTCGAGGCCGCGTGCGGGGATCGCGTCGGTGTCCCAGATCTGTTCGGGAATGAGGCCGCCCGGGCCGGTCATATGCGACATGGCATCGAGATAGGGGAGCGCGTCCTCGCCGGCGGCGACCGCGAAATGTCCGCGCTCACCGGTGAGCAGCGGCCACAGCCGGCCGATGCCGTCGCCGTCGAAGGCGCTGCCGTCGGCGTGCTCACCATAGCCGTCGCCATTGTAGCGGTAGTAGGACGGGCCGCTCGGGGTGTCGCGGCGGAGGAGCGTGTCGACAATCTTGAGGGTGTTGAGTATCCGCGGGTCGTTCGGCGAACGCAGACCGCTGCGAACCAGACACAGGAACTCCATTCCAACCAGATCGTTGGCGGCGACGCGGCCCTCGGTGACGTTGCGCACGTCGATCGAACCGCGCAGGCCGTTCTGGGCGTCGCGCGGCGCAATCCGCACGTAATAGCCATCGACCCCGTGTTCGGCAGACAGGGGACCGGCCGTGGCGTAGGTCCAATTCTCGATGCGCTCGTTCCAGCAATCGGCGAGCGACAGGACATAGTCGCGTTCTTCCGGGTCGAGCAAATCGGCCGCTGCCACCAGAGCGCAGATGGTCATGGCCAGCGTGAACGGGCTGGCGCCGGCGTTTTCCTCCCAGCGATCCTGATCGGTCATCGGGCCGTTGCGCACGATGAAACTGACCGCCTTGCGGACCATCGCCTCGATCGCCGGCGAGACCGAAAGATGGCCGACGGCGCGGAGCTTGGCCATCAGCAGGACCGGCAAGGCCACCTCGTCGAGCTGGTTGCCCGTCCAATAGCCGCGGCCATCGGGGAAATAATTTTGCGCCCAGCTGCCATCGGCGGCCTGCGTGCCGACCAGATAAGCCAGCGTACGCGCGGCATCGGCGAGCTGCCCCACCGCGATCATCGCGAAGGCGGCCTCGACAGCATCGCGCGTCCACACCAGATGATAACCGCCAAGGTCGTCACGGCTGCTGCCCCACGGCACGCTGAGACTGGCGACCATGGCGCCGCCGTAGGTGCGGTCCTCGTGAATCTTGATGATTGCCGCCGAGAGTTCGGCTTCGCGCTTCAGCTCCGGGGAGGCGTGCGGGATATCGAGGGTCTTGCCCCAATCCTCCCACTGCTCGCAGAAGATGCGAACGATGTCGTCGTATTCGTCGGCCAGGCTCGAGCGCGCCAGGGTGCGCGCGCCCTCGACGGTTTCGGCGAGGCCGAGCGCCAGGATGCCGCTATTGGCCGCAAGCTCGCCCATCAGCGCAACATTGCCGTCGCCCGCCTCGGGGTAGGTCCAGGCCATCTTGCCGTTCTTGTCGAAATCCTGCCAGCCGTCGGAGGTACCGACATAGCCGGCGCTGGTGCGGGTAAAGCCGCCGTCATTGCGCAAACAGAGCGCCACGTCGCCATGCTGGGCCGACAGATCGTCGCCGGCCCACGCCGTGTTTTCGTGCCGCTCGCCGTTGAGGTGCGGCGACAACAGGGCGTAAAGCTTCAGATCATCGCCATCGAGCTTGTAGCGAATGAGCAGCGCATCCCGGTGCGGATGAACGAGGAATTCGAGTTCGAGCCGGTAGTCGTCGCCGCGATGCACGATGCGCGGCAGCGGGATGTAGGGTTTGGGCATCGAGATCGAATAGCGCTGCGCCCGCTTCACCTCGGTCCAGCCATTGCGACCGGCGATGATGAAGCCGAGATCGCGGATCTGCGGCTGGCCGGTGGAGGGCCAGTAGACCTCGTTGACGATGCCATAGCCGAAGGTCGCCCACAGGCGGCTGGAGCCCAGCGCAGTGCTGACCATGTCCTTGGCGCTGGAGGACCAGGTGGGATCGATTCCGGGGCCGCCGGGCGCCTGATTGGGTTGGTAGGTCATCTCAGCCGCCATGGGCGAAGTCGGCGAAGTCGGTCATGCCACCATCGATGAAGAGCGTGGTGCCGGTCGCGTAGCTCGCCAGATCGGAGGCGAGCACGGTGACCATCTTGGCGATCTCGTCGCGATCGCCCATTCGCCCCATCGGGATCTTCTGGTCGAGGTCGGCCAGACCTTTTGGGTCTCCCCAGACGCTCTGGTTGATCGGGGTCTTGATGGCGCCGGGAGCGACAGCGAGCACGCGCACGCCATGCGGCGCTGATTCCTGCGCCAGCGTCTTGGTCAGCATCGAGATCGCCGCCTTGGAGGCCGTGTAGGCGCTGTAGCCGCTCCACGGGATGCTCTCGTGGACCGAGGACATGTTGATGATGACGCCGGATTTCTGCGGCACCATCCGGCGCAGCGCCTGCTGGCTGCAATAGAACGCGCCGAAGAGGTTGATTTCGAGCACCTTGCGCCAGGCGTCGAGATCGGCGTCCCACGCCAGCGCCGAGGAACCATCGATGCCAGCATTGTTGACCAGAATATCGATGCCACCCCACGAATCATCCAATGTCTTGAATATGGTGTCGACTTGGGCGCTGTCGGAAATGTCAGCGAGGATGGTCAGAGCGCGGACGCCTTTGGCCCGGATGTCAGATGCGATGGCGTCGGCGGCGTCGGGATGGCTGACATAGTTGATCGCTACGTCGGCGCCGGCCTGGGCGAGGGATCTGGCGATGGCTTCGCCGATGCCCGAATTGCCGCCGGTGACCAGCGCCCGCTTGCCGCTCAGATCGATGCTCAGCATGGCGCGCCGCCCGTGCGGCTTGCCGCTTGAAATGGTGTGACGCTCAACATGATCGCTCCTGTATCAGCCAACACAACGGGGGGCACCGGCTTAAGTTCAAGGATGCCCGCTGCCGCCGGAGAGCGAACCTATCGCGGCGCGTGAACCGGGGACAGCAAAAGGCCGGGCTGTGCGACGCTTGGCCTCGCCGGCGGGTTGAATTGTGCGACAAACACTTTTACGCGATTGCCCCAAGCAGCGCCAAACCATTGTGGCTCAGCTCTTGGGCGGGGTGACGTGCCAGATGGTGTTGCCGAGGTCGTCGGCGACCAGCAGCGAGCCGTCCTTGTCGAAGGCGAGCGCCGCCGGCCGGCCCCAGACTTCGGCGGGCGAGGTGCCGCTCACCCAGAAGCCGGTGAGGAAATTCTCGTAGCTGCCATCGGGTTTGCCGTCCTTGAAGTGGACACGCACCAGCTTATAGCCGCGCGGCGTGCCGGCGTTCCATGACCCGTGCAAGGCCACGATGGCGTCGCCGCGATAGGCCGCCGGCCAGCTGTCTGGAATGAAGGCGAGATCGAGCGGGGCGGAGTGTGCCTCGAACAATACGTCGGGCACTTTGGCGCCGACGAGCTTGAGGCCTTTGTCCTGATATTCGGGTTGCGCGTTGCCGCCGATATACTGGTAGGGCCAGCCGAAATTATCACCGGATTCGACGCGGGTGAAATAGTCCGGCACAAGTTCGTCGCCCATGCCGTCGCGCTCCATAGTGACGGCGTAGAGCGCATTGGTGCCGGGTTGGAACGCCATTCCCGTCACGTTGCGCATGCCGATAGCAAAGATCGACTGGGTCTTGCCGTCGGGACTGAATTTGAGGATCGCGGCTTTCATCGGCGGTTCGCTGTCGCTGAGATTGTTCATCGACCCGACACCGACATAGAGATCGCCACTGGCGGGATCGATGGCCAGCGAACGAGTGATGTGGCCCTTGGGCTCGCCAAAGGCGCCATCGGGCGTCACCTGGAAGAAATTGTAGCCGCGGGTGGCGAGCGGCAGGCGATAGACAGCGTCCTGATCGGCGAGCATCAGATCGCCTTTGAATTCGCCGGCCGGAATGGTGGCGATGCCGAACGGATTGAGCGCGCCTTCCATCACCAGCCCGCCCTGATCGGCGGAGCCATTGGCATCGACGTCATGCAGCTTCAGGATGCGGCCAAGCTCTTGCTGCGAAAAAAAGACATTGCCGTCGTCGCGCACGAGGAGGCGCCGCGGGTTCTGCAGGCCGTCGACGAACAACGACACCTTGAAACCTTCGGGAGCTACGGGGACGTGCGCACCGCGCGGCACCGTGGTGGGCGGGGCTGCCTCGGAAGGTGTGGCGCCGGGCGCCGGAAGCGCGTCGGCGCTGATGCGGAATTGCTGGCCGATGGCCTGATCCTTGCCGGGCGGCGTGTCGGCCGCGAGCACCGGGACGGCCAGCAGGAACAGAGCCGGGGCAAGGCCCGTCAGCAGATAGTTCGGCATAAGGTCCTCCGGGCCCTCGCAGGGTCGCTGTGAAATCTGTAGCAAGGGGGCGCCCGGCGCGGCAACCCAAAGCCGCTCACTTCGGCGTCAGAGCGCGCGCAACCTCGGCCGCGCAGGGGCGTTGGTGTGTATGCTGAACCGGATGTTGATGTTCGCCGTTCTCGCCGGAATGCCCGTTTTGGCTTTCGCGGCGAGCAATGTGCCGTTACCGCGGGCGCGACCGGCGGAGGTGACGATGGCGGCGAGTGACGCTGTGCCCCTGCCCCGCGAGCGGCCGGCGGCGATGGAGGCGTCGTCAGAACCGCCCGCGAGTTCATCCAGTCAGGCCAGCAGTTCGAGCGAACCAGGCAGCGATGCATCGAGCGAGGCCAGCGGCGCGCCATCCTCGAGCGAACCGCCGCCCCCTCCGCCGCCACCGCGCGACTATGAGGTGGCGTGTCCCGCTGTGATGAACGGCGAGGTCAGGGGCAAAGCGCTGCCGCCGATCCACGACGGACAATGCGGGATCCAGTCGCCGCTCGCGATCGAGGCGATCAGCGCCAATGGCCGTTCAATCCCACTCAATGCGCCGGTGATCACCGATTGCGGCATGGCGACGGCGTTTCCGGCCTGGATCGCGGAGGTCGATTCCTACCTCAAGGCGCATGACAAGACGCAGATCAAGACGATCAACCTCAGCACCTCGTATCAGTGCCGGAACGTCAATCACTCCAAGACCGGCAATCTCAGTTTTCACGCGTTCGCGGATGCGCTCGACGTCATGGGCTTCACGCTGGAGGATGGCCGGACGATCAGCATCGCGCCGGGCTACAAGGGCACGCCCGAGCAGGGCAGCCAGATCCTGCATTTCGCACACGATTCGGCATGCACGCATTTCATGACGGTGCTGGGACCCGATGCCGATGCCGAACACCAGGACAATATGCACCTTGACCTCGCCTGCCACGGCAAGACCTGTACGTCGCGACTCTGCCAGTAGAGGCACTTTTAGTTGAGAACCGGCACCATGCCGACGACGGCCCAGTCTGGGTTCCCGCCATCGCGGGAATGACGTTGTGTGTGGCCGCTCCCAGCTATTCGGACAGTTTGGGGTAGAGATCGTCCCAGTTGGGGTTGTCTTTTTCGATCAACTCCAGTTTCCAGGCGCGCCGCCATTTCTTGATCTGCTTTTCGCGAAGGATCGCGGGCTCGGAGAATTCACACCATTGGTACCAAACCAATCGATGGACGCCGTAGCGGCGCGTGAAACCCGCGATGATCTTCGCGGTGGATGTAAATGCGACCGGCCAGGTCGGACGTCATACCGGTGTAGAGCGTGCCATTGCGCTGACTCGCGAGAATGTAGACGAAAAAGTTCTTCTCGCTCATTCGCAACTCCCGTCGTCATTCCCGCGAAAGCGGGAATCCAGACCAAGCGCATGGACGTCCGAGAACGCGGTCTGGATCCCGCTTTCGCGGGGATGACGTCGAGAATAGGTCGCCCGCTCGCGTTGTAGCTAGTCCCGGGCCAGCACAATGATCCGGTCGCCGGCTTCGTAGCTCAGCGTCTCCGACTTTTTCGGGTTCACCACGACGCCGCCCATGTTGCGGGGATCGTCGGGTTTGGTGGCGGTCTTCTTGACGTAGCCGATGGCGACTTCGCCGCGGCGGCGGCAGGCTTCGGTGACGGTGTAAAAGCTCATCGGGTGGTTGAGCTCGAGATAGGCTTCGGCGGGGCGCATGTAAATTTCGCTGCCCTGCTCGTCGAGGAGATCGGCGAAGATGGCGCCGATGTTCTCGTTCTCGCTGGCCTGCGCCAGCATCAGGCTGACGAGCTTGTTGGACACGACGAAATCGTCGGCGCGAGTGACTTCGGCGAGCTCGCGGTTGCGCACATCGATCATCTCGCTCACCACATTGATGCGGCTGCCGGAGGCTTCGGCGATCTTGCGCAATTGCAGCAGCGTCACCAGCGTGCGGGTATCGGTCGCCTGCGGGCTCAAATGGTCGGAATAGCCGAGCACCAGGACGTGGTCGTAGGCCGGGATATCGAGGCCATCGAGTGCGGCGCGGCTGGCGGTGTCGATGATGCCGTATTCGACCTGGAGATTGTGGCCCGAGATCAGCAGCGCGCCGACCTCGATCTGCAGTTCCGGCGTATCGGCCGCGATGGTCAGGACGCTGCCCGGCGCGACGTAGCGGGACAGCTCGAAGGCGATCATCGGGCCGCGGCGGTTCCAGCCGAGCATCAGCGTGCGCTCGGGGCCCTTTTCCTCCCGGCGGTACAGCGCGATGGCGGTGTGATCGACATTAGGTGGATTGGCGGTGACCTTGATGGTGGCGTCGTCCTCGGCGATCAGGATCGCCTGCATGCCGGCCTGGATCTGGGTTTCCATCGGCGGGTTGAGGAACACTTTGCCAGTGGGGTCGGTGACGCCGATCAGCGTGCAGGCATCATAGGCCATCAGCGCGTCGCCGAAGCTCGAGCCGACGATTGCGGGCTGCTCGGTGGTGTAGATTTCGCAGCCGTCGAAATCGAGCAGCTCGGAATAAACGGCGCTGAGGCCGGACTGGCGCGACGAGTGGACGACGATCCGGGCGATGAGTTCATCGGCCAGCACCAGCTGCACCTCGTCGCCGCCGACGATTCGCGCCAGCTCGGCGTTCTTGCCATCGCGGATTTCGGCGGCAATCTGATATTTCGCCTTGCGGCGTTTGGGGTCGTTGACCAGCGCCAATACGGATTTGATGACGCGGCTGTCGGGGTCGTCGCCGTCGGGCGAGAGCACGATGATCGAGCGCGACGCATGCGGCGCCGAGAGCGCCAGATCGCCGAGGTCGGTGGGATCGCCCGAGCGGCAGATGATGCGGGTGTTCCTGAGGCGCGGGACCTTCCGGGCGATCTCGTCCTCCATCTCGACCTTGTCCTTGTCGGCGAGGATGACGATGCGCGGCCGGCGCCGGCTCTGGTTGGCGATGGTCAGTTCGGAGATGATGTCGAAGATCGAGGCCGACCAGTTGAGAATGATCGTGTGATCCTTCTCGATGACTTCCGAGCGGCCCTTCCGCAATTCGTCGAGCTTGCCCTCGATGCCGCTCGACAGCACGCCGATGAGTGTCGAGACGATGAAGATGCCGCCCAGCGTCACCGCCAGCATAACACCGCGGAAGCCCCAGCCGACGTCGCCGCCCATGGTGCCGCTGTCGAGGGTGCGCATCAGGGCTTCCCACGCGGCCTCGCCGAAGCCGATCGGATCGCTGCCATCAGGGGCGATGCGGAGCAGCGCGATCACCGCTGCCGCGACCGCGATGATGAGCAGCGAGATGATTGCGAGCCAGCCGATCAGGGCGATCGGTCCAGCCGCCATGGATTTATCGAATTCGTAGCGCAGCCTGTGGCCCAGACTGCCGCGCTTTTCGCCAGTTTTTGCCATTGTGCATGCCGCCAGAGGTGGAGCCCCTGATCCTTCAAGCACTTACGCGGGCAAATGAGAAGGCGGAGGGCGCGGCAATCCCGCGCGGTTTCATCGGACGGCGGGGGATGGTAGGAAGCGCCATTGTGGCGTGCGGGACGGGCGACGGGTGCGGGCAGCAACACGCGTGATCAGGGTGGGCGTTTTGGCGGGACTGGCGGCGGCATTGCTCGCCGGCTGCACTAGCACGGCCTTTCCCGGGCTTAGCAGCATCAAGCCGCGGCACGACGGCGCTGCTAAAGGCACAGCGATGGCCACCAGCGCCCCGTCGGTCAGCCCGTCGAGCATGGACGGCATGATCGCCCGCTACGCCGCCGACTATGACGTGCCCGAGGCCCTGATCCGGCGGGTGATCGTGCGCGAGAGCGGCTACAACCCCAAGGCCCGCAATGGTCCTTATTACGGGCTGATGCAGATCCGCTACGACACGGCGCAGTCGATGGGCTATCGCGGCCCGGCTTCGGGCCTGCTCGAGGCCGACACCAATCTCCACTACGGGGTCAAATATCTCGGCGGCGCCTATCTGGTGGGTGGGCAGAACCCCGATCAGGCGGTCCGCAATTATGCCCGCGGCTATTATTACGACGCCAAGGCCAAGGGGCTCTTGGAGGAAGTCGGGCTGCGGTAACGCCGCAGCCCGCGATGGTGCCGGACGGCGGCAGCCGTCAGCGGCTGGCGCCGCGCACCCGCTGTTCGATCCGGCGTCCGATCTCGGCGTCGATGCTCTTCCAGTACCAGAAAGCGCGGTCGAGCACTTCGCCATGAACACCGCCAAGCAGGGCGCCGGAGACGGTGTCGACCAGGCGGTCGCGTTGGCCGTCGTCGAACACCTCGCGCACCAGCGTGCCGGGCTGGCCGAAATCATCGTCCTGGGCGTGCAGCGTGTAGGCGCTGCGCACCATGTCGCCATCGGTTTCCCAACCCTCTTCGGCCGGGCCGGTGGTGTCGGCCCAGGGACGGCCGCCGCTGTTGGGGACATAGACCGGCGCATTGCCCGAATGCTGGTAGGTCATTTGGCCATCGAACATGTAGGTGTTGACGGGCACTTTCGGCTGGTTGACCGGCAATTGGTGGAAATTGGTGCCGATGCGGGCGCGCTGGGCGTCGTTATAGGCAAAGGCGCGGCCGAGCAGCATCTTGTCCGGCGACAACCCGATGCCCGGTACGGTGTTGCCGGGCGAGAAGGCGGCCTGTTCGATCTGCGCGAAGAAGTTCTCGGGGTTGCGATTGAGCGTCATGGTGCCGACCTTGATCAGCGGATAGTCCGCGTGCGACCAGGTCTTGGTCAGATCGAACGGGTTGAAGCGATAGCTGGCCGCGTCGGCGTAGGGCATGACCTGCACGGCGAGGGTCCAGGACGGATACTCGTTGCGGGCGATCGCCTCGAACAGGTCGCGACGATGGAAATCGGCATCCTCACCCGACATCTTGGCAGCTTCTGCGTTGCTGAAGAACTGCATGCCCTGATTGGTGTGGAAGTGATATTTCACCCAGAATTTTTCGCCCTGGGCGTTGATCCACATGTAGGTGTGCGAGCCATAGCCGTTCATGTTGCGCCAGGTGCGCGGCAGGCCGCGTTCGCCCATGAGGTAGGTGACCTGGTGGGCGGATTCTGGATTATTGGTCCAGAAGTCCCACTGCATATTGCTGTCGCGCAGGCCGGAATCCGGAAGCCGCTTCTGGCTGCGGATGAAGTGCGGGAACTTCATCGGGTCGCGTACGAAGAACACCGGCGTGTTGTTGCCGACGAGATCGTAATTGCCCTCGGATGTGTAGAATTTGAGCGAAAAGCCGCGCACATCGCGCCAAGTGTCTGGGCTGCCCATTTCACCGGCCACGGTGGAAAAGCGGGCCAGCATCTCGGTGCTGGCGCCTTTTTGAAAGACGGCGGCCTTGGTGAAGCGCGAGACATCCTCACTGATGTCGAGTACGCCGAACGCGCCGGCACCTTTGGCATGCGGCTGCCGCTCAGGCACCTTCTCGCGATTGAAGTGCGCTATCTGCTCAAGAAAATGCACATCGTGGAGAACGATCGGGCCATTCGGTCCGATGGTCAGCGAATTTCGGTCGCTCGCGGCGGGTGCACCCGCGCCAGTTGTCGATCCGGTGGTCGGCTTTGCGCCAGTATCAGTCATTTCATCCCTCATTTCATCCGTTTGGCCTGATGTCGGTCACCGTGTCGGCTTCGACAAGATGGCGACGGGCGCCATTGGGGCAAGCGCGACAGTGAGCCACACACACCCGGCGTGGGGCCGAAGCCCTCACTCTGCGGTGTGTAAGCGGCCACCGCCTGTTTCCGATATGGCTATGCCACGCTACCCCTTGGCCTGTGAAGGACCACCTGCAGGTGGGCAATCTGGAGGAGCGTTAGATGTTTCGAAAACTTACGGCCGAATTCCTCGGCACCTTCGTGCTGGTTCTGGGCGGTTGCGGCAGCGCCGTTCTGGCTGCCGGGTTCCCCAATGTCGGCATTGGCTTTGCCGGCGTGGCCCTGGCCTTTGGCCTCACGGTGCTGACCATGGCCTACGCGGTGGGCGGGATTTCAGGGGGCCACTTCAATCCTGCCGTGTCGCTGGGCCTCGCCGTCGCGGGCCGCTTCGCCTGGACCGAACTCGTCCCCTATTGGCTGGCGCAGCTGATCGGCGGTATTGCGGGCGCCGCCGTGCTCTACGTCATCGCGTCGGGGGTCACCGGGTACACGCCGGGCGGATTTGCCTCCAATGGTTATGGCGAGCTGTCGCCGGGCGGCTATTCGATGGTGGCCGCACTGGTCACCGAAATCGTGCTGACCGCGGTGTTCCTCCTGATCATTCTGGGCGCGACG
The DNA here is from genome assembly GCA_039934955.1 of Devosia sp. Lineage (GTDB taxonomy): Bacteria > Pseudomonadota > Alphaproteobacteria > Rhizobiales > Devosiaceae > Devosia_A. Next base: position 27,956 of record JBDTLB010000030.1, read on the forward strand.
TCAAAGGCCGCGGCCGCCGGCTTCGCGCCGCTGACGATCGGCTTCGGCCTGACGCTGATCCATCTGATCTCGATCCCCGTCACCAACACCTCGGTCAACCCGGCACGCTCGATCGCGGCGGCGATCTTTGCAACCAATGGCGCACTCGGCCAGGTCTGGCTGTTTATCGTCGCGCCGCTCGTCGGCGGCGCGCTGGGGGCGGTCATCTGGCGCTATCTGCTGTCGCCGGGCGAAAGCCCGGCCAATGTTGGCCAGGTGCCGTAAGGCCACGCCAGGCCGTCCCGGCATTTTTGAAGGGCCCGCTTCGGCGGGCCCTTGGCTTTTTGCGCTAGTGCCTCGGCCGGACGCTGTCGCGCCATTCGGCGGGCGCTTGCCCGACATGGCGGCGGAAGGCGCGGCTGAACGCAGCTTCCGAGCCGTAGCCGGTGCGATCGGCCACCGCGGCGAGCCGCAGATCGGTTGCGCGTAGCGGTTCGGCGGCGAGTTGCATGCGCCACTCCACCAGATAGCGGATCGGCGACTGGCCGAGCAAAGCGCGGAAGCGCTCGCCCAGCACTGAACGCGAGGTGTGGGATTGGCGCGCCAGTTCGTCGACGTTCCAGTCGCGGGCCGGCTCATCGTGAATGAGTTTAAGGGCGCGGCTGACCAGTGTGTCGCCGATGGCGGCGAGCCAACCGGTCGGCGCCTCGCTCTGCTCGGAGTAGAGCCGCAACGCTTCGACCAGCAGCATTTCGGGAACCCGGCGCGTGGTGGTGACGCCGCCGCACAACTCGCCATCCTCCAATGCGTAGGCAAGACCGGCCTCGAACAGCGAGGCGGTGGCCCCGGTGGGGCGCACCTTGATGACCGGCGGCAGGCTGCGCAGGAAGGAGTTGAACAGCAATTCGTCGCAGGAGAAATAACCGCAAACCATCTGCGTCAGGTCGCCGCCACCGCCATAGCTCAGCACTGGAATGTCGTTCCACGGCGCCGGTTGGCAGCAATTCGGCGATCGGTACCGGCACGGCAACGCCATCGCCCACCATCAGATGCTGATGCGATGAGGGCAGTATGGCAAAATCGCCGACCTCGAGTTCAACCTCATGGCCATTGGCGGTGACCCGCGCACGCCCCTGCCGCACGGTGTGAAAGACGATCAACCGCTCGGCGCCGGGTGCCAGCAGTTCGGCAAGCACGCAGCTGCCGGGCGAGTCGTGCGCCCAAGGCGCACCAAAATGGCTCCGCAAGAACAGCGCTCCAGAGAGCCGCACGTGAGCGAGGATGTCTGACAGAAGCTCGGCCCGATCCGCAGCCGGCGGCAGGCGCGGCGCTTCGGTCAAAACGTCCGGTATTTCGATCATGGTCATTCCGGGTGGTCCATATAGATGGTTGCCCCCACCGCGGCGACGTTGTGCGCCCGGGCTCAGTCAATCGTCAATACGAGGTACCCATGCAAAATTTCTCAAAGGCCGGGATTAATTCGGCTGTCGCAGGTGTTGAGGCTGCCAGCGGTCGTCATACAACCCGCAAGCTGGTTCACTCCGCGCTGCTCCTGATGGCTCTTCCGCTGCTCGCCGGTATGGCGTTGTCGGCATCGGCCGCAGAGACCAACCCGCTCAGCGCCAAGGTGAAAGATGCAAATGAACGTTTCGCCGATGTGGCTGTTGCAACATCGGAAGGCTACGCGCCGATCCCGTGTGTGTCGGGCACCGATGGCGGCGCGATGGGCATCCATTACGTGAACCAGAAGCTGCTCGAAGATCCGGCGATCGCGATCGATCACCCGGAGGCCGTGCTGTACGAGCCGGGCGCCGACGGCAAGCTCACTCTGGTGGCCGTCGAATACATTACGCCGAAGGGTCCGGCGGCTCTGGGCGGACAGCTGTTCAGCTTCACCAACGCGCCCAACCGCTATGGCCTGCCGGCGTTCTACGAACTGCACGTGTGGGCCTGGAAGGCCAATGCGACCGGGCCGTTCGCCGATATGAACCCGGACGTGTCGTGCGCCGCCGTGATGGACGGGATGTGAGGCCGGGCGGCCTCACCAAACGCTAGGATCTAAGATGAAACGCTACGTGATCGAACGAGAGGTGAAGGGCATCGGGCTGAGCGACCAGGCGGGGCTACGCGCCATCGCCCGGGCCTCGAACGCAGCCCTCAAGCTGATCGCGACCCGCGTGCAATAGGACCACTCCTACGTCACCGCCGACAAGACGTTCTGCGTCTATATCGCGGACGACGAGGCTGCGGTTCTGGAGCACGCCAGGCTCAGCGGTTTTCCGGCCAACAAGATCACGCAGGTCGTGACGATCATCGACCCGACCAACGCACGCTAGGCAAGCGCTTCATCTTTCGAATTCTCGTGGGGCCTCATCCCCCCGAGAAGGCTGCGCGGGACGTCCCATCTCCCGACGATAAAACGTCCCGCGCAGCATTCCACTCTTGCCCAAACCGAAGGTCCAGCGGCCCCGAGGCTAGCTCACGCTCCGGGCGAATTCCTGCATCACCCGATTGAACTCCGCCGGCCGCTGCAGGGGTGCGAAATGGGTTACGACGGGCAAAATGGTCAGTGTAGCGCCCGGGATATTGGCCGCCAGATATTGTGCGTGCTCGCGGCGGATGAACTCGTCGCCCTCCCCCAGAACCACCGCCACCGGCACAGCGATCCGCGCCAGGTCCGCAGCGGTATAGTTGGGCTGGTGCGCTGCATCAGGCCCACGGCCTCGAAGAAGCTGTCCCACCCCTCGGGTGCCGATGACAGCGCCGCATAGTCCTTCTGATGCCGCGCGAGGCAATGGCCAATGATCGGAGTGAACTCGAATGGCAGCGTGCCGCTCGGATCCATATTGCAGGCGAAAAAGCACACGCCGGCGACGTTCCGGATGCCTGTCGGCAAGAATTGACGCCGTACAGGCGCCATCGCTCCAGCCGATAAGGGCGGCGCGGTCGACGCCGAGATGATCCATCACCGCCAAAACATCCGACCCCATCAACTCGTAGCTATAGGGTTTGGCGTCGCGGGTGCTGCGGCCATGGCCGCGACTGTCGATGACGATGGCGCGATAACCGACGGCAAGGAGCGCCGGGACCTGATGGCCGAAATTGCCGGCATTGCCGAGCCCGCCATGGAGCAGGATGACGGCAGGCCCGGCACCATAACTCGCGTACCAGATGCGGGCACCGTCATGACCAACCAGGCCAGTGTCCGAGGTGGCGGGCAGCGGCGCAGCGCCCTGCGCGTCAAACTGCTCGAGCGTGTCGTCGCGAAAGTCCATGCGGTCTCCTCCGGCGCGACACTGCCGCAGCTCGCCGGCACGTTCAATGCCCCGCGCGGCGGCCGGCGAGATGCGCTAAGGTGGCGGCATGGATGACATCCGCATCACCGCGTCGCTGTCGCTGGATCCGTCCGAGCTCAGCATCAGCTTTATCCGTGCCTCGGGGCCGGGTGGGCAGAACGTCAACAAGGTGTCGAGTGCGGCGCAGCTCCGCTTCGATTTGCGCCGCTCGCCCTCGCTGCCCGATGCTGTGGCTGTGCGGGCGGCGCGGCTGGCCGGATCGCGGCTCACCAGGGATGGCGTCATCGTCATCACGGCCGACCGCTTCAGGGTCCAGAGCCAGAACCGCGACGACGCCATTGCCCGGCTGGTCGAGCTGTTGAAGGAGGCTGCGGTGCCGCCGAAGCCGCGGCGAGCCACCAAGCCGACGCTGGCGAGCAAGACGCGGCGGCTCGACAGCAAGGTCAAGCGCGGCGGCATCAAGAAGATGCGCAGCGGCAAGCTTGACGAATAGCCGCCGCGCCTGCCTCCTCCCCGCTCCCGCCCGACCGGACCCGCCGCCATGACCGATCTGCCCGACCTGATGAGTCTGTACTGGACCAATTCGGGGATTTTTCCCGGCGAGGCGGAGATCAGCCCACACAGTTTCGAAGCGCGGGTGAAGGCGACGGCGAAAGCGGGGTTCCGCGGTATCGGGCTGTGGCACACCGACCTCGAGCACATCCGGGTCCACCACTCGCTCAGCGAGATCAAGACCATTCTCGACGACAACGGCATGAAGCATCTCGAACTGGAGTTCCTCACCGACTGGTTCGTCGACGGCGCGCGCCGGCGCGAATCGGATAGCCGCCGCCGGAAGCTGCTCGAGGCCTCGGCGGCACTCGGCGCCAAGCACATCAAAGTCGGCGATTTCTACAGCACGCCCACCACCATGCCGCGGCTGATCGACGAGTTCGGCGCGCTCTGCCGCGACGCCGACGATTTCGGCGCAACGATCGGCTTCGAGTTCATGGATTCGGCGATGCTGCCCTCGCTCGATGGGGCGTTGCAGATGGTCGACGGCGCCGGTGCAAAGAATGGCGGGCTAATCCTCGATATCGTCCACTTCATGCTGCTGAAGATTCCGTTCGAGGCGGCGCGTCACATTCCGCTGCGTTACCTCGTCAGCGTCGAGCTCAATGACGGCGCGCTGCCGGGCAGCCGGCTGCATGATCCGGCGCGGGCGCGACGCTTCTGCGGCGAGGGCGACTGGGATGGGCGCGGCTTCATCGATGCAATTCGGGCGACCGGCTACAAAGGGCCGTGGGCGGTCGAGGTGTTCTCGGAGGAGCTGACTAAACTGCCGCTCGAGCTGCTGAGCCGGCGGGCGTTCGATACTACGATCCCCGAATTCGTTCGATAGAACCGGGTTATCGGCGCTGCCGACCGTTCACGCGGACGAGCGACTGTTCAACAAACGATCACGGCGGTGCGAGACCCTAAACACGGGTGCACCGGACGGTCATGATGCTGGCTTAGGGCAGGCTCCCGCACCCATCAAGGACCGCAGATGAAACATGCAGCACTGAGCGTCGCGCTGCTCGCGACCGCCGCACTCGGACTGACCGCGCCGACACTCGCCGCTAGCAAGACTCTGGTGGTGGTCGAATTGTTCACCAGCCAGGGCTGCTCGTCATGCCCGCCAGCCAACGCCAACCTCATCAAGCTCAGCCAGCGCGACGACGTATTGGCGCTGAGCTTTGCCGTGACCTACTGGGATTATCTCGGCTGGAAAGACAGCTTTGACGCCCCCGAATACACCGACCGCCAGGTGGCGTATGAGCCGCCGCTTGGCCAGCAGGGGCCGTACACGCCGCAGATGGTGATCAACGGCGCCAGCACGGCGGTGGGCATCAACCTCGCCGAAGTCGAGCAGCTCATCAGCGCTGCCAAGCCGCTGAGCGGCCCGGCGGTCACGCTGACCAACGGCAGCGTGAGTGTGGGCGCCGGACAGGCGCCGGTCTCGGGCGCCGATGTCTGGCTCGTGCAGTACGATCCCAAAATCATCAACGTGCCGGTGACGCGCGGCGAAAACACCGGACGCACGTTGCCGCACACCCATGTGGTGCATTCGCTGAAGCGGCTCGGCGGCTGGACCGGTTCGGCGATCTCGCTCGATCTGCCGGGCGCCATGGCGGGACTGCAGACGGCAGTGCTGGTACAGGCGCCCCATGGTGGGCCGATCCTCGGCGTCGCGACGAACTAGTGTCAAACGAGCGCGTCCAGCTGACGGCGGACCGATATGACGAAGGCCGGGCAACGCGCCCGGCCTTCTTTCATTGCGACGAATGGTCTTCTAATCAGTTGCCGAAGCTCATGCTGAAGCCGCTGCCATTGTCGAAGCCGTTGTTGTGGCCATTGTCGTAGCCGTGATCGCCGCGATGGTCGCCATGATACGGGCCGTTGTTGCCATCGTAGCCGCTGCCGCCCCCGAAGGAGAAGCTGCCGTTGCTGGAGCGGCGGATCTTCTGCACATCGACGGCGCCCGAGCACGAATTGACCGTCAGCTGGTACCAGCTCTGGCCCTTGCGGCCGACGGCAACGACGCGCTGCCGCGACTGCGTCTTGACGATCTTGACGTCGCGATAGCCGTTGCGGCTCAGCTGGCTGCGAATTTCGCTGCTGCTCAGGCAGTAATTGTTCCTGAAGTGGCCGTTGCCGAACTGGAGCATCACTCCATTATGCTCGAAGCCATTGCCGAAATTGAACGAAAAGCCCGCGGCCTGCGCCGGCATCGCGGTGAGAGCGGCGCCACCGAGGACCAGAGCGACGAAAGCGGTACGGCCGCCAATTTTGAGAGTGTTGAGAACAGACATTTGATTTCCTTTGGTTGATGCAGTCACAAGTCGCCGAGCGCAGCGTCGTTCCGATAATATAGATGCCGACATTCATCCACCGTTCAGGTTCGCGTTACGGAGGGATATTTCGGCCGTTTCGCGCTGTTTTGTCGCGGCTCAGCGCTGTGTTGGCCCAAGAGGTTAGTGGGCGTTAACACTTCGGGAGCGCCGCGAATTGCCAGCGCGACCATGAACAGCGTCGGGTTTGTGGCGGTCATTGTCGCGATCACGCCCTTGCGGGCAACGGGGCGCAAACGCCCATGTCACTATCGGGCGTCCCCCTTCGCCTTGTCGCGACGCAGCACGGATTGGGTGTCAACAGCGTCATTGACACAGCGGGCTGACGCCGTCTTTTGTCGGGCTCGGACAGTTCGGGGAAGACAGAGTGCGTATCGGTTTCGGTTCGTGGAATTTTCGCCCCCTGCTGGCGGCGGGTGAGATGCAGATCGAGGATGTGTTCGCGTGGACGGCGCGCGTTGGTGGTGAGCACATCGAGCTCGCGGCACACTCATTCGCGCCGACGCCCGACGACCTTGTTTTCGAGATCGGGGCGGACGCGGCGCTGTTCGAGCGGATCAAGACGGCGTCGGAACAATCGGGCGTGGCGCTTTCAGGCATCTGCATCTCGGCGACCTTCATCGACCCGGCGCAGCGGCAGTTTCAGATCGAGCGCGCCAAACGCTACGTCGAAACATGCGACCGGCTTGGCATTGCCTTCCTGCGGCACGATGTGGTGCCGTGGGCGCGGCGGCTGAAGGATACTGCAGAGTTTGAGCACGAGTTCGGCGGCATCGCCGAGGCCTGCGGCGAGATCGCCACGCATGCGGCCCGCTACGGCATCACCACGAGCGTTGAGAACCACGGCTTCTTCATGAACGGAAGCGACCGGATCAAGCGGCTGCTGCACGCCGTCAATCTTCCGAACTTCCGCATGACGCTCGACGTCGGCAATTTCCTCTGCGTCGACGAGGACGCCTTGATCGGGACGACCGCAAGCCTCGGGCACGCCGCTTTCGTGCATTTCAAGGACTTCACCGTCCGCCGCGAATATCCCGGTCCGGGCTGGTTCGAGACCTACAATCACCAATACATTCTCGGGTCGATCTTCGGCTTTGGCGACCTCGATGTGCGGACCATGATCAGCCGCGTCGTCTGCAGCGGCTATGACGGCTTTGCCTCGATCGAGTTTGAAGGCAACGAGCCGATCCTGTTCGGCTGCGAGACCGGACTCGACAATTTCCGGCGGATCCTTGGCGAGGTCACCGGCTAAGGCGCCGACGCTCAGACCGTGAGGTTTGGCTCCGGAACATCAGCCCGGGATCAGAGCAGAGCCGGAATGACGGCGCGGCGGGCCTGCGGGTAGTCCGCAAAATTCCGGCGATACCAGGCGTGATGGCTGACGGCGCGCGGGATGAGATTGGCGGCGGTCCACACCGCAAAGCTCAGCGCCGGCAAATTCCAGCACATCAGCGCGAAGCCCGACCATTGGATGACTTCGCCCATATGGTTGGGACACGACACCCATTCGAAGACGCCGCCGCGCGGGATCGAATAACCCTGCCCGCCGCCGGCCCGCAGGCCGATCAGTTTGTTGTCGGACCACAAATTTATGCCGGCGCCGGCAATGAACACCGCAAGGCCGATGATGAAGCGCGGATCGCTCAGCCACGACACCGGATAGATGTCGCCGAACCAGCCGAGATAGAGCCCGTTCAGTCCGCCATTGACGATGTTGAATACCGCCGCACTGCCGGCGATCGCCACCGGCATGGTCTTGCCCTTGGTGTGCGTGCGCCACGGAAAGATCAGGCTGCGGTTGACGTAGTGCGCGGTCCACAGCGCGAAGAACACCCACATCGGCGCCGTCTTCACATTGGGGCCGGCAAGAAACAGCCCTGCGAACACCACCAGCGACACCAGCTCCATCAGGAACCAGCCGAGCTGGTTGGAGATCAACGGCCCCCAATCGGTGCGCGTGTGCCGCCCGTAGGGCGCAGTGACGCGGAACTGGGTGGGAAACACCACGATTGCGAGGAGTGTCCAGACAATGGCGGTGATATTGATGGCGGACATTCGTGGGCTCCGGCGCGGGGAAGGGCGAACAGTACGCGATGTTACGGTCCGCGCGCCTGTCCGTCCATGCGGCTCCACCAGGTCCGAAGAGACCGACTTGGGCCAGATTTACCGAGATGGGTGCTCCCGGCCGGTTCACGTGCTACTAGCCGCCACGTTCACAGAGATTCCGCGATGACACTTTCCGGTCAAGACCCGGCCCTGCCGGCTTCCATCCCGGTTCCGTTGGCCAATGCGCTCGCCGCGCAGGGCTATGCCAACCTCACGCCCGTTCAGTTGGCCATGCTGGAGGAAGGACGGGCCGAGGCCGATCTGCTGGTTTCGGCGCAAACCGGGTCAGGCAAGACGGTGGCGTTCGGTCTCGCCATCGCCTCGACGTTGCTCGAGGGCCAAGAGCGCCTCGCGCCGACCGACCGGCCGCTGGGGCTGGTCATCGCGCCAACCCGCGAGCTGGCGATGCAGGTGCAGCGCGAACTGGCGTGGCTTTATGCCGGTGCCGATGTCCGCATCGCGACCTGCGTCGGCGGCATGGACATGCGCACCGAACGCCGGGCGCTGGAGCGCGGCGCGCATCTGGTGGTCGGCACCCCGGGACGGCTGCGCGACCACATCAACAAGCACTCGCTCGATCTCAGCATTTTGCGCGCCGTGGTGCTCGACGAGGCCGACGAGATGCTGGACCTCGGCTTTCGCGACGATCTCGAGTTCATCCTCGGCGCCGCCCCGGCAGAGCGCCGCACATTGATGTTTTCGGCGACGGTGCCGCGCGCCATTGCCGAGCTGGCCAAGACCTTTCAGCGCGATGCGGTCCGCGTTGTCGCAACGGCCTCCAGCGAGCCGCATGCCGATATCGAGTATCAGCTGATGCTGGTGCACCGCGATGATCGCGAGCACGCCATCATCAACACACTGCTCTATTCGGACAGCACCAGTGCGCTGGTGTTCTGCCATACCCGCGAAGCGGTGCGGCATTTGACAGCGCGTCTGGCCAACCGCGGTTTTCAGGTGGTGTCGCTGTCGGGCGAGATGGCGCAGTCGGAGCGCTCGAGTGCCCTGCAGTCGATGCGTGACGGACGCGCCCGCGTGTGCGTCGCCACCGATGTCGCGGCGCGCGGCATCGATCTCCCCAACCTCGACCTCGTGATCCACGCCGATCTGCCGACCAATCCCGATATTCTGTTGCATCGGTCCGGCCGCACCGGACGCGCCGGCCGCAAAGGCGTGTCGGTTCTCATCGTGCCAGAGCACCGGCGCTTTGCGGCCGAACGCGTGCTGTCGTTTGCGAAACTCACGGCCCGCCTGACCCCGGCCCCCGATATTGCCGCCATCGAGGCGCGCTATCGCCAGCAGATCCTCGAAGCCGCGGTCGCGGCGCCGGCGCCAGACGACGCCGAGGCGCCCTTCGTTGCCGAACTGCTCGAACGGCTGACGCCGGAGCAACTTGCTGCGGCATACCTCAGGCAGCAACTCGCCGCGCGGCCGACACCGGAAGAAGTGATGCCGGTGGCCAGCCCGACCGGTCCGGGCAAAGCGCCCCGGCGCGACAAGCGCCTTGCGGCGAACGAGGGCGGCGAGGCGTTCCCGACCGGAGGGCCGCGTCCGCCCCGGATGACCGACGGCGTGTGGTTCACGCTCTCACTCGGCCGCAAGCATCGCGCCGATCCGAAATGGCTGCTGCCGATGATCTGCAAGGCCGGCGGTGTCACCAAGGCAGATGTCGGCTCGATCAAGATCGAGGACAATGAAACCCGGTTCGAGATCGCCGCCGACAAGGCCGCGGCGTTTGCGGCGCATATGGCCGGCAGCCACCTCGAAAAGGGCGTCAAGATTGCGCCGGCCGCCGGCAACGCACCGGGCCCGGCCGCCTTCAAGCCGAAGCACAAGCCGCGCGACAAAGAGGTGCCAAAGCCCTGGTCCCCATCGCTGGGTCCCGCACAAAAGGACAAGGGCCGAGGCAAGCGCGCGGCGGGCCGAAAGCCCGCCGGACAGTGATGACGGCTTTTGGCGACAGGGGACGCCGTCGTGTCAACGCGACGATCGACCGGCCAAGCCAGGCGATCTCTTTGGCGTCCGCTCCTCGCTGAGCCTGTGCGTTCGTCCACCGTCTTGTTGGCGCACCCCTTGTCAGTGACACGCTCTCTCCGGTAGGTGGTTTGCGATATTCCCAACTATTCAAGGAGATTCCTGTGGCTCAAGCGCGCGTTAAGAAGGCTCCGGCCAAAGCGGTGAAGTCGGCCAAGCCGGCCGCTCCCAAGATCCAGCCGGTGAAGGAAGCGCTGACCAAATCGGCTCTCGTCAATCTGATTGCGGAAACCAATGGCGTGACACGCGAAACCGCCAAGGGCGTGCTGGCCACGATCGAGAATGCAATGATGGGCTCGATCCATCCCCGCGGCGTGGGCGAGTTCACCCTGCCGGGTGTGCTCAAGATTTCGCTGCTCAAAGTGGCCGCGCGCAAAGCCGGCACGCTGGTCCGCAATCCCTCGACTGGCGAAATGATGCCCGGCGCCGCCAAGCCGGCAAGCATGCGCGTCAAGATCCGCGCGCTGTCAAAGCTGAAGGCCGCCACGGTCTCTTAACGGCAAGCCGCATCCCATTGGCGGCGGAGTCGCCAATGGGATGGGAAGCCCTCCGGCCGTAAGGTGGACGTCGCCCGCCAGTCCTCGGCAGAGCGAACGGATGGGCGGTGTCACGGGACCAAGAGACTCGTCGCCCAGGCGAAATTATCCCATGCCATGGTGGATCAACTTGACATGCGTCAACGTCCCCTGCGACGAGGTGCAGCGGCGGCCCGTCGCCACGGCAGCCATCGCAAATGGGCCAGCGTCTCGATTTGTCCCTTGAGCAGCTCGGAGCTGGCCACATAGGCGAGCACGACGGCCAGCAGTGTCAGCATCAGCGGTGCGGACAGCGGCCGGAAGCTGGTGACCTCGCCGAGGGGCAGATAGGGCAGCGCGACAGCGATCACTGCTGCAGCCAGCGAGGTCCAGATCAAGAGTGGGCTGGGGAGGCTGGTGTAGAACGGCCGTCTGGTGCGCATGACGGCGACGATGGCGAGCTCCGTCAACAAGGATTCGACGAACCACCCCGTCTGGAAGGTCGCAACGTCGGCGTGAAAGACGGACAGCAGGACGAGGAAGGTGATGCCGTCGAACACTGAACTCAACAGCCCGAAGCCGATCATGGCACGCAGCAGCCGGGGGAAATCCCAGGTGCCGGGCGAGCGCAGGACTTCCGCATCGACCTTGTCGGTCGAGACGGTCAGCAACGGCAGGTCGGAGAGGAAATTGTTGAGCAGGATCTGCTTGGCCAGCAGCGGCAGGAACGGCAGCACCAGCGAGGCGACTGCCATGCTGACCATGTTGCCGAGATTGGCGCTGGTGGTGATGGAGATGTATTTGAGCGTATTGCCGAAGGCCGTGCGGCCAATGACAATTCCATGAAGCAGGACGTTGAGATCGCGTTCGAGCAAGACGATGTCGGCCGCCTGCTTGGCCGCATCGACGGCGTTGTCGACCGAGATGCCGAGATCGGCGGCGCGTAATGCCGGCGCGTCGTTGATGCCGTCTCCCATGTAGCCAACGACCTTGCCGCCCTGGCGCAGCGCAATAATGATGCGCTCCTTCTGGGCGGGCGTGATGTCGGCAAAGATGTCGGTGCGTTGCGCCTTGATGGAGAGCGCGTGCGGTCCGAGCTTGTCGACCTGCGCCCCGGTGATCAGGCGAGCATGCGCCAACCCCACCGCAGCGGCGAGGTGGGCGGCGACGTAGCGGTTGTCGCCAGTGATGATCTTGAGCGATACGCCGCGATCGGCAAGATTGGCGATGGTCTCGGCGATCCCGGGTTTGGGGGGATCGGAGAACAGCAAATAGCCGGTGAGCGTGAGCCCGGATTCATCGGCTGCGACGCAGGCGTCGCTGGCCGTCATCAGCCTGGTGGCAATGGCCAGCACACGGAACCCCTGGTTGCTCCAGGTGGCAAGGCGCGCTTCCTCCAGCTTACGAAGGGCAGGCGTCAGTTCGATCGCGTGGTCGCCATCGACAATGCGGTCGCAGACCGCGAGGATGTTCGCGACTGCGCCCTTGCTGATCAGGATGTTGCCGTCGGGACCGCGGACCAGCACCGAGAGCCGCTTGCGTTCGAAATCGTAGGGGACGTCGCCGAGCTTTGTGTAGGTGCTGATGTCGCGGTTGGCGGCGGCGGCGATGATTGCGCTGTCGAGCGGATTGGGCAGGCCGATCTGCAGCCGGGCATTGACGAAGGCGAGGCCCAGGACGACGTCCGACACTTTGTCGTCGCAGCCGGTGGCACGGTCGAGCCGGACGTCGCCTTCGGTCAGCGTGCCGGTCTTGTCGGTGCACAAGATGTCCATGGCGCCGAGGTTTTCGATCGAGACCAGTCGCTTCACCAGAACGCCGGACTGGGCCAGCTTCTGCGCGCCCCGCGCCAGGGTCACCGTGACGATCGCTGGCAGCAATTCGGGCGTCAGCCCGACCGCAAGCGCCGCGGCGAACAGCAGTGAATCGAGGATGGGGCGGCCGAGGATCAGGTTGACCACAAACACCAAGGTGACGATGACCAGCATCACGCGGGTCATCAACAAACTGAAGTCGCGGATGCCGCGGGCGAAGCTGGTCTCGGGCTCGATGCGTCCGACCGAGGCTGCGATGGCGCCGTATTCGGTCGCTGCGCCGGTGCGGACCACCAGCGCCCGGCCCGCGCCGCTGCGGACAGAGGTACCCATGTGGATGTCATTGTCGGGCGTCGTTATGCCCTGCGGCAGCGCCGCCGACCGGGCCGCCGGAAACGACTCACCGGTCAGCGCCGCCTCGTCGACATGCAACTCGGTGGCCTCGATCAGCAGAGCATCGGCGGGAATCAGGCTGCCGGCAGCGAGCACGATCACGTCGCCGGGCACGATCTCGGCCGCAGGAACCGCGACGGTCTTGCCGTCGCGCAGCGCCTGCACCTCGATCTCGAGCCGCTTCTGCAGCGCCGCAACGGTGTTTGAGGCGCGGAACTCCTGGTAGAAGCTCAACCCCGAACTGCCGAGCACGATCAGCGCGATAATGGTGGCTTCATCGGCCTCGCCCAACCCGTAGGACAGAGCCGCGGCCGCGAGCAAGATGAGGACCAGTGGCGACCGGAACTGGTTCAGGAGGATCACCAATGGTTGGTGATCCGAGTCCGCCTTAAGGGTGTTGGGGCCACTGGCCTGCAGGCGCCTTGCCGCTTCGTTCGCGGCAAGGCCATACGTTGTGGTCGTCAGTGTCGCGAGGGTCTCATCGAGCGTCGCCCGGTGATGAATTTCGGGGCTTCGGGCGGCGGGCGATACGGAAGCTGACTGCTGCATGTGACCTCGCGCAGCGCCTCTGTAGCACGTTTTGCGGGCCGCCGCTCCGGCGGCGGGTGGGTCGCGACAGCGGTTTCGTCAGGGGTTTCCTCCGCATTTTGACGCGCGTCAGGCGCGCGTGCCCAAGGCGACCAGCAGCTCGTCCAATTGCTCGAACTGCACGACGTACCCGCTCGTGCTGCCGGAGGTCATTGCCTCGTCGAGCGCGTCCTTTGAGGGATAGACGTCGCGCAGGAGCAGCAGCGTCTTGCCGTCTTTTTCCTCGAAGGTCACCGTGGTCACGGAGCCCTCCTCACCTTCATCATTGGTCCAGACAATCCGCGCGTTCGGGATCACCTCGAGATATTTGCCGTAGAACGCGAAGGAGTTTGCGGAATCATGGCCGAACTCGAGACGGTATTTTCCGCCGGTCCGGACATCCATGTCGCACGACAGCAGCGGGACGCCCGCGGCCGGCGCCCACCACCGCTTGAACAACTCGGGCTTGCTCCAGGCCTCGAACACGATCCGCGCCGGGGCGTCAAAGCTACGCCTGACGACCAGCTCAAGGTCGGAGGTCCGTTCGACATTTGTGCGGCCTCTTGCGGGACTGGCCCCAGTCTCATTTTTTGCGTCCATCGATTTTCTCCTTCTCGTTGAGTTCTTCGACAATCTTGTCCAGCGCGTCGAAGCGCGCGTCCCAAAGCTGGCGGTACCGGTCGATCCATTCCGCCTCTTCCTGCAGCCGGCCGAGGCCGAGCCGACAGGTGCGCACGCGCCCCACTTTCTCCGTGGTGACGAGCCCCGCCTGCTCCAAGACGCTGACGTGCTTTTTCATGCCCGTGAGGGTCATGTGGAATTTCTCGGCAAGGTCCGTGATCGAGGCGTCCGAACGCCCGAGCTGTTCCAGAACGCCACGCCGGGTGGTGTCCGAAAGCGCGGCGAACGAGGCATCGAAACGGGTTTGATTATACTGAACCATACGGTTCACTATAAACGAACATTGGCGGCGTGCAAGGACGTTCGCTGCCACCCTTTAGCGTGAACAAATGATGCACTAAGGTGCGCGCCTCAGCCTTTGGAATCACTCATGCATCTGCTCCTCGTCGACGGCTCGGGCTATATTTTCCGCGCCTTTCATGCCCTGCCGCAGCTGACGCGCAAGACCGATCAATTGCCGGTCGGCTGCGTCAAAGGCTTTACCGAGATGATGTGGAAGCTGATGGCCGACCTCAAGGGCGAGGACGCGCCGACCCATATGGCGGTGATCTTCGACTATTCGAGCAAGACGTTTCGCGACGACATCTACACCGAGTACAAAACGCACCGGCCGCCGATGCCCGAAGAGCTGGTGCCGCAGTTCCCGCTGACGCGGTCGGCGACGCGGGCATTCTCGATCCCCTCGATCGAGATGGAAGGCTGGGAGGCCGATGACATCATCGCCACCTATGCGCGGCAGGCGCGGGCAGCGGGCGGCAGAGTGACGATCGCGTCATCCGACAAGGACCTGATGCAACTGGTCGAGCCCGACGGCTCGATCCGGCTGCTCGACACCATCATCCGGCCCGGACAGCCGCCGCTGCGCTGGATCGGGCCCGACGAAGTGTTTGCAAAATTCGGCGTGACGCCCGACAAGGTGATCGAGGTTCAGGCGTTGTGCGGGGACGCCGTCGACAACGTGCCGGGTGTGCCGGGGATCGGCGTCAAGACCGCGGCCGAGCTGATCAACCTCTATGGCGACGTCGAGACGCTCTTGGCGCGGACCGCCGAGATCAAGCAGCCGAAACGCCGGCAGACGCTTGAGGACAATCGCGAGCTGGCGCTGATTTCAAAGAAGCTGGTGACGCTGGCGCAGAATGTGCCGGTGGAGCTGTCGCTCGACGCGCTGGTGCGGGTACCGATCGAGGCCGGCAAGCTGATGCCGTTCCTCAAGGCGATGGAATTCATCACGGTCGCCAAGCGGCTCGGCGCACTGCTCGACGTCAACCCCGATGATTGGGAGGCCGACCCCGAGCTCAGCGCCAAGCCGACCGAGCCGGTGGGCTTTGACAATGCGCAGAAGGCCGTCGCTCGCAAGGAGCGGCTCGAGGCGGAAGGCAAGAGCGGCAAGGCGGCGGTGCTGCACGCGGCGGACGAGGCAGCGCGTATCAAGGCGATGCCGCTCGAGCATGCCGCCTACACGACGATCACCGACGAAGCCGGGCTACTGGCGATGATCGACGAGATCTACGTGGCGGGCCGCGTGGTGATCGACGCCGAGACCACCGGGCTCGACAACCAGGTGGCCGATCTCGTCGGCATCGCGCTGTCGACGGCGCCGGGCAAGGGTGCGTACCTGCCGCTCGGCCACACCAATGGCAATGGTATGTTTGGCGCCGCGACCGATGGGCAGATGGATGCGCGGCGGGCGCTGGAGCTGCTGAAGCCGGTGCTGGAAGATCGTTCCATCCTGAAGATCGGCCACAATATCAAATATGATATGGGGGTGTTCTATCGCTATGGCATCGCGATCGATCCGATCGACGATACGCTGCTGCTGAGCTACGTGCTCGACGGCACGCGCTTCAATACCCTGGGCGAACTCAGCGAGCACTGGCTCGGCCATGCCGGCATTCCGATCAAGGAGCTGATCGGCTCGGGCAAGAACCAGAAGAGCTTTGCCGAAGTCGGCATCCCGGAGGCGGCGCGCTATGGGGCCGAGGATTCGGATCTGACGATGCGGCTGTGGACGCTGCTGAAGCCGCGGCTCGTGGCGGAGAGCATGACGACGCTGTACGAGACCGAGGAGCGCTCGCTGACGCCGGTGCTGGCACGGATGGAGGCGCGCGGCATCACGGTGGACCGGGCGATCCTCAGCCGGCTCAGCGGCGATTTCCGGCAGCGCGCCGCCGGCTACGAGGCCGAGGCCTATGAGCTGGCGGGCGAGACTTTCAACCTCGGCTCGCCGAAACAGCTCGGCGATATTCTGTTCGGCAAGATGAGCCTGCCCGGCGGCACAAAAACCAAGACCGGGCAATGGTCGACCGGCGCCGACGTGCTCGAGGAGCTCGCCGCGCAGGGCATTCCGCTGGCGCGCAAGATCGTCGACTGGCGGCAGCTGACCAAGCTGATGGGCACCTACACCGACGCCCTGCCCGCTTACATCAATGAGCGCACCAAGCGCGTGCACACATCATACTCGCAGGCCTCGGTGCTGACCGGGCGTCTCAGCTCGAACGACCCGAATCTGCAGAACATCCCGGTGCGCACCGGGGACGGCCGCAAGATCAGAACGGCGTTCGTGGCGCCGCCGGAGCGCGTCTTGATCTCGGCCGATTACAGTCAGATCGAGCTGCGGGTCCTCGCCCACATTGCCGACATCCAGGCGCTGAAGGATGCGTTCGAGGAGGGCCTCGATATCCACGCCATGACGGCGAGCGAGATGTTCGGCGTGCCGGTGAAAGACATGCCGAGCGACGTGCGGCGGCGCGCCAAGGCGATCAATTTCGGCATCATCTACGGCATCTCGGCGTTCGGGCTCGCCAACCAGCTCGGCATCGAGCGCAGCGAGGCCGGCGAGTACATCAAGACGTATTTCGCGCGCTTTCCGGGCATCCAGGATTACATGGCGGAGCAGCGGCGGCGGGTGAAGGCCGACGGCTTCGTCAGCACCATCTTTGGCCGCAAGATCGCCTTCCCCAACGCCAATTCGGCGCATCCGTCGGAGCGCAGCTTTGTAGAACGCGCATCCATCAATGCGCCGATCCAGGGTTCTGCCGCCGACATCATCCGCCGCGCCATGATCCGCATGGAGCCGGAACTGCGGCGCGCCAAGATCGTCGCCGACATGCTGCTGCAGGTGCATGACGAGCTGATCTTCGAGGTCGATGCCGGCACCGAAGCCGCCGCCATGCCGGTGATCCAGTCAATCATGGAAAATGCTGCCGCGCCGGCCGTGCATCTGACGGTGCCGCTGAAGGTCGATGCGCACGCCGCACACAATTGGGACGAGGCGCACTGAGGCAGTCGGTTTCCCTCCCCCGCGTGGGGAGGGAAGCGCAGCTTGGCGAAGCCGAGCGAAGCTGGGTGGGGGGGAGTCGGTGTGGAACCGAGATCCCCCCCACCCCGACTTGCTAGTTCGCTTCGCTTACAAGCGCGTCGCCCTCCCCACGCGGCGGGGGAGGGAAATCGTGGTGTCTACGCGCGCAGTGCCTCAAACGCTGCCGCCAGCACCTCGTGCACATCGTGCCGTTCATCCCCAACCGCGATCCGCACCCGCTGCACGCTGTGGTCGTTGTAGAGGCTCACCATGAAGTCCTGCACGCTCAGCCCGGGATAGTCGGCGATCGGCACCTGCACGGCTTCGGTCACCAGATGCGGGCCGTCCGGGCGCAGCGCGCAGAGTGCGAACACCAGCGCCAATGCGTCGGATTTTGCCGCCAGCCGGGCGCGGAAATCGAGGATATCGGTTTCGCCGGACGCCGCGAACAGCCGGTCGGCCTCGGCATCGAGCAGCAGCGCCGCGAGCAGCGCTTTTTTGGCCGACAGCGGCGCGGCGCGGGCGGCGGCGAGAGCGGCGGTGACATTGATAGAATGAAGTTTTTGATTGGCCATGGCACCCGATCTCACAGCGCTTTTCCCTCCCCCGCGTGGGGAGGGTAGCGAAGCTTGGCCGCGTGGCCTAGCGAAGCTGGGTGGGGGGAGACGGAGATGATCCACACTCCCCCACCCCGACTTGCTAGGCGCGCTGCGCTCGCCAAGCGCGTCGCCCTCCCCACTCGGGGGAGGGAAAACCAGCGCTCACGCCAGATGCTTGTGAAAAAACTCCAGCGTTCTCGCGCTGGCTTTCTTGCAGCTCATTTCGTCGAATTTGTCGGGCCGGTCGGAATTGCAAAAACCGTGCTGGGCCGGGTAGGTGTAGATGCCGACGGCCGGGTAGCGCGTCTTCAGCGCCTCGATCTGCTCGAGCGGAATGCCGGTGTCTTGGTCGCCATAGTGCATCTCGAGCGGGATGGCCGGCGCCAGATCGATGTAGTTGGGCACGCCACCGCCGTAATAGCCCGAGGCGGCGCTGAGGCCGAGCCCGGCATTGGCTGCGCGCCAGGTGGTGGCGCCGCCGAAGCAATAGCCCGTCATGCCGACTTTGCCGCCGGCCTTGGCGGCGCCCACCGCCGCCTCGACGTCGAACAGCGCGGCGGCCGGGTCGAATTTCTTCATCATCTCGCCGATGATGGCGAACTGCTCGGGCGCGTAATTCTCGCTTTCATAGCCATAGTCGACGCGGTCGAACATCGCCGGCGCGATGGCGAGATAGCCGTGCCGCGCGAAGCGATCGCAGACGCCGCGCACAAA
>JBDTLB010000031.1:0-12206 GCA_039934955.1 Devosia sp.
AAAGAGGCCCAACAATATCCGCCGCATCACACACGCTCCGAGACACCGCCGCGAGCGGCGGCGTTCGGAACAATCTTAGGCAAACGCGGTGAAGCGGGACCTAAGCGGGGTGGTTAGCGGTGTCTTATTTTGCTCTGGAAGGCACTTTTGTCCTCGGGTCAATCGATCCCGAGCGGGCTCGATGGGCCGACCGCGATGTCGATCCGAAGGCGGCTCGACCGGCCAACCGCTGAGGGTTACCACTTGCCGGTGTTGGGCATCGACAGCCACGGTTCCTGCGGTGGCAGAGAGCCGTTCTGAATCAGCTCGACGGAGACGCCATCGGGTGAGCGCACGAAGGCCATGTGGCCGTCGCGCGGCGGGCGGTTGATGGTGATGCCCATGTCCATCAGATGCTGGCATAGCGCATAGATGTCGTCGGTGAGATAGGCGAGGTGACCGAAATTGCGCCCGCCGGTGTAGACCTCGGGATCCCAGTTGAAGGTCAGCTCGATTTGCGCGTCTTCGTCGCCCGGCGCCGCGAGAAACACCAGTGTGTAACGTCCCGCGTCGTTCTCGCTGCGACGCACTTCGCGCAACCCGAGGCCATCGCAGAAGAAGCGCTTGCTTGCATCAATGTCGGTGACGCGCACCATCGTGTGGAGGTATTTCATCGTCTCATTCCTTCACGTGTTGGAGGCACGGTTTGGCGCCTCTGCGCTATCGGCGCAACAGTGCAGTGAATTGGTGAGCGGGTTGCCCAACAAACTTGCAACGACTCCTTAACTTTTGAATCTGAATCGGCCAAGGTGAGTCTAACGAATGCGTACCCGGGTTTGCGACCGGGCAGTTGCGAAGAGGCGTTGGCGGCATGGCGGCTAAACTTCCGGCCGAAGGCGACAAGCCAGAAGTCCGTTTGCTTGACGGCGTCGTGACTGACGTTGACGCATCTGCTCATCTCGATGTCATCGAAATTGCGGGCGCCATCAAGTGGTTCGACGTGGCCAAAGGGTTTGGCTTCATCGTTCCCGATGATGGGCGTCCGGATGTGCTGCTGCACGTCACCTGCCTTCGTCGCGATGGCCACCAGACCGCCTACGAGGGCGCTCGGGTTGTCGTCGAGGCGCTGAACCGTCCGGGTGGGCTGCAGGCGTTCCGCATCCTGTCGATGGACGAGTCGACGGCGCGCCATCCGGCCCAGATGCCGGCCCCGCGCACTCACGTTACGGTGGAGCCGACCAGCAAGCTCGAGCGGCTCGAAGTGAAGTGGTTCAACCGCATTCGCGGCTTCGGATTCCTGTCGGCGGGCGAGGGCGCTCCCGACGTGTTCGTGCACATGGAAACGCTGCGCCGGTTCGGTATCACCGAGCTCAGGCCGGGGCAGTACGTGCTGGTCCGCTACGGCATCGGTCCCAAGGGTCTGATGGTCGCCGAGATTCGGCCGGACGGTTGGGGCGACGCCCCGTCGTCACACTAAGTCCTTCATTTTATGGACATTTCTGGCATCGTGAAAAAGGCTGTTGCGGTTATGCGATTGGCTGTCGCGGTGCTTGTGCTCAGCGCTGCGACGGCATGCAGCGCTGACCACCGGGCTGTGCTTCACACTGCGAAGGGCGACTTCGCCTTCAATATCGAGATTGCTGACACTGACGCGCAGCGCGAGCGCGGGCTGATGTTCCGCACCTCGCTGGCGCCGGATGCTGGAATGCTGTTCGACTACCACCACGAGCAGCTCACCTCGTTCTGGATGCAGAACACGCTTATCCCGCTCGATATGGTGTTCATCTCGGCCGACGGGATTGTCAGAACCATCCACGTCAACGCCCGGCCGAAGGACACGACGCCGATTTCGTCGGAGGTGCCGGTACAGTTTGTGCTGGAGATTGCGGGAGGACGGTCGGTCGAGATCGGGCTCAAGACCGGCGACAGATTCGAGCAGTCGCGGGTCGGGGCCGCCAAGTAGGCGAGTCTGGATCGAGCTCTTCTTACGCTCTGGGCGATCGTTCCCAAGAGGGCGCTTTTTGGCCAGCCACGGTTAGAGCCGGCTTAGCACCATGCAGTCGAAGATCGCCCATAGGTGGAGGCTCGCTCCTACCACGACGAAGACGTGCCAGAGCACGTTCTGGAACTTCAGCCGCTCCCACAGATGGAAGATGATGCCGGCCGAATAGGCGATACCGCCGCCGACAACCAGCCAAAGACTGACCGGGGGGAGCACGCTCGCCAGCGTTGGGAAGACGAGAACGCCGCTCCACCCTATGGCCAGATAAAGGATGATGGCAAGCCGGCCGAAACGCTGCGGCACGATCAGCTTGAGGGCGATGCCGACGATAGCGGCGCCCCAGACCAACACCGTAAGCAATTGCCCATCGCGGGTGCCGCCAAGGACAGCGAGAAACGGCGTGTAGGTGCCCGCGATGAATAGGAAGATCGCCGCCTGGTCGAGCCGCGCCATCACCTTCTTGAAGCCATTGGTCGGCGCGAGGTTGAAAGCGAGCGAGACGCCGAGCACGGTCAGCAGCGTCGCCAGATACACGATAATGGCGGGCAGTTCCGGGCGGGCAGTTCCGATTGCGGCGAAGACGATCAGGACAGTGCCCAGACTGAGGGCAAAGGCGATGCCGATGCCGTGCACGATGCCGTCGGCGACGAGTTCGGCAATCGAAAATCGCCTTCTGTGGTGCCACCACGGGCGAGCCTCAGAATAATGCGCCGAAATGTTCACCTGTCATCGCCTCCTTCACGCTGGATAGTGCGCTAGCAAGCGTTTGATTATGGCTTAATGAGGCGAACCTTCGAGGGTTAGCGTCAATGAACCCTTTCACATTGTCTTGACGCGTAACCGGTTGGTTACGTATAATGCGTAACGATCTTGTTACGAGAAGGTCATGCAACCCGCTCTCCAATTTTCCGCATTGGCCGATCTGACGCGCTGCCAGTTGGTCGAACTGCTGAACGAGCGCTCGCGGCCGGTACACGAACTCGCGGCGGCGTTCGCGATCAGCCGGCCCGCCGTGTCGCGACATCTGCGGCTGTTGCGCGAGGCGGGTCTTGTGGTCGAGGAGAAGCAAGGCCGCGAGAATGTCTATTCGTTGCAGCGCCAATCGTTGCGGACGCTAGCGGTCTGGCTCGACCGACACTGGACCGATAGGCGCGCCAAGCAGATGGCGGAATCAAGTGTTCCCAACCCGCAAATGGAGTTCGACCTTTAGGCGCGCTCAGCTGCTGCCGATCAGCGCCGCGATGCCGGTTCAGCAGCCAGGGCGGTTTTCAGCGGCAAATGCCGTTCGAGCCGGCATTTTCGGGGGTTGGATAGGCGTAGACGAAGCGATGGCGTGCGACCGGTCGCAGCCGCGCGACCAGCAATTCCGTCCCGGCGCTGCCGATACGGCGGCCCTGCAACGCTGTCAGAATCTCCCAGCCAATCTCGTACCCGGCTTCGCCCTCGGCCTCGCGCTGCCAGTAGCCGGCCGAGCCGGCAACGGCGCCGTCGATCATGACGCGCAGCATCTCGACGTCGCCGGGCCGATGATAGGTGAGGTAGCGCGATTGGCGGTCGAACAGCTTGGCCTCGGTTTCGGGACCGCCGAGATAGAGCTTTTGCACCGGGGTATTCATCGCCCGTTACAGTCCGAGGCCGCTTTCGTCCCAAGGCAGGAGCTCGATGGTTCCGACCGGTGCGATGATGGCCTCGTCGAGTGGTGACCCCGCCAGGAATCGAACCTGGGACCAACAGCTTAGAAGGCTGCTGCTCTATCCGCTGAGCTACGGGGCCACGAGGGTGGATTTAGCTGCTTCTTGGCGCCGCGTCACGGGCGGTGGAGCGGTGCCGTGCTTTCGCGCACCATCAGTTCGGAGCGTAGCACGACGCGCACCGGATCAAGGCTCGTTCTATTGCCCTCAAGGATGTTGATCAGCGTCTCGGTGGCGATGCGGCCGATCTGCTCGCGCGGCTGCCGCATGGTGGTCAAGGCAGGGGCGTAGTTTTGGGCGACGCCGATGTCGTCAAACCCAATGACCGAGATGTCGCGCGGGCATTCGATGTCGTGGCGGCGCAATGTTGCGATCAGGCCGATCGCCATCTCGTCATTGCCCGAGAAAATCGCGGTCGGCCGCTCCTTGAGGCCCGCGAAATAGTCGGCCGCGGCCTTGCCGCTCTCCATTGTGTAGTCGCCCGCCAGGATCCAGTCCTCGCGCACGTCCAACCGGTGCTCGAACATGGCCTTGCGGTAGCCAACAAGGCGTTCGTTGGGGAAAGTATTGCGCGAGGGGCCGCTGATGTGACCGATCCGGCGATGGCCGAGGTCATAGAGGTGCTGCACGGCGCGTTCGGCCGCCTGCAAATTGTCGGTGATTACCGAGTTGATCTGCGGGTCTGGCAGTTCGTCGTAGGCCGCAACCATGGGCAGCGCGGCCCCTTGCCCGGAAATGCCATGCAGGCGGCGCGTGTCGAGAAAGCCGTCGAAAAGAAGCAGCCCATCAGCGCGGTTCGACAAAAAATAGTCAGACAGCCAGCGTGCCGGATCGTCCCCGAGGCGACCTGTGACGAGGACGCCGTAGCCGCGCGAAGTGGCCTCAGCGACCACCGCTTCGAGGATGGTTGAATAGAACGGATTGCCGATCCCCGGCATCGCGGTGAGAATCGTTTTGGCGCGCTGCATTCGCAATGTGCGAGCGGCCTGGTTGATCGCGTAGCCGGTTTCGCGGACAGCCTGATTTACCCGGTCGCGCGTCGCCTCCGAAACGCGGGACGGATTGCTCAAGACGCGACTGACGGTTGCGGCCGACACTTTTGCGTAGCGCGCAACATCCTGGATTGTCGGCAGTTTCGGAAACTTTCGATCGGTGACAACGCCCTCCGCGCTGTCTCAACATGCGTGTCTAATTCGATCTTGACAGGCGCGCAAGAAGTGTCTGAAACTCATGCAATCGATTGCATTGATCTCGAGGGAGGTTTCGTGTAATCGATTTCACGCCGCCGGTCGGGAGACTTCTCAAGAAGGTCGCCGCCAGGCCGGAGCAGGGGCTGGAAGCATCCGCGTCCAGTTAACGTTGGGAGGATACACTATGAAGAAGTTTACGGTGGTCGCCGGTTTGGCGGCCGCTCTGATGCTGAGCACGTCTGCCTTCGCGACCGATCTCGAGGTCACGCATTGGTGGACTTCCGGTGGCGAGTCCGCCGCGGTGAAGGAATTCGCCAAGGCGTTCGATGCGACGGGCAATCATTGGGTTGACGGCGCCATCGCCGGTTCGGGCGATACTGCCCGCCCGATCATCATCTCGCGTATTCTCGGCGGCAACCCGATGGGTGCCACTCAGCTGAACCCGGGCAAGGATGCCGACGATCTCGTCAAGGCGAACCTGATGCTCGACCTGACCGACCTGGCCAAGAAAGAGGGCTGGGACAAGATCATCAATCCGCCGTCGCAGCTCGCGTCGTGCACCTATGATGGTCACGTCTATTGCGTGCCGGTGAACCTTCATTCGGGCCAGTGGATGTACATCAACCGCCACGTCTATGAGGATGCCGGCCTGCCGGTTCCGAAGGACTGGTTCGAGTTCGTCAAGTCGGTTCCCGACCTGAAGGCCAAGGCTCCGACCGTCGTTCCATTGGCGGTTGCCAATGGCTGGCCGGTGCAGACCCTGCTCGGCGACATCGAAGTGGCCGTTGCCGGTACCGACAACTACGTGAAGGTCTACAAGGGCCGTGACGTGGCGCTCGCTTCAGGCCCTGAATACCGCAAGGTGTTCGAGGCTTTCGACGCGGCCCGTAACGTCGTCGACCCGGCCACCATGGTTCCGCAGTGGAACGACGCCTCGGCTCTCGTGATCCAGGGCAAAGCTGCTGCCAACGTAATGGGCGACTGGGCTTCGGGCGAATTCTCGGTGGCCAACATGGTTGCCGGCAAGGACTTCGACTGCCTTCCGGGCCTGGGTGTGAACCCGGTCCTCGATACCGGCGGTGACGTGTTCTACTTCCCGAAGAACACGAACCCCGACGTCGAGAAGGCCCAGTTGGTGCTGGCGTCGACCCTGCTCAACAAGGACACTCAGGTTGCGTTCAACCTGAAGAAGGGCTCGCTGCCCATCCGTCTGGACGTTGATATCAGCAAGGCCAATGACTGCATGCAGAAGGGTCTGGCGATCCTGAAGTCGGGCGCAGCGTTCCCGTCGGGCAGCCAGATGCTCGATCGTGACTCGCTGAACCAGATCCGCGACCTCGAGAACAACTTCTTCGCCGATCACAATGTGACCATCGATGAAGCTCAGGCGCAGTTCGCCGACATCATCAAGAATGCGCCCCCGCTCTGAGATTGAACGGGTTACGCGTTAGTTCTTGAATAGTACGGGGCCGGCTCAGCGAGAGCTGGGCTGGCCCTTTTTCTCTTGAAATCGGGGGATTTGCGAATGACGGCCACCACGGCGTCAAGTTCCGCGGATCATATTTCGCAACCCAGGCGTGACCCGGGTCTCGCCGCCATATTGCGCCTGGTCGCACTCGGGGTTGGCCTTCTCGCGGCGGCGTCGGGGCTCGCTTTTGTCCTGTTGGGCGATGTTCCCAAGCCGCCGACCTGGCAGAACCAGGTCGCGACCGCCATTTGGGCGATGCCAGTGCTGTCGATCCTTGGCGCCATCCTCTCGCAGTCTTACCAACGCACCGGAGCGTTCCTGCTCGGCGTTGCGGGTGTGATCGGACTGATCCTTGCCCTCGGCCCGGCCGGCTTCCCGCCCTACCTTGCATCGGCCCTCGTCCTGGCTTTCGCTGCTGGCGCGGCTGCGCTCTACAGCATCGTGGTGGCCGGCGACAACATCTTGCAGTGGAACGTCCGCAACGGCGAGACGATCCGGCCGGATTGGCTGACCCGCTTCGCGGCCGCCAAGATCGCTTCGGGTCCGATGTTCCTTGTCGTGATCGGCGCCTTCATCGGTTGCACGATCTGGACGATCACCTTCTCTTTTACCCGCTCGGCGGCGCTGCCGACCTATAATTTCATCGGCTGGGCGCAGTATGAGCGCCTGTTCAAAACCGTCCGCTGGACGATTTCGGTCAAGAACCTCGCGGTCTATGGCGTCTGCTCGCTGTTCTTCTCGTTTGTGGTCGGGTTCCTCCTGGCTGTGTTCATGGACCAGAAGATCCGTTTCGAGAGCGTCTTCCGGACGATCTTCCTCTATCCTTTCGCGCTGAGCTTTATCGTCACCGGCCACGTCTGGGCCTGGATCATGAACCCGACGTTCGGGCTGCAGCGCGCCGTCCGCGACCTTGGCTGGACGAGCTTTACGTTCGACTGGCTCGGCAACCGTGACATGGTCGTCTACACGCTGGTGATTGCCGGGCTGTGGCAGGGCACCGGCCTGATCATGGCGCTGATGCTCGCAGGTCTGCGCGGTATCGACGAGGAGATCTGGCGTGCCGCGCGCATCGACGGCATCCCGAAATGGCGGACCTACATCTCGATCGTTTTGCCGATGATGCGGCCGGTGCTGATCACTACGCTGGTGATCGCGGCGTCGGGCGTGGTCCGCATCTACGATCTGGTGGTTGCGCTGACGCAGGGCGGGCCGGGCCTGTTCTCGGAAATGCCGGCCAAATACGTCTACGACAACATGTTCCAGAACGCCTTGGGGCAGGGGCTCGCTGCATCGTCTGTCATGCTGGTGACCACGGGCATCATTCTCATCCCGTGGGCGATCGTCGAATTCGGCGGCAAGCGACGGGCGTAGGGAAAACACAATGACCATGGCAATGGCCGGATCGATGTCGGGGAGCATGGCGCACAATGAGGCGCTGGTCGGCCCGCAAGGCAAGAAGCGGCGCAACCCGTTCGCCCCGTCGCGGATCCTGATCTACACGGTGCTGATCCTTGCGGCGTCGTTCTACCTGTTCCCGCTCTACATCATGGTGATCACGTCACTGAAGGATCTTGAGGGGATCCGCACGGGCAATCTGTTCGTGCCGACCACCCGTCCAACCCTCGACGCATGGTTCAAGGCCTGGGATACGGCGTGTACCGGTCTCTACTGTAACGGTATCAAGGTCGGCTTCCTCAATTCGGTGAAGATCACCGTGCCGTCGGTGATCGTATCGATTGCCGTGGCGTCGGTGACGGGCTACGCGCTCGCCATGTGGCCCTACAAGGGCGCCAATTTCTTCTTCACCGTGCTGCTGGTCGGCTCGTTCATCCCCTACCAGGTGATGCTCTATCCGCTGGTGCTCATCACGGCGTATCTCCACATCTTCTCAACGCTGTGGGCGGTGATCGTGATCCACACCATCTTCGGCATGCCGATCCTGGTGCTGTTGTTCCGGAACTATTTCGTGTCGATCCCGCAGGAGTTGTTCAAGGCGGCGCGTGTCGACGGGGCGGGGTTCTGGCGCATTTACGGGCAGGTGTTGATGCCGATGTCGCTGCCGATCTTCGTAGTGGCGCTCATCCTGCAGGTGACGGGTATCTGGAATGACTTCCTGTTCGGCGTGATCTTCGCCGGCACGACGAACTTCCCGATCACCGTGCAGCTCAACAACATCGTCAATTCGCTGGAGGGCGTGAAGGAATACAACGTGGACATGGCAGCCACGATCCTTACTGGCGCCGTTCCGCTCTTCATCTACTTCGTCTCCGGCAAATTGTTCGTCCGCGGTATCGCCGCCGGCGCAGTCAAGGGTTAGGTCCTCGCATGGATAGCAGCGTTCAGATCAAGGAACTGTCGGTCGCCTACGGCACCGTCAAGGTTCTCGAATCTCTCAACCTCGACATCGGCAAGGGCGAGTTCATCGTGCTGCTGGGGCCTTCGGGCTGCGGCAAGTCCACTTTGCTCAACTGCATTGCCGGTCTGCTCGAGCCGTCGACCGGCCAGGTCTTTATCGAGGGCAAGAACGTCACCTGGGAGGAGCCAAAGGACCGCGGTATCGGCATGGTATTCCAGTCCTACGCGCTCTATCCGCAAATGACCGTGGAACGAAACCTCAGCTTCGGCCTGCGCGTCTCGGGGATGAAGCGCGACGAGATCGACCAGCGTGTCGCGCGCGCGGCTGAGATTCTGCAGATCCAGCCGTTGCTGAAGCGTAAGCCGATGGAGCTTTCGGGCGGGCAGCGGCAGCGCGTTGCCATCGGCCGCGCCCTTGTGCGCGACGTCGACGTGTTCCTGTTCGACGAGCCGCTGTCCAACCTCGATGCCAAGCTCCGCTCGGATCTGCGTGTCGAGATCAAGCGGTTGCATCAGCGGCTGAAGAACACCATGATCTACGTGACGCACGACCAGATCGAAGCGATGACGCTGGCTGACCGTATCGCGGTCATGAAAAACGGCATTATCCAGCAGCTGGATACGCCGCATGTGGTCTACAACAAGCCCGTCAACCTCTACGTCGCCGGATTCATCGGCTCGCCGTCGATGAATATGCTCGACGGAGAGATCAAGGGGACGAATTTTACGCTGGGCGGTCTCAACGTGCCGCTGGGCGCCTATGAATTCGCGGGAACCGCCAGTGGTGCTGTCGAGGGCATTCTGGGCGTGCGACCGGAGCATATCGCGGTCGGCGAGGACGCCAAGAAGATGCCGTTCCAGATCGAGAGCGAAATTGAAATCGTCGAACCGATGGGCTCAGAGACTGTGGCATGGACCAAGGTTGGCGGCCAGTCGGTGACGTTCCGCTGCTCGTCGGACATCGCGCTGGCGCCCGGCCAGAAAGTCACGATCGGGTTTGATCCGGCGCGCGGCAGTTTGTTCGACAAGACCAGCGGTGCGCGCGTCTAGTTATCTTCCTCTGAGGCCGCCGGCGATCCCAGCGGTCCTTTCGCGGTATCTGCACGACCAACCTGAAGTGACCCGCTCCGGCCCACGCCGCGGCGGGCGCAAATCCTAGAAAGAGATCATGATGGACTTCTCCTACCAGCTCTATAGCGCCCGCAACGAAAAGTCGCTCGACGAGACGCTCAAGACCCTCAAACAACTCGGCTATACCCAGGTCGAAGGCTGGGGCGGCCAGTTCGCCGATCCGGCGGCGCTCGCCGCCAGCCTCAAGACCGCCGGGCTGACGATGCCGACCGCGCATATCGGCTATACCGCGCTCGAGAACACTGACGCGGCGATCAAGATCGCCCAGACCGTTGGGATCAAGACGATCTATTGCCCGGCGCCGCCGACAGCCGATTATCGCGAAGGCAAAGGGAGCTGGTCGCAGCTTGGCGAAGGCCTCGCCAAGATCGGCAAGGCGCTGAACGCGGCGGGCGTCGGTTTCGGCTACCACAACCATCATTGGGAATTCGCCAAGGGCGCCGATGGCAAGACTCCGATCGAGACGCTGCTCGGCGCCTCGCCAGCGCTTGAGTGGGAGATGGATCTCGCCTGGTTGGTCAAGGCCGGCGAAGACCCGGTGAAGTGGATGGACAAGTTCGGCAACCGCATCACGGCCGTGCACGTCAAGGACATCGCACCGGCCGGCGAAACGCTCGACGAGGATGGCTGGGCCGATGTTGGGCAGGGCACGCTCGACTGGAAGTCCTTGATCAAGACGATCCAGGAAAAGACCAAGGCCAAGTATTTCGTGGCGGAGCACGACAAGCCGTCCGACGCGATCCGGTTTGCCCGGCGCTCGATGGATGCCGTGAAGAAATGGGCGTGAGCTGGAGCTAAGGGGGAGAGCGAAAATGGCCAAAACATATGGCGTCGGCATCATGGGTGCCGGCAATATCTCGAGTGCCTATCTGCGGCTCGCGCCGCTGTTCAAGGGGCTGGAAGTCCGCGGCGTCGCCGATATCATTCCGGCAGCCGCGCGAAAGCGCAGCGAGGAATTTGGTGTCAAGGCGATGACGCCGGACGAGCTGCTCAAGAACTCGGAGATCGACGTCATCGTGAATTTGACGGTGCCGTCGACGCACTACCAAGTGTCGATGGACGCGATTTCGGCGGGTAAGCACGCCTATTCAGAAAAGCCGTTCGTCTTAAGCCTCAAAGAGGGCAAGGCGCTGAAAAAGGCCGCCGACAAGGCCGGTCTGCGCGTCGGCTCGGCGCCCGACACCTTCCTCGGCGGAGCGCACCAGCAGGTGCGTGACCTGATCGACAGCGGCAAGCTGGGCAAGATCACGTCGGGCACCACGCATGTGATGAGCCGCGGCATGGAGCATTGGCACCCCAATCCGGACTTCTTCTTCCAGGTTGGCGCAGGTCCGGTGCTGGACGTTGGGCCGTATTACGTTACCGACCTCATTCATCTGATCGGGCCGGTGGCTCGTGTTACAGCATTCACCGGCATGGCGAGCAAGACGCGCACGGTGACGACACCGGGCGTGCCGATGACCGGCAAGAAGGTCAAAGTCGGAACGCCGACCACGATCCACGGTGTGCTCGAGTTCCACAATGGCGCCATCGTCACTATCGGCGCCAGTTGGGACGTGTTCAGCCATGGTCACCATAATATCGAGCTCTATGGCACCGAGGGCTCGGTCTATGTGCCCGATCCGAACTTCTTTGGCGGCGACGTGGTGATCACCGACAAGTCGGGGACCAAGACCAAGGTCGAGCCATGGGACCACCCGTTCGGGAAGGCCAATCAGGGTCTCGATACGGCGACCCCGCGTGCCAACTACCGCACCGCCGGCCTCGCGGACATGATGCAGGCGATCGACAAGGGCCGGGCCGCCCGCTGCGGGCTCGACGTGGCGTTGCATGCGGTCGACATCATGACGTCGCTGCTGAAGGCCGGTGAGACGGGCAAGGTGATCACCCTTACCACCAGGTGCGAACGCCCCAAGGCCCTCAAGCCCAGGGACGCGCTGGCGCTGCTCAAATAGCCTGACGTTCGGCGCGAGCATCGACGCGGAGGGCCGGTTGCCGGTCCTCCGTTTTCAGCTGAAGTGACGCGGCTGAAGCGGCCCGCGCGTCTTGACAGTTCGGGCAACGCTGGCGAGTGTCCTGCCCTCGGTTACGTACATCAGAGGCTGGCGACCGAAGTCGGCCCGCAGGGAGCGCATCATGAAGACACTCAAGGGGCCGGCGATTTTCCTCGCCCAGTTCGCGGGCGACAAGCCGCCTTTCGACAACCTCGACAACATGTGCAAATGGGCCGCCAGCCTTGGCTATAAGGGCGTGCAGATCCCAACCTGGGCGTCGAGCCTGATCGATGTCGACAAGGCTGCGACCAGCAAGACCTACGCCGACGAGTTGAACGGCGTCGCCGCCAAGCATGGCCTCGCGATTACCGAGCTTTCGTCACACATCATCGGCCA
>JBDTLB010000032.1:0-2540 GCA_039934955.1 Devosia sp.
GTTCCGCTTCCCGCTGTTCCGCATCACCCAAATTGGCGGAACGTTCTTCCGGCTCGGGACCGGCGCCATGCCGTTTCTGTTCCCGCTGATGCTGCAACTCGCCTTCGGCATGACGCCATTCCAGAGCGGCTCGATCACTTTCGCAACTGCGGTCGGGGCTTTCACGGCAAAATTCTTTGCGGAGCCGATCCTGCATCGCCTCGGCTTTCGCGCTGTTCTGGTGATCGCGACTCTCCTCACCGTCGTCGGTGTCGCCGCAATGGGCATCTACGCTCCAAGCACGCCGCTGCCGCTGATGCTGGCGATGCTCGTCATTACCGGCTTCTTCCAGTCGGTGTTCTGGACTGCCACCAACGCCTTCACCTTCGCCGATATCGATGACAAGGACGCCGGGCAGGCGACCGCCCTCAGCCAGGTCGGAATCCAGCTGTCGCTGGCGTTCGGCGTGGCGCTGGGCGGCGGGGTGCTCGAGGGCATGCGGCTGACGCATGGCGGCGGGCCCTTGTTGGGTGATTTCCACGCCGCGTTCTTCGTCATCGCCGCGGTGACGCTGGTCTCGACCGCTCTGTTCTATTTCCTACCGAAGTCCGCCGGCAGCCATCTCACCGGACATGGCCGGCCGATCGAGGCCGCGGCGGAATGAGCGTCAGCTTTGGCGGCGTGCATTGACATAGGACCGCAGAACATTCTGCATCCTGGTCAGATGGCCCTTGCCGTGGCTCTCGCTATAGAAAAATTCGAAGACGTCGGGATCTAGCTTCAGGTGGACCGACCGAGGGCGGTGCGGTTCGACGATCTCGGCCTTAGCCCAGAACTCTGCGCCCAGACTCTCGCCTTCCGGCGCGTCCGGGTCATGAAAAAGCTCGCCCCGCTCCTCCATCTTCCGGATATCGTCAAGCGACGCCCGTCTCATAGTACGATCGCTCATCACGACCTCCTCTCCACGATGTGATGAGCCGGATCGCCGAGCCTCGGCGCGTGTGAACCACCACGAAACACTCGTCACCCACCAATCCCAGCGAGATTTCCCGAACCTCGACACAGTCGGCGCGATCGTCGATCCGCGTCACAACCTTTCCTTCGAAACCCCGTGCAGCGCGCAACATGTCGACGCCACGTTCGCGCATGACGGCCTGCCGCTTGCTCTCATCCCATTCGAAGTCCACGGCGCCATCTCAAAAATGTACATATTTAGTGTACACTTTTCAAGTGCGGTATTCTGCTACCCTTTGAACCCCTTGGCGACGAGATAGGTCTCGGCGCTGCCGGTGCGGCTGGCTGGGGGCTTGGCGTGCAAGGTCGTGGTGAAATGCTGCTTTAGCAGCCCGAGTAATTCGTGCTCGGTGCCGCCCTGGAACACTTTCGTGACAAACGCGCCTCCCGGCGCCAGAACCTTGATGGCAAAGTCGGCGGCGAGTTCGACCAGCGCCATGATACGGATGTGGTCGGTGGCGCGATGGCCCGTTGTCGGCGCCGCCATGTCGGAGAGCACGAGGTCCGCCTTGTGTCCGCCAAGTGCGGCGATCAGTTGATCCGGGGCATCGGCGTCGTTGAAGTCTTTCTTGAGCAGGACGACGCCGGGAATTGGATCCATGTCGAGAAAGTCGATCCCGACAATCAGGGGATTTGCCTCGGTGGTGCCGACGATGGGGGCCGCGACGAGGCTCCAGCCGCCGGGTGCGGCCCCGAGATCGACAACGCGCTGCCCCTTGTGCAGCAAATTGTAGCGCTCGTTGAGCTCGATCAGCTTGTATGCTGCGCGTGAGCGAAGGCCTTCGGCCTTGGCCTTGGCGACATACGGATCGTTGAGCTGGCGCTGCAGCCACAGGGTCGAGCCGATCTTGCGTCCCTTCGACGTCTTGACCCGTACCTTTAGGTCACGGTCCGACTTGCGGCCGGTGCCACCGCCCATATTGGTGGTCTTGACCATCAGCGTCTCCCCAGCTGCGGCCGGCGGCCGGCGGCGCGATCTTCGTCGATCAGCGAAATCAGAATGCCCTCGCGCAGGCCGCGATCGGCGACGCGCACCCGCTCGGTCGGCCATTCCCGGCGGATCGCCTCGAAGATAGCGCAACCGGGCAGGACCAGATCGGCGCGGTCACGGCCGATGCACGGATGGGCGACGCGCCGGTCGAACGGCATGGCGAGCAGCGCGTTCATGGTCGCGTCGACCTCGGCCTTATTCATCCAAAGCCCGTCGACCTTCTGTCGCTCGTAGCGCTCGAGCCCGAGATGCAGCCCCGCCAGGGTCGTGACGGTGCCGGAGGTGCCGATAAGGTGCACCGGGTGTTCAGCGATCATCTGGCGCAGCTTGCCGCGCCCTTTGAACTCGCGCAGGTGATTGGCAACGTAGGCGACCATCGCCTCGAAGGTTTCGGGGGTCACATCGATGCCGCCGAATTTCTCTGCGATCGAGACGACCCCAACCGGCAGCGACTGCCAGGAGCGGATCGAAGCCGCCATACGGCCCTGCCGCCGTGGCCGGCCGCCGCGGAAATCGAGCCAGGCCAGTTCCGACGAGCCGCCACCGATATCGAACA
>JBDTLB010000033.1:0-3814 GCA_039934955.1 Devosia sp.
CCTGCTGAGGTTTTACCTAAGGGAAGACCTCACGGATGCCGAACTCGGAAGGCTGGCGCGGCTGGCTCGTGGCTCGACGCCCGCAATGGTGGAGGGCTGGACGAAGGAAGCCCTGGCGGTCGCGCGAACCGTTCGACGCCCTCTCCAGTTTTCTGATCTGCTCGAGCAAATGCTGCCACGCGACGAGCGGACAGTTGAGGACATCCGCACAATCGCGCTTCATGAGATCGGCCACGCCATCGTGGCGCATCGTTTGGGTATCAGGGTGGAGCGCGTGTCGATCATCGCCAATGACGACAGCGGCGGTCACACCAAAACGCTGATGGCCAGCATCGTGCCGACCTGGGAGCGGATCTGTGACATCGTCACGACCACCCTGGGCGGCCGTGCCGCCGACATCGTCCTCGGATCGGGCCCCAATGCCGGCGCCGAGAGCGACCTCGCCAACGCCACGAGTATCCTTCTGAGCGCAATCGAACGGCAGGGGCTGCGCGGCGGCCTTGTCTACATGCCCGCGATGGGCATGCGTCGGTCCGAAGTCATGACGCTCGTTGAAGCTCAGCTTACAAGGTTGCTGAAGCGCTCCATTGCCATTGTCGAGGCTGATCGCAAGCTTGCTATCAAGCTGGCAGAGCGGCTCATTGAAGAGCGCATTTTAAGCGGTGTCGATATCGCCAGCGCCCTCGACGCTGGACTACAGGAGCCGAAGCGGCGTGCGCGTACAACAGGCGCAAGTAGGTAGTGCGGCCGAAAGCGGTTGTAGGGAGGTCGGCTTGACCCAGCGCACGGCTACGCGATGCGGGCACCAGAAGGCGCCAACCATGAACAACAAAGGTCCCAAGATGAACAAAGCTTCTGGGGTGCCAACGCTGAAGGTCAGAGCCACGCGGCTGCCGAGTGGAGCGACAGCCTGGGCCACTTCCATCGGCACGGCGAGTGCACCATTAATAGCGCCAGTCTGTGTATTAGCCTGGAGGCGACCAAGTGCATCGTGATGCAGGCAGACCGATTCAGCGTCGGACCGTGGTAGTCTCAGGGCTGCTGGCTTATCGAATGCAGCGTGCCGCCGCCGCTCGCGTCAATGCTATTGGCTGCGAAGTCCTCATGCTTCCTCAACTGGCCGCCCGGTTGTGCGGTGGCTTCGTCGAAATGGCGCCGCCCGAAATGCTGTTTCCCCTTATCGGAGCGGCGCTGGTCGAAGGGGGATTGAGCACGTTCAACGACATTGCCGGCCTCCCCGGCATGCCACGGGCGGTAATGGAGACGTTGCGGAAAATCTGGAACGCCGGTCTCGATCTAAACTCCCGGGCCGGGCATGGCGAGCAGATGGCCGACCTGCAGCGCATTGAGGCCTGTATCCGTCGCCAGCTCCCGGCGGCTTGGCTGCTCCCAACCGATTTGCGCAATCGTGCTGTTGCGCGTGCTGCCAAGGCCCCGAAGCTGCTAGGGCCGATCGTTCTCGACGGGATCGTCGATATCGAGCCGCTTTGGCGTCCACTGATCAATGCTCTCGTGCCGCATGTCGAGTGGCGGACGTCTGGAGATGTTGACCGGAAGTGGTTCGCCGGCCATCTGGCCGAGCGGTCCCTTGCGACACCTGAATTCCGCCGGGTTGAGTCAGTGGCCGATCACCGCAGCGAGGTGATCGAGGCGCTGCGCTGGGCGAGAGAGCTCATGAGCACCAACGCGGTGCCGGCTTCTCATATTGCCATCGCCAGCACATCGATGGGCGATTACGACGAACACATGCTGGTGCTGCGCCGGGAAGCCGCGCTGCCGATCCACTTCGCCGGTGGTATTCCGGCGCTGTCGACTGCCGCAGGCCAGGCTTGCGCGGCGTTGGCCGACATCTTACTGCGCGGGCTGAGCCAGGATCGCGTCCGGCGGTTGCTTCTGGGACTCCCGAAAGCCGGACTGCTTGAATTCCTCCCGGCCGACTGGTCGAAGGGGATTCGGCCGGCCGCGTCGCTGAATACCTTGGTGCACTGGGAAACGGCGCTCTCCAATACCCGGTCGCGACGCGGCGACGGTGATCTCGCCGAGCGCGTGCTGCTGCCGATCCTCCGCCGTCTCCACAAGGGAATCGGCGAACCGCTCGAGCTGGGCGAACTGCTCCTCGGTCCCGATGCGCTCAAGATCTGGAAGGATGCGCTGCGTGCCTCGCCGGCCGAGGCACTCGCCATGTCGCTGCAGCATTTACGCGTCGCCGACGAGGGTGACGCCGCCAATTCGGTCGTGTGGTGTTCGGCCGATCAGCTTGCCGCCAGCCCTCGTCCGGCCGCCCGGCTGATCGGGTTGTCGGTGAGGTCCTGGCCCCGCACCGGCGGCGACGATCCTCTTGTACCCAATCATGTCGTCCCGCGGCGCGAGCTGCAGCCGCGATCGGTGACCGAGATCGATCGAACCAACTTCAACATTATCGGTGGCCATGCCCGGCACCTGGCTTTGTCGCGCAGCCGTCGTTCGGTGCGCGGCGGGCTACAGGCCGCCAGCCCGCTGTGGCCCAAGGAGGACGAGGTCGAGCTGGCGCGGCTGCGAGTGCCGATACATTGCTTCTCGGAGGCCGACCGGTTGTTGTCGCGCCCGACGGACGCGCTAGCTGACCCCAAGGTGTCGAGGAGCCGCGCCACCTGGCGAGCGGCGCTGAGCGGCGAGCTGAACTCGTTCGACGGGTTGGTAACCCCGAACCATCCGGTCATCCTGCGGGCGCTCGAGCAGCCGCTGTCCTCTACCTCGCTTCGTCTACTCCTGCGCGATCCCCAAGCCTTTGTCTGGCATGGCGGCCTTGGTTGGCGGCCGAAGGAATTCGCGCATCGGGCGCTGGTGATGAACGCAGCGAGCTTCGGTGAGCTGGTGCACGAGCTCATCGCGTTGAGCGTTCGCCAGCTCGACCGGCTGGGCGGAGTACAGAGGACCTCAACCGAGGAACGCCAGCAGGTGGTTAGAGGCGCAGCTGCTGCCATTGAAGTCTCGTGGCCGCTCGAGCGGGCGGTGCCGCCTGCGACACTCTGGGCCAGCACGATCGGCAAGGCTGTCGATCTCACGCTATATGCGCTCAAGATCGACGAGGATCTCCCGCATTCGCTCGACACCTGGACCGAGCTGAACTTCGGCGGCGCCGCAAACCCTGGCGGTGCACCGTGGTCCGAGGAGCAGGATGTCGTCCTCGACGGTACCGGTGTCCGTGTTATCGGCCGCATCGACCGGCTGGACTTGGCGAAGTCGGGAAGCGTGGCGCGGATTACCGACTACAAAACGTCTAGGCCTGAGCTTTCCCCTAACGATCTGGTGATGGACGGGGGCCGGGAGCTCC
Source organism: Devosia sp. (assembly GCA_039934955.1). GTDB lineage: Bacteria > Pseudomonadota > Alphaproteobacteria > Rhizobiales > Devosiaceae > Devosia_A. The sequence goes on from JBDTLB010000033.1 coordinate 3,314, forward strand.
AGAGAGTGCTTTATGCAATCGCCATCGGGACGCTCGCGCGCCCCGACCGTGTTGTTGCCCGGTTGCTGCATCTGGGCACCCCGATCACGACGAAGCCTCTAGAGACCGAGCGTCTCGACAAGGCAATCACCGATTTGTCCGCCTTCGTGAGCGCCGCGATCGCCGCGCTTGAGGGCGGGTTCGCGATCGCCGGCCCGGATGCCTTCGACAAGTACTCGGCCTATCGCCTGGCGCGCCCGGCCGACCTGCAGGGCTACTTCGCCGACAAGGGGCCGGCGCTCGCTGTCGCCAATGCCTCGCTCGAGGAGTGGCGCTCATGCCCGTAGTTATCCCAGATCAGGATGCGCGCAATCGTTGCGTCACTGACTTTTCAACCAACTTTGTTGTTGAGGCGGCGGCGGGGACCGGCAAGACGAGCCTGATGTCGTGCCGGGCGGCAATGCTGTTGGCCGAGGGGCGTCATCCGGGCACCATCGCTGCCATCAGTTTCACTGAAGCGTC
>JBDTLB010000034.1:0-11913 GCA_039934955.1 Devosia sp.
AGCCGGGCACTCGACCCCGACCTCAATATCTGGACGACAGCCGAGCCGGTGGTGGGCGATTTCGTCCGCCGTGAAGCCGGGCCGATCGGCAGGCTCGAGGATCTGAAGGACCACGCCCAGGTGGCGATGGAAACAATCGGGCTCCTGCCGAGTCTGGTGGCACGCACCGAAGCGGCGCTCGACGACTATGACGCCGAGAAGCGTTCGCCGCAGCGCCAATCGACCCGCACCATGATGGTCGTGGGGTTCTGGATCCTCGTGGTCATCGCCATCGTGCTGGTCGTGCGGCTGTTTCGCTAATTCGATAGTCGTGCGTTCAGGAGGCGTTCAGCCGTTCGACCCTACCCAATTCCCAGCGCTTGCGGCCATTGAGGCCGGCTCATAGATTGACGCCGTTTCGGCGGGGCGCGCAAACGAGGGCACTAGAATGAAACTTGCACTGATGGGCCGCATCGCCGGCGTGCTGGCGATGACCATGGGTCTCGCCGCTTGCGTCGACATGACCGAAGATCTGACCGTCACCTCCGACACTACCGCCAAGGCGACGATGACAATGGTGATGGGCGCCGACATCTATTCGATGATGAAAGCCGCCGACACCCAAAACACCAAGACCGACGACAAGTTCTGCTCCAAGGAAGGCGAGAAACTGACTGAGACGCCCGAGGGCGGTGCGATGTGCGAATCCACCACCGAGGGCAGTTTCGACGCGCTGACGTTCGACGAAGGCGGCAGCAAGCCGAATTTCACGGTCGTCAGCCCCGGCGTCGTCCGCGTGTCGCTCGCCACCAAGGGCCTGATGGGTGACATCGGCAATAGCGAAACGCAGGATGCGCAGACCAAGGCGATGATGAAGCAGATGTTCGACGGCCACTTCCTGACACTGCGTTTCGGCGGCGTCGAGGTGACCGACACCAATCTGACGCTGTCGGCCGACCACAAGACGGCTGAGATCAAGATCCCATTCGCGGAACTGCTCGACGGCACTGCCAAGCTGCCCGACGAGTTCTACGCCGTCGTCAAAGCTCAGTAAGGACTGCTCATGGCCGGCCAGATCGATATCGCGCTGCAATGGTTCGATCACGGCCGGGGCCTTGAATTGCCCAAACACCAAAGCGCCGGCGCGGCTGGAGTCGATCTTCTTGCCGCGCTGCCTGCAAACGAAACCCTGACCATCGGGCCAGGACTTCGCGCCATGGTGCCGTGCGGCTTTGCCATCGCGCTGCCGCAAGGTTTCGAGGGGCAGGTGCGCCCCAGGTCAGGCCTCGCGGCGAAACATGGCGTCACCGTGCTCAACGCGCCGGGCACGATCGACGCCGATTATCGCGGTGAGATCAAGGTGATCCTCGTCAACCACGGCGACGAAACTTTCGAAATCCGGCGCGGCGACCGCATCGCCCAGCTGGTGGTGGCGCCAGTGAGCGCCGTGAACTTCACCGCAACGGAGAGCCTCGATGAAACGGAACGTGGTTCTGGCGGATTTGGGTCGACTGGCCGCTAGCCTCCTGGCACTGCTGGGAATGATGATTGCCCCGGCCCTGGCCGGCGATCGGGCCGAGCTCAATATTCTGGGATTTTCACCGGATTCGAAATATCTCGCCTTCGAGGAGTTCGGCATGCTCGATGGCTCGGGCAGCAATTATTCGCATATCTTCGTGGTCGATCTCAGCGACGACAGCTGGGTCAAGGGCACGCCGTTTCCCGTTCAGAGCAATGAAGATGGCGGTGACACCATGGGGTTGCCGCAGATTCGTGACACCGCGATGGCGCAGGCCGCGCCGCTGCTGAAGAAACTCAAGATCGAGGTTCCAGCGACCATTCTGGTGATGCTGGCGGACGGCGTCGCCAATGCCGATGGCAAAGCGATGGTGGTCAATCAACCGGCGTGCTGCGGACCGATGGATTTCGACACATCCGCCGAGGTCAAGTTGAACCTCAAGACGTTCCCGGCCAAGATGAGCGGCGAGTGCATGGTCGATACTGCATTGGGCTATTCACTGACGGCGATGTTTGCCGACGGCACCACGAGCGAGCTTCACAAGGATGGCGGCACGCTGCCCAAATCGCGGAGCTGTCCGCAGGACTATCGTCTCTACTCGGTGATTGCGCCCTACGCCGACGGAGCGCCGCGCGTCGCCATCATTTCAAGCTATCCATTCGATTTCGAGGGGACCAGCCGGCGCTTCCTCGCCGTGCCGATCGACGCGTGGATCCCGCCGGAGAACGGGCAATGATCTGCGTCGCTGGCGACGCCATCTGGGTCCGTGAGACATGACGCTTTCACCCGACGAGACCCGCCGCTATGCACGGCATCTGGTGCTCAAGGATGTCGGCGGCGCGGGCCAGCAGGCGCTCAAGGCCGCCAAGGTGCTGGTGATCGGCGCGGGCGGGCTGGGCAGTCCTGCGATCGCTTACCTCGCGGCGGCCGGCGTCGGTACGATCGGGGTCGCAGACCACGATATTGTGGGGATCAGCAATCTGCAGCGGCAGATCATCCACCGCACGCAGGACGAAGGCGTCAGCAAGGCCCGCAACGCGACCACGTTTGTCGCGGCGCTCAACCCCAACGTTACTGTCGTGCCACACGCGGTCCGGCTGGATGAAGCAAACGCCGGCGAGATCGTCGGCGGCTATGATATGGTACTCGACGGCACCGACGATTTCACGACGCGACGGATCGCGGCGGCGGCGGTGCAGCGTGCCGGGCTGCCGCTGGTATCAGGCGCGGTGTCGATGTGGGACGGGCAGGTCACAGTGTTCATGCCCGGTGGCAAGAGCTTTGCCGATCTCTATCCGGTGACGCCCGACCCGGCCGATCTGCCGAGCTGCGAAGCGGTGGGTGTGGTGGGCCCCGTGACGGGCGTGATCGGCACGTTGATGGCGATGGAAGCGATCAAGCTGATCACCGGCGTCGGCGAGCCGCTTGTGGGGCGACTGCTGCTCTATGACGGACGCGCGGCGCGGTTCACCGAGCTCGAATATTAGCTCAGATCAGATCCGGATGCCTGAACACCAGCGTGGCGTTGGTGCCGCCGAAGCCGAAGCTATTGGAGAGCGTGACGCCGAGATCGACGTTATCGCGGCGGGCACGGAGGATCGGCATGTCCTCGAACGCTGGATCGAGATTGTCGATGTTGGCGCTCTCGCAGAGGAAGCGGTGCTGCATCATCAGGATGCAGTAGATCGATTCCTGCACGCCGGTGGCGCCGAGCGAATGGCCGGTCAGCGATTTGGTGGCCGAGATCGGCGGACAGGCGTCGCCCGTGCCGAAGACGAGGCGGATCGCATCCATTTCCCTGGCGTCGCCGATGGGCGTCGAGGTGGCGTGCGGGTTGATGTAGTCGATCTTTTCCTGGACGGTTTCGAGCGCCATCTTCATGCAGCGCGTCGCCCCTTCGCCTGAGGGGGCGACCATATCGTAGCCGTCGGAGGTGGCGCCGTAGCCGACGATCTCGGCGAGGATTTTGGCGCTGCGGGCCTTGGCATGCTCGAGTTCCTCGAGCACCAGCACACCGGCGCCGCCGGCGATGACAAAGCCGTCGCGGGCCGCGTCATAGGCGCGGCTGGCCTTGGCGGGCGTGGCATTGAAATCGGTCGACATGGCGCCCATCGCGTCGAACAGATTCGACATGGTCCAGTCGAGATCCTCGTGGCCACCGGCGAAGACGACGTCCTGCTTGCCCATCTGGATCTGCTCGTAGCCATTGCCGATGCAATGCTTGGAGGTCGCGCAGGCCGAGGTGATGGAATAGTTGACGCCCTTGATGCCGAACGGCGTCGCAAGGGTGGCTGAGGCGGTAGAACTCATCGCCTTGGGGACCGCAAGCGGCCCGATGCGCTTGGGGCCTTTTTCGCGCGTGATGTCGGCGGCTTCGACCACGGTGTGGGTCGAGGGACCACCCGAGCCCATGACGAGGCCGGTGCGCGGATTCTTGATGTCGTGTTCTTCGAGGCCGGAATCGGCGATCGCCTGCTGCATGGCGATGTAGTTCCAGGCCGCGCCCTTTCCCATGAAGCGGGTGGTGCGGCGATCGAGCACTTCAAACGGGTCGAGCTTGGGCGCGCCGTGCACCTGGCAGCGGAAGTTCAGGTCTGCGTATTCCTGGGCAAAGACGATGCCGGGCGTGGCGGTCCGGAGGCTTTCGAGCACCTCTGCCACGTTGTTGCCGATCGAGGAGACGATCCCCATACCGGTGACGACTACGCGCCTCATACCGAAACGCCCTCCTTTGTCATTCTGCCGCAGCGGCCGCTGCGGTCGCACCGAACAGGCCGACACGCAAATCCTTGGCCTCATAGATAAGCTCGCCGTCGGCCTTCACAAAGCCCTCCGCGATGCCGAGCGTGACCTTGGAGCGAACCACCCGCTTGATGTCGATGCCATATTCTACGAGCTTCACATCGTTGGTGACTTGACCGCTGAACTTGATGTCACCGCCGCCCCGGGCCCGGCCGCGGCCGGGCGAGCCGCTCCAGCCAAGGAAGAAGCCGGTCATCTGCCAGAGCGCATCAAGCCCCAGGCAGCCGGGCATCACCGGATCGCCCATGAAGTGGCATTTGAAGAACCAGAGGTCCGGGGTGATGTCGAGCTCGGCCCGAACCTGGCCACGGCCATGGCTGCCGCCTTCAGCATCGATAAGGGTGATGCGATCGAACATCAGCATCGGCGGGAGCGGCAATTGCGCATTGCCGGGCCCAAACAGTTCACCCCGCCCGCAGGCGAGGAGCTCTTCGTAAGCATAGGCGTTCTGGCGGTCCGCCATATGGCTGTCCCGAGGTGGTTAATTTGAGGGCCGTGTGTATTGGGCCGGTCCCCGAGGGTCAAGCAAAGCCTGCCGCGGCATTGGCGGTGCTTGTGTGCAAATGTCGCGAAAGCTATAAGTCTCCTCGAAAAATCGAGTTTTCCGGGTGCCAATGCACGACCAGCGTATTTTCGGCCGCAACGTCCCGTCGCGACGGCCCTGCCTGACGGCAGTGCTGCGCATGGCTGGACTGAGGCCGACGCGACAGCGCGTGGCGCTGGCCGAGATCCTGTTCGCTGGCGAGCATCGCCATGTGAGCGCCGAGCAATTGCTGGCCGAGGCCAATTTCTCCAAGGTCAATGTTTCGCTGGCGACGGTCTACAACACGCTGCACCAGTTCCGCGCGGCGGGGCTGCTGCGCGAAGTCGCGGTCGATGCGGCGCGAAGCTATTTCGACACCGATACCTCCGACCACCACCATTTCTACCTCGAGGACGAGCAGCGGGTGACCGACATCCCGGCGTCCGCAATCGTGATCCAGAACCTGCCGGAGCCCCCGGAAGGCATGATGATCACGCATGTCGATGTGGTGGTGCGGGTGAAAAAGGGAGTCGCGGCCGCCTGAGGGTAGCCGCTTCAGTCGAAGGTTTCGCCCTGGTAGACGCCCCAGAGGTCGGTTTCCGGCACATAGCCCGAGTAGTTAGACGGCGAGGCTGCCTCCGGATGGTCGGTGGCGACTACTTCGCACCAATTCTTGCTGCAGCTCTGAATGCGGACCGGGAAGCCGGGGCCGACCCACGCGACAACGCCCGCCTCGTCATCAGCGGCATTGCGGAGACCGATCTTGTCGCCGGCGTCCTGGCTGACATAGCCGGCGCGGGTGCCGGACAGCATGTTCTGGTGGACCCAGCCTTCGGAGCCGTCGACGTCGCGGATTTTGCGCCAGACGTCGAATTCCTGGACGATCTCAACCGGCGTGCCGGCGACCTTGTAGGTCCAGGACACATTGTACTGGTAGCCGGGGCCGACCCGCACGTTAGATTCCTTGGCGCGCACGGTCACGAACCGGGGCAAAGGCAGGCCGCTCGGATTGGTGGCTGCAGCCTCGGCGAGGCCGGGCGCAAGGATCAGAAGCAGGACGGCGGACGCTCGCATCAGCACGGCAGAACCACTGGTGAAATTGACCAAGATGCCAGCGCGCTCGTCCCGTCACTTGGAAGGATCGCGCCTTTCCCCTATCGTTAGGCGATAGACCTTAATGGTCCTTGAAAGGTCCTGCCGCTTGACGTCGATCCGGCCGAAAATCCTTGTGACGCGGCGACTGCCGGAACCGGTCGAACAGCGCATGGCGACTTTGTTCGACGCCAAGTTCAACAGCGACGACGCGCCCTATGCGGCGGCGGCGCTGGTAAAGTCGCTGAAGGGCTGTGAGGTGCTGGTGTCGTCGATCACCGACCGGATCGACACCGACCTCATTTCGCGGCTGCCGCCGAGCGTCAAGCTGATCGCGCAGTTCGGCAATGGCTTCGACAATATCGACATTGAGGCTGCCTATGCGGCCGGACTGACGGTGACAAACACGCCTTCCGTGCTGACCGAAGACACCGCCGACATGGCGATGATGCTGATGCTGGCGTTGCCGCGACGGCTGGTCGAGGGCGCCGAAGTGCTACCGCGCGACGGGACCTGGCCCGGCTGGTCACCCACCTGGATGCTGGGGCGACGGCTGCGCGGGAAATCGCTCGGTATCGTGGGCATGGGACGGATCGGCGGCGCGGTGGCGGCGCGGGCCAAGACGTTCGGGCTCAACATCCATTATTTTTCGCGCAACCGGCGACCGCCGGCGCTCGAAGACAAGCTCGATGCGGTGTTTCACGACTCGCTCGACGAGATGGCGGGCGTGGTCGACATTTTGTCGCTGCACACACCGCTGACGCGCGACACGCACCACATCCTCAGCCGCGAGCGCATGGCGCGGATGAAGGCCGAGGCGTTCGTCGTCAATGTCAGCCGGCCTGAGTTGATCGATGAGGAAGCACTGGTCGATGCGATCAGCGCCGGGCGGCTGTCCGGCGCGGCGCTCGATGTGTTCGAGAACCGGCACGGGATCAGCGAGAGGCTGCTCGGGCTGGCCCGCGACCACAAGATCGTGCTGACCGCCCACATGGCGTCGGCGACGCTGGAGGCGCGGCTCGAGATGGGCGACACGGTGATCGTCAACATCCGGGCGTTCGTCGACGGCCACCAGCCGCCGCACCGGGTACTACCGGAGACGCGGGCGCGGGCCTAAAGCGCCGCCAGCCGTCGCTGTAGAAAGTCGCGTTCCGCGCCCTGCCCGGTCAATGCTAGCGCCCGTTCGTAAGCAGCCCTGGCGTCGGCAGCGCGGCCGAGCCGCCGCAAGAGGTCGGCACGGGCGGCGTGGGCAAACCGGTAGTCCTCAAGCGCGCCAATGGCGAGTGGATTGATGAGCGTGAGACCGGCGGCCGGACCGTCCCGCATGGCGACGGCGACCGCACGATTGAGGGCGACGATCGGGGATGGATCGGCACGCAGCAGCAGATCGTAACAGGCGACAATTCGGACCCAATCGGTGTCGCGGGCTTCCTGCGCCGCCGCATGGGTTGCGGCGATCAGCGCCTGGATGGTGTAGGCACCAACCGGCGGACGGGCAAAAGCAAGCTGGGCCAGCGCGGTGCCCTCGGCGATCAGATCGCGATCCCAGAAGGCGCGGTCCTGGTCTTCGAGCAGCACGATGGATCCATCGGGGGCAGTGCGGGTCGCGGCGCGGGACTGGTGCAGCAGGAGCAGCGCCAGGAGGCCATCGATGTCGGGACTGGCCTGGAGCTCCTTCAGCAACCGGGCCAGACGGATCGCCTCGGCGCAGAGCTCATGGCGGATCAGCGCGGCGCCGGACGAGGCGTCGTAACCTTCGTTGAAGATCAGATAGATCGTGTGGAGGACTGCATCGAGCCTGTCGGGCCAATCCGCCGGCGGCGGGACCTCGTAGGGCAGTTGCGCGTCACGGATCTTTGCCTTGGCGCGCACGATGCGCTGGGCGATGGCGGCGGGCATGGCGAGGTAGGCCGCGGCGATCTCCTCGGTGGTGAGGCCGCAGACCTCGCGCAGCGTGAGGGCGATCTGTGCGTCGGTAGGGAGTGCCGGATGGCAGCAGGTGAAGATCAGCCGGAGGGTATCGTCCGCTATCGTTTCGCGCTCGGCCGGCATCTGATCCTCCTCGAGCTCGAGCTGGCGGGTCAGCTCCGGCGTCATGGCCTTCAGCCGGCCACTCTTTCTGATCCGGTCGATGGCCTTGAAGCGACCGGCCGAGATCAGCCAGGCGCGCGGATTGGCGGGCACGCCGTCGCGCGGCCATTGCTGCGAGGCGGCGAGAAACGCGTCGGCCAGCGCCTCCTCGGCGAGATCGAACCCCCCCAGCAACCGGATGAGGCTCGCCAGCACCCGGCCGCGTTCCGCGCGATAGAAGTGTTCGAGATCGATCACAGGGCCGGCGGGAGCGGGATTTCGTAGATCGGGCGCACCTCGATGGTGCCGATCTCGGCCAGCGGGATGTCGCCGGCGATACGGATCGCCTCGTTCATATCCCGAGCCTCGACGAGGATAAAACCGGCCATCGCTTCCTTGGTTTCGATGTAGGGGCCATCGGTGGTCGACATCTTGCCGTTGCGGACGCGGACCAGCACTGCGGTGTCGGGCTGCTGGATGGCCTGCGAGACAATGTAGTGGCCCTGCCGCTTCAGCTCCTCGTCGTGAGCGAGCGAACGGCGATCGATGTCCTGCCGGTAGTCCAGCGGCGCGTCGGTTAGCTTGCTCGCTTCAAAATGCACCAGACAGATATATCGCATTGGGGTTGCTCCGGTTGTTGGTGCCTCTGGTCGACGGCGGACGCAGCTTTTCGACAGCTGACGCAGAAAATTGTGCGCCACTGCCGCCAGCGCAATTCGACTGAATTGCGGCGTGATGCCATGTGCAGAGGAAGCCAGACAGCATTTTGCGCGGAGGATACGCCCGGAGCGACATCGGCCCTGCAGGCGGCCGAATAGACCGCCGTTTTTCTTACCGATCAGCTCAGTGCAGCGCGGCCTGCTCCTTGATGATGCGGTCAAGCAGCGGGTCCATGTCGGCATTGTAGGGAGTCTTGTCCGCAAGACGCTTCTTCAGGTATTTGATCGACTGCTCGAGGAGCTTGTCGAGGTCGGTCTCGCATTTGAAGTCGCCGGCGATCTTCTTGACCTTGGAATTGTCGAACAGCGCGGTCCAGCTCTTGTCGCCGAGCAGCGGGCCGGCCCAATCGGGCTGGTACTGCACGAGCGTATCGGTGGCGACGTGCGCGAGTTTTGGCTCGACCCCAAGGCCGCGGCCGATGGCGGTGTAGATCGCGTCCCAGGTGAAGCCTTTGTCACCGGTGATATGGAAATCCTCCCCCAGCGCGCGCTTCTTGCCGAACAGGCCGACGAAGGGTTTTGCGAAATCCTCGGAGCGGGTGAGCGTCCAGGGCGCGTTGCCGTCGCCAGCGATCAGCACCGGCTTTCCGGCCAGCATGCGGTGGGCAACGATGTCGCCCTCGTTGAGCATGGTGGGCAGGCCCGAGCGCACGGTGTGGCTCGGCCGCACATTGGTCCAGGGGAGTTTCTTGGCCTTCTTCATCAGATTTTCGCAGGCGATCTTGGCCTGGCTGTAGCCCCAATAGGGATTGATGGCCGGGGTCTTCTCGGTGATGACATAGGTGTCGACGGTCTTTTGGTAGACCGAGGCCGACGAGATGAAGATGTACTGGCCGGTGTGGCCCGAGAAAATCTTGATGTCCTGCTGCATCTGCTCGGGCGTGAACACCATGAACTGGGCGACGACGTCCCAATACTGCTTGCCAAGTTTGGCGTAGCTCTTGGGATCCTTCATGTCGCCGACGATCGAGGTGACGCCCTTGGGCAGCGCCTCGTCGCGGATGCCGCGGTTGAAAACCGAAACCTTGTGACCGGCCTTCAGCGCCAGTTTCACGCAAGGCAGCGAGATCTGGCCGGTGCCGCCGACGAACAGGACATTGAGCGCCATGATGAGTTCCTCCGATTTTTCCGAGAAATTGCCGCGCGGAATTTGAACTGGCAAGCGGAAGCGTGGGCGATCGGACGCGCCCGGTCGCCGGGTTACGAGAATAACTAGGCGAGCACCGGGCAGGTGGTTTGGCCTATTCCGGCACCGCGCCGAGAACGAACGCCGTGACTTTGTCGACGGGCATTTCGCAGGGGCGCAGGACTGGGTCGCCGTGCGGCGGGGCGTAGATGTTGAGGCTGATGCGGTCGGCGCCGCCGAGTTCTTCGGCGTAGAGCCTCATGCTCCTGCCGCTGGTGTGGATGGTGTTGCTGACGCAGTAGCGCCGGCCCTCGAAGCGGGCGGTGAAATAGCCATGCGGCCATGCGTTGAGTTTGGACCAGACGGCGACCGGGGACGTGTCGCGTAGCAAATCGCTCATGCGCGGGATGTAGGCGCTCGCGACAGGTCGGCCAACGCGGGGCAGATCACGCTTCGGTTGAAGTCCGTGTGGTTTTACTATTTGTCAATTATTTCATATTTTATGTTTGGTACACTTGACATCATAAGCGGTATTTCCTGTCTCCCTCTACATTGAACAGGCCGGAGGGCGAGATGAGCTTCAAGCAGTGGAACGCGGCGATCATGCTGGCGACCGAGATCGTGATCACCGCCTGGCTGGTTTGGGACACGGCGGCCCACCCGCTGCCGGACGCGAGCGTGGCGGCGGTGGCGACGCGGCTGCTGTGGGTGACGCTGGTGATGATCTTGCTCAACATCGCCGCGGTGATCGGCACGGCGATCGTCGGGAGCATCGTGACGCGCAAGGAGTTCAAGGACGAGGCGTCGGACGAGCGTGACCGGACGGTTTATGCCAAGAGCATGCGCAACGCCTATTTCGTCGTCTCGGTGGGCGGACTTGCGACGCTCTTCCTCCTGGCGTTCGGGTACGACCCGATCATCGCAGCCTCTGCGGTGTTCATCGACGGAATGCTGGCTGGCGCGGCGGGATCGATCTCGCAGCTTTACTACTACCGGATCGGCTGAGCCGATGGGAAAGGGCAAGGCGCAGATCGCCAACACCATCCGGACGCTGCGCTTCCACGCCGGCGAGATGACGCAGGCGGCCCTGGCTGAGCAGGTGGGAGTGACGCGGCAGACGATCGTCGCCATCGAGCAAGGACGCTATTCGCCGTCGCTGGAGGTGGCGTTCCGGATCGCAAAAGTGTTCGGGGCACCACTCGAGCAGGTGTTCCAGTACGAGGGCGAGATCGGCTGAGGCCGGGCCCTACCCTTTCCGTTTCACATTGATGAGGTTTGCATGCGCGACTCTTCCCGAGCCGACTGGTTGATCCCGGCTGGGCTGATTGTCCTTGCCCTGATCCCGGTGATCGCCGGCATGGTACGGCTGACGATGCTGGCGAGCGGCGCGCCGACCACGCCGGACAATGTGCGCTTCGTCAGCGCGCCGCTCCCGGTAGTGCTGCACATTATTGGAGTGACGATCTACTGCATCGTCGGCGCGTTTCAGTTCTCGCCCGGACTGCGCCGCCGTCATATCGGCTGGCACCGGATGGCGGGGCGAGTGCTGGTGGTGGCAGGATTGACCACGGCGCTGTCGGGACTGGGATGGCGATGTTCTACGCCATCGTGCCGGCCGACGACTGGTTGCTGCATGCGTTCCGGCTGCTGGCCGGGACGGGGATGGCGCTGTCGATCGTACTGGGGTTTCTCGCCATCCGCCGGCGCGATGTCAGCACGCACCAGAACTGGATGCGCCGCGCTTATGCGATCGGCATCGGGGCGGGCACACAGGCGCTGATCCAGCTGCCGCTGCTGCTGGTGTTTGGGTACCCGGACCATCTGAGTCTGGCGCTGATGATGGGCGCGGGCTAGGGGATTAATCTGGGTATGGCGGAGTGGTTGATTTGGCGGCGGCGGGCGCGGGCGATGCTGGCGGGGTAGCTCGAGGCCAGCGAGGGCAGTCGGACTGCGCGCCTAGTGGTCGGAATCTAACACTTGGTGCCCGCGCTTGACGGCGGCGATGATGCGGTCCGGGTCGGCTGTCCAAGTGAATGGTTTTGGGTCGGCATTGGTTTCAGCGACGAAGCGATTGATGGCGGCC
>JBDTLB010000035.1:0-11746 GCA_039934955.1 Devosia sp.
CGGGTGGAAGGTGCCGCCACCGGCGCAAGGTTTCCTCACGCGCGTCGTCTTTGCTGAGTTCAGTCAAACTACCCCGAATCTAAGCCCCGGCCTTCGAATCCGCGACTCAGCGGATTGGTTGCATTACTTCGTTCTTGCAAACCATTCGCAACTGGACTATCTCTTGCGAATGATTTGCAATCGCAGGTCTGCTCGCCTATAAGGACTACCCCGAATGACGACGGACACGATGGATACCCGACCGACTCGCCGACCCGGCTGGCTCCGCGAGAGCACGACGCCGCCACTCGTCGAAGTCTTTCGGTCCATTGCGCTGCCCAAGGACGCCTCAGGCTGGCGTCGGTTCCTGACCTTCGTCGGGCCGGGCTATCTCGTCGCCGTGGGGTACATGGACCCCGGCAATTGGGCGACCTCGCTCGCCGGCGGCAGCCAGTTCGGTTATGCGCTGTTGTTCGTCGCGCTGCTCTCCAACATCATGGCGATCATCCTGCAGTCGCTGTGCGCCCGGCTCGCCATTGGCAGCGGCATGGATCTGGCGCAGGCCTGCCGCGCCGCGTTCCCGCACTGGATCGCCTGGCCGCTCTGGGTGCTGGCGGAAATTGCCATCATCGCGACCGACCTTGCCGAAGTGGTCGGTACCGCCATCGGACTTAATCTGATCTTTCACATCCCGCTCGAGCTCGGCATCCTGATCACGACGCTCGACGTGTTCCTGATCCTGTTCCTGCAGAGCAAGGGATTTCGCTGGATCGAGGCTTTCATCGTTTCGTTGCTCGGGGTGATCGCCGTCTGCTTCCTGCTGCAGATCATCCTGGCCAATCCCGATTGGGGTGGGGTGCTGCGTGGCTTCGCGCCGACGACGGATCTCGTGACCAATTCCAACATGCTGTATCTGGCGCTTGGGATCATCGGCGCCACGGTGATGCCGCATAACCTCTATCTGCATTCGGGGATCGTGCAGACGCGCGCCTATGGCGACTCGCTGCCGGAAAAGCGCGAGGCGCTGACCTACGCGACGCTCGATTCAACGATAGCGTTGATGTTCGCACTGACCATCAACGCGTCGCTGCTGATCCTCGCAGCGGCAGCGTTTCACCCGCGCGGGCTGATCGTGACCGACATCGCCCAGGCGTCGGATTTGCTGACGCCGATCCTTGGTACCGCCCTGGCGCCGATCCTGTTCGGCGTGGCGCTCATCGCCTGCGGCCTCAATTCTACGGTGACCGCCACAATGGCGGGCCAGATCGTGATGGAAGGCTTCATCAAGTTTCGCATGTCCGCGGTTGCGCGGCGGCTGCTGACCCGCGGGGTCGCGATCGTGCCGGCTCTGGTTGCGATCTACATCTTCGGCGCGTCCGAATCCGGCAAATTGCTGATCCTCAGCCAGGTGGTGCTGAGCTTCCAGCTGCCGTTCGCTGTGGTGCCTTTGGTGATGTTCACCGCCGACAAGGCCAAGATGGGCGATCTCGTTGCGCCGCGCTGGCTGACGGCGATCGCAGTGGTCATCGCGGTGCTGATCATCGGGCTCAATATCAAGCTGATCTGGGATTTCTTTAGCGGATCACTTGGGTGATTGCGGCATTCGGCCCGGCTTGCATGGCGGGCCGCGACCGATAAGGTGCGCGCGCCCCTCAACCATTCCGACTGCGCGCATGCTGGCCCAAAAGCCCTCCGATCATCCGACCGTCAAGCCGCCCAAGATCGGCGTGCTGCTGCTTAACCTCGGCACGCCGGATTCGCCGGACTACTGGCCGATGCGGCGCTATCTGGGCGAGTTTCTCAGCGACCGGCGGGTGATCGAGACCAATCCGGTGCTCTGGCAGTTGATCCTGCAAGGCATCATTCTCAATGTCCGGCCGCAAAAGAGCGGCGCGAACTATCGCAAGATCTGGGACAATGAGGCGGGCGATAGTCCGCTGCGCGTCATCACGCGGCGGCAGGCGGAAAAGCTGCAGGTTCGTCTCGGCAGCGAAGTGGTTGTCGATTTCGCCATGCGCTACGGCAACCCGTCGACAGAGGCCAAGCTCAAGGCGCTGCAGGCGGCAGGCTGCCAGAAAATTCTGCTTTGCCCGCTCTATCCGCAATATTCGGCGACGACGACGGGCACTGCCAATGACGCGGCCTTCGATGTGCTGAAGACGCTGCGCTGGCAGCCAGCGATCCGGACGCTGCCGCCCTATTTCGACGCGCCGGAATACATCGCGGCGCTTTCGCAGAGCATCGCGGACGGCGTCGCCGCGCTGCCGTTCAAGCCCGACGTGGTGCTGACCTCGTATCACGGCATGCCGATCGAGTATTTGATCAAAGGCGACCCCTACCATTGTGATTGCCTCAAGACGACGCGGTTGGTGTGCGAGCGTCTGGGCTGGTCGGCGGACTATCTTAAAGTGACGTTTCAGAGCCGCTTCGGTCCGGACGAGTGGCTGCAGCCCTACACCGACAAGACGCTGATGGTGCTGGGAGCCGAGAAGAAGAAGGTCGCGGTGCTTGCCCCAGCTTTTTCGGTCGATTGCATCGAGACGCTGGAGGAGATCGACATTACTGGTCGCGAGCAGTTCGTCCATGCCGGCGGCGGCCACGACGACTACGCCTATATCCCATGCCTCAACGATTCCGCTGGCGGCATGAAGATGCTGGAAGCAGTGGTGCGTCGAGAATTGGGAGGTTGGCTCTAGCTTCTGCGATGGTGCTCCACCCTCATCCGGCTTCGCCACCTTCTCCCATCAAGGGAGAAGGCAATCGAGCCGCGGCGTTCGTGAGGTGTGCCTTCTTCTTTGATGGAGAAGGTGGTGAAGCCGGATGCGAGCGGGGGCCGGCTACTTCTCCATCTTGTCGCCGGCGACCGCGCTGAGCATGCCTTTGGTGATCGACTGGGTCAGGGCGAAATAGTCCTTCCAAGGGTCGGCTGCCTTGGCGCGGGCAGCGGCTTCGCCCAGTGAGAAGCCATTGGCGCTCTTGAGCTTTGGGATTTCGTCCCAGTTCACCGGGACGGCGCAGGGGGCGCCTTTGCGAGCACGGGTCGAGAAAGGGGCGATAGCGGTGGCGCCGCGTTCGTTGCGCAGATAGTCGATGAACATACGGCTTTTGCGCGCCGCTTTTCGGATGTTGGCGGTGAAGCGGTCGGGCTCATTGCGTGCGAGCTTTTCGGCGAAGGTCCGGCAAAAGAGTTTGACGTCGGGCCACTCAGTCACCGGCTTCAGTGGCGCGATGACGTGAATGCCTTTGCCGCCGGTGACCATGGCGAAGCTGTCGAGGCCCCATTTGCCGAGCTCGGTGCGGATATCGATCGCCGCCCGTCGGACCGCGTCGAAGCCGAGACCCTCGTCGGGGTCGATGTCGAAGATGATGCGGTCCGGCCTTTCCACGTCGTCGATGTGGCTGCCCCAGATATGAAACTCTAGGGTGTTCATCTGAACGCCGGCGGCGATGCCATCGAGGCCGTCGACATAGAGCGAGTCCTCGCCGGTGCCGTTTGGCTCGATGATCGCGATGCGCTTGATCTGGGCGGGAAAGCCGCCGCTGTCGTGCTTCTGGAAGAAAGTCTTGGTGATGCCGCCCCGTGGGCTGCGCACGAGCGACAGCGGGCGCTTAACGATGTGCGGCAGCATGCGTTCGGCCACCGTCCCGTAATAGGCGATCAGCTGCGCCTTGGTGATGCCATCGTCGGGATACTCAGCGCGCTCGGGATGGGTGAGGGCGACTCCCAGTCGTTGGGCTGCCGCAATGCCCATCTCGTCGGTCAGCGTCACCGGTTTGGTAGCCTTTACCTTGGGAGGCGTCGCATCAGCGGGCATTTGACCTCAGGCTGCCATGTTCGTGCAGGGTATGGACATGAGTCCGCCGCAGCAACGGGACTCTCAGAGGATTCGTTCCGCTTCCATTGCGCCGGGGCAGCATTGTACCTACCTCTAGCGAGAATGGCGCTCCGCACAGTCTAACACGCGCCCGAGGGGAGAAAACCGATGGGATACGGGCTGGACGGACTAAGCATTACCCTGATCGTCCTGGGAATTCTGGCCGTTCTGGTGCTGCTGGCGGCGGTCAAGACCGTGCCGCAGGGCTACAATTTCACGGTAGAGCGTTTTGGCCGCTATGTGCGGACTCTGAAGCCTGGTCTTGGGCTGATCCTGCCCTTCATCGACGGTGTCGGGCGCAAGATCAACGTGATGGAGCAGGTGCTCGAAGTCCCCCAGCAGGAGGTGATCACCAAGGACAACGCGTCGGTGACGGCAAATGCGGTGACCTTCTATCAGATCCTCGATGCTGCAGCGGCCGCCTACGAGGTGACGAATTTGCAAAATGCGGTGCTCAACCTGACCATGACCAACATCCGTACGGTCATGGGTGCGATGGACCTCGACGAGTTGCTAAGCCATCGCGACGAGATCAACTCGCGGCTGCTGCGCGTCGTCGATGCGGCGGTGAGCCCGTGGGGCATCAAGATCACCCGCATCGAGATCAAGGACATCGATCCGCCGCGCGATCTCGTTGAATCGATGGGCCGGCAGATGAAGGCCGAACGCGAGAAGCGCGCCACCGTGCTCGAAGCCGAGGGTAAGCGGCAATCGGCGATCCTTCAGGCCGAGGGCGCCAAGCAGGCGCAGGTGCTGGAAGCTGAAGGCCGGCGCGAGGCAGCGTTCCGCGACGCCGAGGCGCGCGAGCGGTCGGCCGAAGCGGAGGCGAAGGCGACGCAGGTGGTGTCCGACGCGATCGCCTCTGGCAGCGTACAGGCGATCAACTATTTCGTCGCCAACAACTACATCAAGGCGCTCGAAGCGTTGGCCAAATCTCCCAACCAGAAAATTTTGATGCTGCCGGTCGAGGCTGCCAGCGTCATCGGTGCGCTCGGTGGCATTGCCGAAATCGCCCGCGAAACGTTTGGCGGCGAGAAGCCGGCTGCTCGTCCGAGCAGCGGTTCGAGCGGCCGTCCGCCGTCGACCAACAGCTGAGCGTCAGGATAGAGGAGCATTCCAATGGTTCTGCTCGATCTGTTTGTAACTTACGGGCCCTGGGCGTGGATCGTCGCCGGACTGGTGCTATTGGCGCTCGAACTGGTGGTGCCGGGCGGCTATTTCCTCTGGCTTGGCTCGGC
This sequence comes from Devosia sp., assembly GCA_039934955.1. Lineage (GTDB taxonomy): Bacteria > Pseudomonadota > Alphaproteobacteria > Rhizobiales > Devosiaceae > Devosia_A. The sequence goes on from JBDTLB010000035.1 coordinate 5,093, forward strand.
TGGCATTGTCACCGGATTGCTGTCGTTCATCCCCGGACTTGGCTGGCCGTGGCAGGTGACGATTTTTGGCGTCCTCGCCATCGCCATCGTGGTGGGGTGGACGGTGATCACCCGCCACCGCAAAACCGAAAGCGACAATCCATTCCTCAATCGCCGGGCCGAGCGGTTCGTCGGCCATGAGGCAGTGATCGACGAGCCGATCAAAGATGGCTTTGGGCGGCTGGTGCTCGGCGATTCGGTGTGGCGCATTGCCGGCCCCGATATTGCGGCAGGCGAGAAGGTGCGCGTCATTGGCGCAGATGGAGCGGTTCTGAAGGTCGAAGCGGTCTAGGGAAAGCCTTCCTTAACCATAAACTGCAAGGGTTTGTTGACGCCGTTTGTCCGGCGCGGGAGCCCGACTTGCGCCGTATCTCGACCTTCGCAAAGCACTGGCCAACGACGCTCGCCGCCGTGGGCGTGGTGACGCTGTGTGGGATCGGGCCGGGGCAGGCGCAGGAGGCGCCGCGCGAATCCATTGGACCGTTCTTTGATATCGACTGGAGCGTTGGGCTACGCGGCGCCTACACCAGCAACAGTCTGACCGGCTCGCACTACGAGGCAATCCTTGCGCCCGAGGTGACGCTGTCGCGCCAGGGGCAACGCGAGCAGATGTCGCTGACCACCGGTGCCGACCTTTCGATCGACCAGAACAAGGCGGTGCGGCTGGGCGATGTGCATGCCAAGGCCGCTTCGACCTATGCGCTCGACGAGAACAGCACGCTCAGCGGCTCGCTCGACCTGTCGCTGACGCGGATCAGTCCGGACGATCCTTCGCTGGCGACCGGCACGGGCATTGCGCCGCAGAAATTCACCGGCACCGCGCAGGGCATCGCCACCCGCAAGCTCGGCCAGTTCGACCTGACCGGAACGCTGACCGGTGAGCGCTTCATCGAAGGCCCGACAACGCTCGACGACAGTTCGATCATCGACAACGTCAACCAAAACTACTGGCTCGGATCGGGCGAACTGCGGGTTGGCTACGAGTTGACGCCGCTGCTCTCGGTCTTTGCCGACGGCGAGTACAGTTCGTCGAAATTCGACGCGGTCTCGCCCAGTCTCGGGGTTTTCCTCAACGGCCACACCTACACGCTGCGCGGTGGGGCGAGCTACACGCAGCAGGGCAATTTCGTTGCCGAAGCGTCTGTGGGCCGTGCCTGGATGGACTACGACCATGCCTCGCTGACCGATGCGGCGAGCTGGGTCTACGATGCGAGCCTTACCTTTACACCCGATGAGACGATCTCGCTGGTCGGCTCGCTTGAGACGACGCTGGCGCCATCGACCAATGTCTACGGCGATACCGATGTCGGCTATACGCTGCGGGGCGGGGCGATCTACCAGGTCAATCCGTGGCTGACGCTGCGGAGTTCGGCCAGTCTCGACCGCACGGTGACGCTCGGTTCTGGCGATGTCGACTGGGGCTACACCGCCGGAGCGGGGCTGGATCTGTCGACATCGCGACATGTCGTTTGGTCAGCGGATTATCTGTTCAGCCACGACGAGCCGCCGGGCGACCCGGTGAGCAACACCCACGCGGTGACATTGGGCGTCAAGGTCAAGAAGTAACCGCGCTCAGACCCTGGCCAGATCCAGCTTCTTCAGTTCTTCGAGGAACGGCCCGCGAATGTCGGCGCGGTCGAGCGCGAAAGCGACGTTGGCGGTGAGGAAGCCGATCTTGCTGCCGCAGTCGAACACCTTGCCGTGGTATTTGACGCCGGTGAAGTTCTGCTGGCGGATCAGCACCTGCATGGCGTCCGTGATCTGGATCTCGCCGCCGGTGCCGCGGGTCTGTTCGCTGAGGATGGAAAAGATCTCGGGCTGCAATATGTAGCGGCCGGAGATGAAGAGGTTCGATGGTGCGTCTTCGGGCTTGGGTTTTTCCACCATGCCGGTGATCTGGAAGCCACTGTCCGGGCCCTGGCCGCGTGCCACGATGCCGTAGCTCGAAACGTCCTTGGGCTTGACCTCTTCGACGCCGATGACATTGCCGCCCGTCGTCTCATAGGCTTCCATCATCTGCTTCAGCACGCCCGGCTGGGCCCTGAACAGCATGTCGGGCAGTAGCAGCGCAAAAGGCTGGTCACCGACCAGTTCGCGGGCGCACCAGACGGCGTGACCAAGGCCGAGCGGCTGCTGCTGGCGGGTGAAGCTCGCCTGTCCGGCCTGCGGCAGGTCGCGTCCCAGTTCCTCCAGCGCCCAGGTCTTGCCGCGCTCTTGGAGCGTGTGCTCGAGTTCATACTGCTTGTCGAAATGATCCTCGATCACCGATTTGTTGCGGCCGGTGACGAAGACAAAATGCTCGATCCCGGCCTCGCGGGCCTCATCGACGGCGTACTGGATCAGCGGCCGGTCGACGACCGTCAACATTTCCTTGGGCATGGCCTTGGTGGCCGGCAGGAAACGGGTGCCGAGACCGGCCACTGGAAAAACTGCGGTGCGAACGCGCTTGGACAAGGCGGCAACTCCAAATGTCGGCGTAATGCTATCTCAATGATCGCACACTAGCATTTTCGGCTTAATTGGAGATTGCTGAATGACAGTTTTGGTGACCGGCGGGGCGGGATATATCGGCAGCCACATGGCTCTGCGGCTCGGCGATGCTGGCGAGCCGGTTGTCGTGCTCGACAATCTTACGACCGGATTCGACTGGGCGGTCGACCAGCGTGCGACCCTGGTCCAGGGCGACGCGAGCGACATCGACTTCGTCGGCAAGGTGATCGCCGAGCGCAAGATCACCGAGATTATCCATTTCGCCGGCTCGATCATCGTGCCGGAATCGGTGACCGACCCGCTGAAATACTACCGCAACAACACCGCGACCTCGCGCAACCTGCTCGAGGCGGCGGTGAGAGGCGGGGTCGAGCGTTTCATTTTTTCGTCGACGGCCGCGGTCTACGGCATGACCGGGCTGGCGCCGGTCGAGGAGACGACGCCATTGCTGCCGATGTCGCCCTACGGCCGCAGCAAGCTGATGACCGAGTGGATGCTGTCCGACGTGGCGGCCGCGCACCCGATCAAATATGGCGTGCTGCGTTATTTCAACGTCGCCGGCGCCGATCCGAAGAAGCGCAGTGGGCAGTCGACGCCGTACGCCACGCATCTGATCAAGGTGGCGGCGCAGACGGCGCTCGGGCAGCGCCAGAAGATGGATATTTTTGGCACCGACTATCCGACGCCGGACGGGACCTGCATCCGCGACTACATCCACGTCACCGATCTGATCGAGGCGCACAAATTGCTGCTCGACCATCTGCGAGCGGGTGGCGAGAGCACGACGCTCAACTGCGCCTATGGACAGGGATTTTCCGTGCGCCAGGTCGTCGACATGGTGAAATCCGTTTCGGGCGTTGATTTCCGGGTCGACGAAGGTCCACGCCGCACGGGCGATCCTGCCTCGATCACGGCGACGGGTGAGAAGGTGCGCGCGCTGCTTGGCTGGGTGCCGCAGCATGACGATTTACGCGAGATCGTGCAGACTGCCCTCGACTGGGAGCGGTATCTGGTGACGCGGAACCGGTGATGTTCCCACGTCTCTTCGCGCTTGTAGCAATCTGGGCATTGGCCACACCTGCCCACGCCGGATCGTTTCCGGACTTCCTGCACGCCTTCAAACCGACTGCGGTTGCGTCCGGCATCCGCGCCGAGGTGTATGACCTGTCGACTGCCGGGCTGACGCCCGATCCGACGATCAAGGCGCTGGTCGAGACGCAGCCCGAGTTCGCGACGCCGATCTGGACCTATCTCGACCAGCGGGTCAGCGACAGCCGCATTGCCAGCGGCAAGGCCGCGATCGAGAAGAACCGCGATCTACTGGCCGCGATGGGAAGGCATTTCGGCGTCGATCCGTATGTGCTCGCCGCCATCTGGGGGATTGAGACCAATTATGGCTCGGTGCTTGGGAATACCAAACTGATCAAGCCGATCGTTCGCTCGCTAGCCACGCTGGTCTATCAGCATCGCGGCCGGTACGAGGGGGACAAGCTCGACTTCATCGCGGCGCTGAAGCTGGTGCAGCGCGGACCGCTCGATGCGAAACATCTGGTCGGCTCGTGGGCTGGCGCGATCGGTCACCTCCAAGTCAATCCGTCGAATGTGCTGCAACATGGCACCGACGGAGATGGCGATGGCAAGATCGATCTGCAGGATTCGCTGGCCGATGCATTGGCGACGAGCGCGAAATTCCTGCTCGATCTGGGGTATGCGCCGGGCGTCGACTGGGGTTTTGAGGTCGATGTGCCCAAAGGCTTCGACTACATGATGGCCGATCGCACCAATCTGCGCCCGATCGCCAATTTCACCGCGATGGGGGTGAAGCGGGTCAGCGGTAAGCCGTTCGCCAATGCCTCTATCCCGGTGTTCTTCTATGCACCGGCGGGTGCCAAAGGGCCGAAATTCCTGATGACCAACAACTACCTGGTGCTGAAAGGGTACAATTTCGCAGACAGCTACGCGCTGGCAGTTGCGCATCTGGCCGACCGGTTGAAAGGGGCGGGCGCGTTCGCCACCAACTGGCCGCGCGACACGAAATTCCCCGATCTGGCGCAGCGCAAGGCCATCCAGGAGGCGCTGATCCGCCTGAAGCTGCTCAGCGGTTCCGCCGATGGCCGGCTGGGTCCGATCACGGCGGCGGCCTATGCAAAGTTCCAGGCCAGCCGCGGCGAGGTCGCCGACGGCTTCATAACGCTGCACGCCTATGACGAGTTGACCGCGAACTAGCCTTCAATTTGCCCGCAAACAGTTCGATACTCCGCTCCATGCTTCGTCGCGCCCTCCTCGTCTTGTTCGTCAGCTTCTTCGCGTTGGGCGAAATGTCGGCGTCAATTGCGTTCGCGCAGGACGCGACGCAGCAGCAGCCGGTGCAGAAGAAGCGGAAGACGCTGTTCGACATGCTGTTCGGCGGCGGTGACGATCAGCAGGAGCAGGCACCGCCGGCGCCCATCGTCACCAAGCCCAAGAAGGCGGTGTTGCCGGTGCCGGCGAAACCGGCGGTGGAAAAATCCGCGACAGCGACGCGGCTCGCTGTGTTCGGCGACTCTCTGGCGGTCGACCTCGCCAAAGCTCTCGACCGGTTCTACACCGACGATCCCAATATCGTGGTCATCAACCAGGGTGTTGGCTCGTCCGGTTTCGCCCGGCCGGATTTCTTCGATTGGGATAAGACCGCGGTCGATCAGGTGTCGAAGAACAGTTTCGACATCGCCGTCATGATCGCCGGCATCAATGACCGGCAGACGATCAAGATCGACGGCAATTCGCTGAAGGCGCTGACGCCCGAGTGGACCGATCTCTACAAGTCGCGGGTCGCCACTTTCGTGTCGGCGATTCACGGCGCCAACAAGCCGCTGATCTGGGTCGGCCTGCCGCCGATGTCGAAGGCGGACTATTCGGATGCAATCGGCCAGATCAGCGCGATGCAGCGGCTGGCGGTGTTCGCTGGCGGCTCGGATTTCCTCGACATCTATGACAAGTTTGTCGACGACAATGGCAACTACACGTCGAGCGGCCCGGATCTCAACGGCAAGATCGTCAAGATGCGCAAGGATGACGGCATCCATTTCACCGGTGCCGGTGCCGATAAACTCGCGTTTTACACGAGCCAGTCGATCAAGCTCTATTATCACGGTGGTGGCGGCGTTGGGCTGGTGGTTGCCGACGCGCTGGCGGGCACGGACGCGGCGCTGATGGTCCGGCCGCCCTATCAAGGGTTGGGTCAGACCCGGCTGCTGGAAGTTGCGGGCGCGGTGATCCCGTTGAGCCAGACGCCGAAGCGGGCGACCGACCTTGTGACCGCCGATACCGCTCCGGTCTCCGGAGCTGGCTTTGACGTGACGCAGATGCTGGATGCGCCGCGGGGCCGGGTCGACGATTTCGGTGTCGGGCACGATCCGGAGAAGCCGGACGACGTGGCGCCTGCCGCGGTAGCGCCGCCCGCTGCCGCAACACCGGTCGCGGCAGCCAATTGAGAGCTTAGCGTCTAGCGCGGCAGGGTGGTCTCGCCCATCAGGGTGAGGTCGATCGCCCGGGCGCACTGGCGGCCTTCGCGGATCGCCCACACCACCAGTGATTGACCACGGCGCATGTCGCCGCAGGAGAACACCTTGTCCTTGCTGGTCTTGTAGCGGACCACGTCGGCCTGCACGTTGCCGCGCTTGTCGAGGTCGACGCCGAGGTCCTTAATCATGCCGTCCTGCACCGGGCCGAGAAAGCCCATGGCGAGCAGCACGAGATCGGCCTGGAGTTCGAACTCGGTACCGGGGATCGGCTGGAATTTCTCGTCGGCGCGGGCGCAGACGAGTTTTTTGACCACGCCGTTCTCGCCTTCGAAGCGGACGGTTGCGACGGCGAAGTCGCGCGTCACGCCTTCTTCCTGGCTGGAGGAGGTGCGCATCTTCATCGGCCAGAGCGGCCAGGTGAGGTCCTTGTTTTCCTTCTCGGGCGGGGCCGGCATGATTTCGATCTGGGTGACCGACAGCGCGCCCTGGCGATTGGAGGTGCCGATGCAGTCCGACCCGGTATCGCCGCCGCCAATGACGACGACGTGCTTGCCGCCGGCAAGGATCGGCCGGCTGTCGTTCAGCGTCTCGTCGGCGTTGCGGCGGTTCTGCTGTGGCAGGA
>JBDTLB010000036.1:0-19650 GCA_039934955.1 Devosia sp.
CTTCGCGCGTCAGCCAGCGATCCTTGGTCCATTCCCGCACCCGGACGGTGACGATGCCGTCGTCGATATCGATGACGTTGTAGGCATTGGGCTCGCCGCGAAGGCGTGTCGAGATGGTCGAGCTTGCCTGAGCGACGAGGATCGGCGCGGCGGTTGCTTCGCGGGGGCCGGCGGGAACGCCCTCTTTGGTGCCGAGCTCGTAGCGGCGAACGAAGGACAGGTGAAAATGCCCTGACAGAACGAGGCGAACGCCCAGACCGGCGAACGCTTCGAGCGCGAGATCGGCGCGCTTGACCGCCCGGGTATGTTTTTCGGTCTCGGTCTCGGGCTGCATCAGCGGATGATGCGCGACGATGACACGGACTGCGCCGGGCGAGGCTTTGGCGAAGGTCTCGGCGAGATCGCCGAGCTGGTGGCGGCTGATGCTGCCGTGCGACCAATTGAGTTCGGCCCTGATCCGCCGTGAGGTGCGAAGGCCGGCAAGCGCGACGCCCTTGATCTCGACGAAAGGCTGCAATTCGGGCGAGATGTAGCGCCGGTAGTCGCGATAGGGATCGAGCATTCTGCGGATGAGGTTCTTGGCCGGCACGTCATGATTGCCGGGAACGGCTAAGACCGGGGTCGACAGCGTGTCGAGGAAAGCGCGGGCCATGCGGAACTCGGCGGCCGTGCCGCGCTGGGTGAAATCGCCGCTGGCGACGACGAGGTCAGGGGATTGGCTGATGAGATCGGCAGCGAGCCCGGCAGCGAGCGCGGCATCGTGATGGCCGAAATGCAGATCCGAGACGTGAACGATGCGCATCAGGCGACCACGGCGATCGGCTCGCGATGGCCGGGTTCGCCGTCAATCTCGGCGTCGAGGACGACAGCGACTGGCGCCAACACGGTGAGTGCCAGCGGGCGGATGCGGAACTCGAGCGGGGTCGACATGATCTCGACCTCGCCGTCGATCATCACCTGAAGCGTTGGATTGCGGGCCCGGATGCTGGCCGAGGTGACGCTCTCGATGGTCAGCGCCTCGTCCGCCTGCCAGCGCCCGGCAATCATCTCGGCGCTCAGCCTGATCACGTCGCCGAAAGTCAGGTGGCTGAGGGTGTAGAGGGTGAGCCGCCCGGTATCGAGCCGGGTCCGCGAGAAGATGCGGCCGAACCCCTCATCATAGGCATTGTTGGCGACCGCGATCGCCTGGACGCGCGACAATCGGGCGCCCGACTCCGCCGAAGCGATGGACAGCGCCATGCGGCGGGCCCGGGTGAGGCGCCGGATGAAATAGCCGAGGAAGCCGATCAGCGCCGGAAGATCCTGGCGGCTGCGGATGTGCTCGCGGCCGGCGGCAATCGAGGGGATGAGGCCGACGACGACTTTGTGGAGGAACACGCGGCCATTGACCTCTCCGACATCAATCAGCCGTGGCTGCATGTCGGCGAGTGCGGCGACCGTGGCGTCGAGATCGAGCGGCAATGCAAGGTCCCGGGCAAGCAGATTGGCGGTGCCGAGCGGCAGGACGGCAAGTGCCTTACCGGTATCGGCGAGGGCGCCCGCGAGGGCGGTTGCGGTGCCGTCACCGCCGGCCGAGACGATCACGTCGGCGTCGCTGTCGATGGCGCGCTGAATCCGGTCGGCGAAGGGCGCGCTGTCGTCGGCATCGATCGTTGCGTCATGACCATTAGCGGCAAACGACGCGCTGAGGGTCTCGGCGGTGAGCCCAAGCGCCAGGGCTGCGCCGGATTTGGGATTGAGTAGGATGTGGAATCGCCGGGTCTGCATCGAGGGTGTCCTGCTGCCGTTACAACGACAACGCGGCGGACGCCGCAAGGTTCGAGCAGATGTGCGAGGCGGCGAAATACTGGCGGAAACAGCCCAAAACCGGTTTGACGGCGCGGCAGCGGACGGGTGCCGCCAGTATGGATTGGGAGTGGGACCGGGTGGCGCTGGGAGGCGTGGCCTCCCGATCCCGCTTGTCCGGCTGTTGTGCCGCCGGTTTGCGTTGTCGACGCCCGCGCTGGGCCTTAGCCCAGTTGAACGCGGATCATCTGATAGGAATAAGGTGGCAGCTTGCCGGTCACGTTGGCGCCATCGACGACGATCCCTGTTCCGGCTTTCGGTGCGACGTTGTTCTGGCTGGTAAGCCCGTTGACCGCGCGAAGGTCGGAATGGGTCAGCGCCTGGTGATCGATCACCCGGCCTGCTCCGCCGAATCCCTTGAGGTCGATCGACAGGTCGAGCGCCTCGCTGGCATGCCGATTGACCGCAAAGAAAGTCAGGATGTTCGTCGCTTTGTCATGCACACCGGAGATATCGAGGTAGGGCACGTTGTCGGCGATGTCGGCGTCGTAGCCGGGCGAATTGACCCCCAGATTGAGCGCGGTGCCACGACCATAGATCGAGGCGAACAAGTACGGATAATATGTGGTCTGCTTCCACGCCGGGCCATTCGGCTCGGTCATGATCGGCGCGATGACGTTGACGAGCTGCGCGATGCAAGCGATGCGCACGACGTCTGAGCGGCGGATGAAGGTGTTGAGGATGCAGCCGACCTGCAGCACGTCTTCGAAATTGTAGGCGTCTTCGAGCAGGCGCGGCGCGTGCGGCCAGCCCTCCTTGCCGTCAAGGATGGCACGATCCGTGGCGTTGGAATGATACCAGACGTTCCATTCGTCAAAGGAGATCGTGACGGTTTTCTTCGAACGCTTCTTGGATTTCACGAAATCGATCGTCGACGCGACGGTGCCGATGTAGCGATCGAGCTTTTCGTTCAGCGCGAGGTAGTTCGCGGTGTTGTTCGCCCGGTTGGCGAAATACATGTGCAACGAGATGTGGTCGACCGAGTCGTAGGTATGTTCGAGCACGGTCCGCTCCCAGTCGGGATAGGTCGGCATGTCCGAGTGCGATGATCCGCAGACGATCAGCTCAAGCGATTTGTCGAACGCGCGCAGCGTCTTGGCGGTTTCCGCCGCCAGCCGGCCATACTCGTCGGCGGTCTTGTGGCCAACCTGCCAGGGGCCGTCCATCTCGTTGCCGAGGCACCAGAGTTTGACGTCGAACGGATCCGCGCGGCCGTGCTTCTTGCGCAGATCACCCCAGTAGGAGCCGGTCGGCCCGTTGACGTATTCGACAAAATTTCGTGCTTCGTCGAGACCGCGCGAGCCAAGGTTGATGGCCAGCATCATCTTGGTGCCGGCGGCCTCGCACCAGTCGGAAAATTCGTGGATGCCGACGGCGTTCGAATCCGAGGTGTGCCAGGCGAGATCGAGCCGCGTCGGGCGCTGGTCCCGCGGGCCGACGCCGTCCTCCCAATTGTAGGCCGAAACGAAATTACCGCCGGGATAGCGGACGTACGGAATTTTCAGATCGCGCACGAGTTGAGCAACGTCGCCGCGCATGCCGTTCTTGTCGGCCGTCGGGTGCGTGGGCTCATAAATGCCGGTGTATATGGCGCGGCCGAGGTGCTCGAGAAACGCGCTGTAAAGGCGATCATCGATATCGGAAATGGTGAAATCGCTATGCGCAGTGACACTGGCACGCATCAAATGCCTCCTAAGAACCCGATTTGTTGATTTACATTGGGTATTTGGCGCGATTGGAACGCAATTTTTTCCGCCGCGTCAAGCGAGAATCCGGCCGCGCTTTTTGGTGTCTGTCCTTAGCACCGGAAGATTGCCACTGCTCGTTGAGGCGCATCCGCATGTGGCAGCAAGACTGTCCAAATACTTCAAACTATGGGTGTTTTCACCATATCCGACAATCGAGCGGAGAGATCTCCAATCACAGCTCGCGAGACCCTTCGGTTTCATATCCGGCGTCTCGCAGCAGTAGCGAAGTGTACCCGGCGTTATGATCTGGATATCCGGTATTGATCAATATTTTTGATCTGCCTATGGTTCTTACTGGGCGCAACTGCTCGTTAGAAGCAGGGCAACTGTGGGTGGACCGCATCAGCGGTCATTGGCAATTCAAACGGGAGGATACGAAGTGATCCGGAATCTATTCAAGGCAGCACTGCTCAGCACCGCTCTGCTGACGACAGCCGTTGGCGGGGCGCTGGCCGCCGAAAACCTCGTGTGGTGGGACTTCCTGGGCGGCGGCGACGGCGTGCGCATGAAGAAGCTCATCGAGGACTTCAACACCGAACACGCGGGCAAGATCCAGATCGAGGGCACCACCCTGGATTGGGGTACCCCGTTCTACACGAAGGTTCAAACCTCAACGGCCGTGGGCGAAGGGCCGGATATCATGACCTACCACGCCTCGCGTATCCCATTGGCGGTGAGCCAGAATGTGCTCTCAGAGATCACCCCCGATGACATGACGGCAATGGGCCTGTCGAAGGCTTCGTTTGCCGACGCGACCTGGGGCGCGGTTAATGTCGATGGCAAGCAATATGCAGTGCCGTTCGATCAGCATCCCATCGTGCTCTACTACAACAAGGACAAGCTTGCGGCGGCCGGACTGATTGGTCCCGATGGTCTGCCAACCGGCCTCAACGGGATCGACAACTTCACGGCTGCACTGAAGAAACTGCAGGCCGGCGGATCAAAGTGGGGCATCTCCACCGTCACGGCCGACGGCAGCTTCGCGTTCCGCACGATCTACTCGCTGCTCTGTCAGGCAGATGGAACAATCGGCGGCGACGGTGCGTGGTTCCCTGGCGACAGTCAGGACAAACTTGCCCAGGCGGTACAGGTGATCGCCGATTGGGTGAAGGGTGGATACAATCCTTCCTACACGGACTATCCGTCGACGGTGGCGCTGTTCACCTCGGGGGATGCGCCCTTGATGATCAACGGCGTGTGGGAAGTGCCGACGATGGTCGACCTCGCCAAGCAGGGCAAGCTCTTCAACTGGGGAGCGGTCGAACTGCCCGTGTTCTTCAACCATCCGTGCACTTATGCGGACTCGCATACCTTCGCGATCCCCAACAATGTGGGCAAGACGGTTGACCCGGCCAAGCATGCGGCCGTTCTCGAAACTATCAAATGGATGGAAGCGCATGCCTTGTTCTGGGCCACTGCGGGCCACATCCCGGCCAACAAAGCCATAACGGACAGCGCCGATTACCAGGCCATGCAGCCACAGGCGACTTACGCGCCGCTGACTGCCAACCTCGTGTTCGATCCCAAGTCGAAGTTTGCCGGTGTTGCGTCGCCGGAGTTCGATGCGGCGGGCAACGCCTTTACCCCCGCCATCAACGGCGAGACCGACGCGAAGACGGCCGCGGCCGAAATGACCGCCACGCTCAATGCGTTGAAGTAAGGCTCGTAACGGCCTGACTCGGCCGGTCCCAGGACCGGCCGAGTTCCACCGCTTCGGGGGACTTCAAATGCAAAAGAACAAGCTATCGGAGAGCCTTGTCGCGGCTGTTCTGGTTGCGCCGTTCATCGTCGTCTACGGCTGGATGTTCGTCTATCCGACCTTCCAGATGGTGCAGCTGAGCTTTACGAATGCTCCGCTGATCGGGCCTGGCGTGTGGATAGGCTTCGAAAACTATACCCGAATGTTTGCCGACAAGGTCTTCCAGACGGCAGTCTGGAACACCGCCTATTTCGTCCTGCTGACCGTAGCTCCCGGAACCGCGGTGGCGCTGGTGATCGCGCTCATGGTGAGCCGCCTCAAGGGCTGGACCCAGAGCGTCATTCTATCGACGTTCTTCCTGCCGTTCGTGCTGCCGGTGACCGTGGTGTACCTGATCTGGGACTGGATGTTGAACGTCCAGTTCGGCATCCTCCAACACGTGATCGCGCCCATCGTGGGCCGTCCGATAAATGTGTGGCGTGCAATTCCGTGGTTCATGCCTTCGGCAGCGATCCTTACCATCTGGTGGACCAACGGATTTTCCATCCTGTTGTTTCTCGCCGGGCTGCGTAACATCCCCAAGGACCTCTACGAGGCCGCGTCGCTCGATGGCGCGACGCGCTGGCAGATGTTCAGCCGCATCACCTGGCCGCTTATCTGGCCGGTCACGGTGCTCTGCCTGACTATCCAACTGATCCTGCAGTTGAAGATCTTCGACCAGGTTTATCTGTTTGCCCGTGGCGGCCGGACCCAGGCGACAATGGTCCTGGTCCAGTACATCTATGAGCAGGCGTTCCAGAACAATTCGGGCGGCTATGCATCGGCGATCGCCGTCGCGCTGTTTGTGATCGTGGTTGCATTCTCGGTGCTGCAATTCCAGCTGCTCCGCATCCGGAGGGCCAGCTGATGTCCAATGTGTCGTCCAATGCGGCCGTCGCCAAACGTCGTGGGCCGAGCTGGCTTGGGGGAGTGCTCCTCACTCTAATTAGTGCCATATGCGCGGCCGTTTGGTTTTTCCCGCTGTATTGGGCCCTGGTCACGAGCTTTCGGCACGACGATGAAACGGTGAAGAGCTTTGGCCTGATCCCGGAAAATCCGACGATCGATGGCTACCTCTACGTGATCCGCAATTCGAACCTGCCGCTGTGGTATTTGAACTCGACGATTACATCGGTCACGATCACCATCGTGGCGGTATTCATGGCTGCGTGCGCTGGCTACGCCATCTCGCAGTTGCGGTTTCCTGGCCGACAATTGCTCTGGTGGATCATCCTGGCGAGCTTCATGATTCCCGTACCGGCGCTGATCGTAAATCACTTCGTGATCATCGCGTCGGTGAAACTGCTCAACACCTATCCTGGCATCATTCTGCCCATGCTGGTCACCCCCGTCACGGTGATCGTCTACAAGCAGTTCTTTGACTCGTTGCCGAAGGAGTTTCGTGAGGCTGCCGTGATGGACGGCGCCAACGAGTTCCAGTTGCTGCTGCGTGTTTTCCTGCCGATGAACTGGGGGATAACAACGGCACTCGCCATTATCACCTTCATCGGCGCCTGGAACTCATTCCTTTGGCCGTTCCTTGCGCAGCAGAACGAAAAAATGATGACCGTGACAGTTGGAATTGTGGCTGTCCGGGATTCATTCGGCGTCTTCTATGGACGGTTCATGGCTGGCGCGGTGCTCGCCAGTCTCCCAGTCGCACTGGCCTATCTCATCTTTCAGAAGCGCGTGACACAGGCGATCACGCTGTCCGCCGGCATCAAAGGGTAGGAATGAGCAATGCCATACGTCGAGCTCAAGAACGTCACCAAACGCTACGGCAACGTCGAGGTCATCAACGGGCTTTCGTTGGGCGTGGAGGAGGGGAGCTTCACCGCGCTTCTGGGACCGTCAGGCTGCGGCAAGTCGACCCTGTTGCGCATGGTTGCCGGGCTTGAGGAAATAACCAGCGGCCAATGCTTTATCGCGGGCTCAGAGGTTACCAAAACGCCGCCGGCGCAACGGGGTGTTGCGATGGTCTTCCAAAACTACGCCCTCTATCCGCACCTGACGGTTCGGCAGAACATCGCCTTCTCCCTGTCGCTTGCTCGCGTCCCTAGGGCAGTTCAGGACGAGCGAGTCGGACGCGTTGCCAGCCTGCTGCAACTCGAAGAGCTGCTTGAGCGTCGTCCCGCCCAGCTTTCAGGCGGGCAGCGGCAGCGTGTCGCCATCGGGCGGGCCCTGGTCCGCGACCCCAACGTGTTCCTGTTCGACGAACCGCTGTCCAACCTCGATGCGGCGCTTCGCTCGCAGATGCGGGTAGAGCTTGCCAAATTGCATCAGGAGGTGAAAACCACAATGATCTACGTCACACACGATCAGGTCGAGGCGATGACGCTGGCCGATCGCATAGTTGTTCTCGACAAGGGAAATATCTCGCAGGTGGGCTCGCCGCTGGAGCTGTACAACATGCCCGCCAACAGGTTCGTGGCGTCGTTCATCGGCTCACCGGCGATGAACTTCTTCCCGGCCACCGTTTCCGGAAAATCTGGCAGAGACGTTGCGTTGACCCTTCCCGGTGGACACTCGGCCACGATTATTTCGCGGGGAGATCGGCTAGCCGATGGCGGCGTCGAGGTTGGGGTACGTCCGGAACACTTCAAGCTCGGTGACGCGGGCGGAGCGGGGGCGGCATTCGATGGAACCATCGGGATCGTCGAACAGCTCGGAAACTCTACGCTGCTTTATGTCGACACAGCCGCCGGGCAGATGATCGTCGAGGCTGAAGGCAATCTGCAGGTCGCAAGCGGCGAGAAGGTCGGACTGACTATCGACCACACTCGGTCGCACATGTTCGGGCAGGATGCGCAGGCGATCTAGCCGCGCAGCGGGCAGCTCCGACCTAGAGCGCGACTCTAACGGGCGGCATGGATACGCAGTACGATGTCCTGGTCGTAGTTGCCGAAACCTCGACCGAAGATGTTCAGGCCGCCGGGGTTCTTGGCGTTCTCTTTCACACTGATCCTGAGCCGGATCGAATTGTGGCTGGTAAGATCAAGGTCCTTGAGCGACAGCGGAGAAATCTTGACGCCGTCGACGTAGGTGCCATTGCGCGCGATGCGCCAGGTCTTGAGCATGCCGTATTGGCTGCCCCGCAATGACCACCAGTCGGGCGTATAGACACCGCGCTGATCGCCAAAGTCGCCCGGACTGGTCCAGGTGCCGACGTCCTTCTGATTGATTGTGACGGTGATGTCCGATGGCCAGTCGGTCGCGGTGCCGGGCACCTCGGACGATAGCTCGAACGAGAACTCCATCGACTCGATGTTGGTCTTGGCAAGACGCGCGTTGTTGGGGAATTGGTACTCGACGAAGCCTCGCGTAAACCACATCAGCCCGGCGTTCATCCGCCCCGGATCAAGGAAGGTGTCGGGCACATCGAGCAGCCCGATGATGCCGCTCGTGGAACAGAGCCCGCAGGGTGCGCTGATCTCGCAGCTGGTATAAAGCCCGACCGGCATGGCGACTTCGATGATGTCCGGGCGCGATGCGGCCGCGTCCTCGCGGAACATCACGAGGACTTCGTCGTAGACGGCGCGGCAGATCTTCTGGTTGCCCTTGCGGGCCTTCTGCGTCTCGGTCTGGATCAGGCCGGCTTCCTCGAGGATCTGCAGGTTGGACGACACCGTCGACTGCGGTAATTGGAGCAGCGCTGCAATATCATTGACGTTCAGTCCGCCGCGCAGATGCAGCGCTTTGAGCATTTGCACACGCACCGGCGAAGCGAGGCCGCGCAACACATCGGGACGCTCTTGCGGATCCACCAGGAGGAAATTTCGGCTCATCGTCACCAACCCAAAGGCGCTATCTCAATTGCCTCGATCTCTATCGGCATTATGGATCAAATCCTAGGAGCTCCACCGCGGCCGGAATGTCGATTTTCGGGGGTAGATCGCGGCGCGGACGCTGTACTGACTGTTGGAGGGTGCCGAGCTAGCCGTCTGCGTGGTGGCAGGCAACCTGCGTCGAACCGACGATCCGAAGGAGCGGCGCTTCAATCCGGCAGCGCTCGCTCGCCAGAGGACAACGCGGCGCATAGGAGCAGCCCGCTTCGCGATGGAACTGGCTTGGCGGCTCGCTCGTCGCAACTCCACCCTCGATGCGAAGGGAAGGGTCGGGCCGCGGCACGGCCGCCATCAAGGCAAGGGAGTACGGATGTTTGGGCCGCTCGACGATGGTTCGCGCATCGGCCAATTCCACGATCCGGCCCATATACATGACCGCGACGCGGTGGCTCACATACCCGATGACGCCGATGTCGTGCGAGATGAAGATCATCGAGAGCCCGAGTCTCTCGCGCAAATCCATCAGCAGGTTCAGGACCTGCGCTTGCACCGACACATCGAGGGCAGAGACTGGTTCGTCGGCGATGATGATCGACGGGACCGGTAAGATCGCCCGGGCAATGCCGACGCGCTGGCGCTGACCGCCGCTGAGCTCATGCGGATAGCGTCCGGCAAAGGAGGCATCCAGCCCCACGGCGTCGAGACTCTCGATGATCCGCTGCCGCCGGTCCTCCGGACTGGTGAAGGCGCCATTGATGTCGCCCGCCTCAGCGATCGAGTTGCCAATCGAGCGTCGGGGATTGAGCGACGCATAGGGGTCCTGAAACACCATGCGGATGCTGAGCCGAAGATCGTTCAGTGCCGCGCCCTGCGCCTTCAGCACATCGACGCCCTTGAACATGACCTTGCCACTGTCCGCCGCGGCCAGCCGCATGATGGACCGTCCGACGGTCGTCTTGCCGCACCCGGACTCGCCGACAATTCCCAGCACCTCGCCCTCACCTAGCGTCAGCGAAACGCCATCGACGGCCTGGACATGCATCCGGCGGCCGCCGCGCTTGACGTCGAAGCCGGTCTTCAGATCTTCCACATCCAGAACGGGGATCAATTTGGACCGCCTTGGATGATTGGGAATGCGCACAGCGCCTCATGCAGCTCGGCAACGCGCATTTTCGGTGGCAATTCTGCGCGACAAATATCGCGGACCTGTGGGCAGCGCGCTGCAAAGGCGCAACCAGTCTTGACCGTTCCGGGCTGCGGCGCCTGACCCGGGATGGTGCGAAGCCGTTGCCCTGCCGAGCCGCGCACCGGCATGCAGTCCATGAGGCCCCTCGTATAGGGATGGGCCGGCGCGTCGAACAGCGTGCGAACCGCCGCGGTCTCGACGATGCGGCCGGCATACATGACCGCAACCCGGTCCGCGAGCTGAGCGATAACGCCCATGTCGTGGGTGATGAACAGCATCGCCATATCGAGGCCGTTGCAGAGTTCGCGCAATAGCCCGAGAATCTGAGCCTGCACGGTGACGTCGAGGGCGGTGGTTGGCTCATCGGCGATGAGCACCTGCGGCCGGCACGCAAGTGCTATCGCGATCATCACGCGCTGCCGCATGCCGCCCGAGAGTTGATGCGGAAAGGCCGAGAGTTGCAGCCTCGCATCGGGAATGCGGACCATCTCGAGCAACTCACAAGCGCGCGCCAGCGCCGCGCCACCGTGAACCCTGTCATGCACCCGCACGGCTTCGGCGATCTGGTCACCGATCCGCCGCACCGGATTGAGCGAGGTCATAGGCTCCTGGAAAATCATTGCCATCGAGGCGTTGCCCGCGGACACCCGCTGCCATGGCTGCAACTGGGTCACGTCGACGCCATCGAGCACCACTTGCCCGGTCCGCGTCCGCGGACCGGGCCTGGGCAGTAGGCCCATGATGGCCAGCGACGTCATGCTCTTGCCGCAGCCCGACTCGCCGACGAGTCCAAGGATCTCGCCCTTGGCGATCTCGAACGAGACGGCGGAGACGATGTCGATCGGAGCAGCAGCAGCGCCGACTGAAACCGTGAGATTTTCAACGCTCAGCATCGGTTAGATCTTCCTGCCAAGCATCTCGCGGAAGCGTGGGTCGAGGCGGTCGCGCAACGCATCGCCCACGAGATTGAGCGCAAACGCGGTAAGCACGATCATCATACCCGGAAAGAACAGAAGCCAGGGCGCCCGCGTAATGAAGTTCCGCGACTCTGCCAGCATGTTGCCCCAGCTCGGAATGTCGGGCGGCGCCCCAAGGCCCAGAAAGTCGAGCGACGCCGCACTCAGCTGGGCGAACGCGAACACGAAGCTCGCCTGCACCAGCAACGGTGAAATCAGGTTGGGTAGAATGTGCTTGTGCACCAGCCAGCCCGTGCGCGACCCCATGCTGCGCGAGGCCTCGACGTAGGTCTCGGTCTTCAGCCTCAGCGTCAGCCCGTAAACGATGCGTGTCGTCGTGGTCAGGAACCCGGCGCCTATGGCGATGATCGAATTGGCAACGCTCGGACCCAGGATGACGATGAGCACCAGCGCCAGCAGGAGCGAGGGAAAGGCCATGAGCACGTCGACGATGCGCATGAGCACATGGCCAAGGCGCGGAAACAGCGCCGAGAACACCCCGATCGGGACGCCGGTGAGGAGTGCAAACACAACCACGCCGACGCCAACGAGGAGCGCCATGCGGGACGAGTAGATGACGCGGGAGAGGGTATCGCGGCCGAGCTGATCGGTGCCGAACCAATGCAGGGCGTTGGGCGGGCTGAGGCGGATCAGAGCGTCATAGGCATCGGGGTTGTACGGGGCCAGCAGCGGCGCCGCAGCGGCCAGAATGAGCACCGCGATGAGAACCGCCAGCCCCACAAGCGCGATCGGCCGCGCAACGAAAGGGGCAAGCCACGTGCGGATTCCTCCGCTCTTGGTCAGCGCTCCGGCGGCGACAGTCATTGGAGTTCCACCCGCGGATCGAGCATACGGTACGACAGGTCCACGATCAGGTTCACCAACAGGTAGAGCACGACGATGACGAGCACGACGCCCTGGATGACCGGATAGTCGCGCTGCATGATCGACTGCACGACGAGACGCCCGATGCCGGGAAGCGCAAAGACGGTTTCGGTGACCACGGCTTCCGACAGGAGTGCTGCGAACGTAAAGCCGAACGCCGAAACGACCGCCAGCAAAGCGTTGCGAAAGATGTGGCGCGTTACCACTTGCCAGGGCCGGATCCCCTTGGCCCGGGCCGTGCGAACATAGTCCTCGCGCGACACGTCGAGCATGCTGGCTCGGGTCAGCCGGAGGATCAGGGCGGCGTTGGGCGCCGCCAGGGTCAGACTCGGCAGGAGCAAATATCTGAGATTGGCGAGCCCGCCATCATCGAAGATGGACGGATAGCCCGAGCTCGGCAGCCAGCCCAGCCAGGCGGCGAAAATCAGGATCATATAGAGTCCGACCCAGAAGGTGGGCACCGAGGCCATGAGCATGGCCGCTCCCGAAAGCACCTGATCGAGCCACGTGCCGTGACGCATCGCGGAGATCATGCCGATTGGTACACCGATGAGCAGGACCCAGGTCATCGTGATACTGGCGAGCAGAAGGCTGGTCTCGGCGTGATCGGCGATCACAGACATGATCGGCATTTGGTAAAAGATCGATTGCCCGAGGTCGCCATGAAGGGCGTCGCTGACCCAGCTCAGATATTGGATGAGGATCGGCCGATCCAGCCCGAGGCTGTGGCGCACCGCATCAACCTGGTCGGGCGTGGCCATGTCGCCGAGCCTGATGTAGATCGGGTCGCCCGGGATCAGGTGGATAAAGGCGAAGATGATGACCGAAGCCGCAACAAGTGTCAGTGCAGTCGCGCCGGCGCGCTTGAATACATAGGACCACATCAAAATTTGTCCGTTGGTACGCGACGAGCTGGAACCGGCCCGGACGTCCTTTCGGAGCGCCCGGACCGCAGGAGAGTGCTATTTGAACGAGGCGTTGAAGAACACCGGCCAGAATAGCGGCGAGACCAGATTGTCGACCTTGGGCGACATGATGTCGTACGAATAGGCGTCGCCGACTTTCATGGCAGGGACCTGCTCGTAATAGAGCTCTTGGATATGGTCCCAAACCTTCTTGCGCAGGGTGAGGTCAGCCGTGCTGGTGAATTCCTTCTTGGCGGCCGTGATTTCGGGGCTCGTCCACCAGCCCGGATAGCCGTCGTTGAGGAAGGTCAGCAGGATCGGATCTGGCGGCCCACCATGATGGGTCACGAAGATGTCCCACTGCTCGGGCTGCCCCCGCATCTTGAGCAGCGTCGCCCAGTCGACCACGATCATCTGCACGTTGATGCCGGCGGCCGCCATCTGCTTTACGAACACAGTCGCTTGGTCGTAGTGGGTCTGGTAGTTCGTCGAGGTCAGCAGCCGGATCGGCGTGCCGTCGTAACCGGCCTCCTTGGCAAGAGCCTTGGCGCCGACCGGATCGCATTCGTTGTACTTATCGGTTCCCGCAGTCGAGTACCAGAAATTGCCCGGCGGGAAGATTGAGCCCTGGGCGTTCCACAGTGCCTGCGGTCCGAAGGACACGCGCAGCGCATCCTCGCGGCAGAACGCCATTTCGATGGCGCGCCGCAGCTTGTAGTTGTCCTTGAGGATGCCCGCCTTCGAGTTGGTGAAGAAGAGGCCGAACAGCGGCGCACCGGCCTTGACGACCTTCACAGAAGTATCGCTGCTGAGCTGGTCGTAGAGATCGCCAGAGATCGTCTCGGCGTAGTCATAGTCGCCGGCCTGGATGCCGCTGACGCGGGTGCCGACGTCAGGAACCGGAAAGAAGCGGATGGCATCGAAATTGGCCACGCGCTTGCCCGAATAGCCGTCGCCGGGATTGGTACGCGCGTCGTAGCCATCGAAACGCACGATCTCGATGTAGCGGTTCGGACGCCATTCCTTGAACATGTAAGGACCGGTGCCGATGTAGTCCGCCTGCGCGATCGGCTGGTCCGTTGCCTTGCTGGCGATTTCCGACGGATAAATCGCCGGGCCGCCCTCGAGATGGGCGAGCAGGTTCTTCCACGCTCCGTTCGGCTCGGGCAGCTTGATGGTGACCTCGTACTTCCCGGTCGCCTCGGAAGAGGCCCCGTCAACGAACAGCAGCTTGCCGCGCACGCCGTACTTGGCCCAGCGCTGCAAAGAAGCCACGACGTCCTCTGACGTCATTTCCTTGCCGTTGTGGAAGTGCACACCTTGGCGGAGCGTGATGACGATCGTCTTGCCGCCATCGTCGAGCTTCTCGCCTTCGGCCAGCATCGGCTGCGGCTCGTAGTGCGAGTCGATGGTGTAGAGCGCCTCAAAGATGTGCATACCAATGACGAGCGAAACGCCCGCGGTTGTCAACATGACATCCAAAGGCGCCGGCTCACTCACGGCCGCATAGCGCAATGTGCCGCCGGCGGCATTGGCGTTGGCCGTCAGCAGCAGTGCGGTGGCAATCACCACCAGGCACCGCCGCAGCAGTCCCAATACAAAATGCATTTTCCAGTTCCTCCCCTTCGTTCTCACCTTGCCGGTCCGGGCACCTGCCCGACACAGCCCCTCGCGGCACTTCGCCGCTGAGAACGTGTTTGAAACTTTCATACAGATGGGCCAATATCAAGAGGCAATACGAACTCGGCCGAAACGCCGGGTCGCTTCTTGACTTTCGACAACAAAATCTGAAAGTTTCTTTCAGGTATTCGCCTCGCTGGCTTTCCCAAGCAGGGCGAGAAGCGCACTAGGGGGCCTCGGCCATTGGCATCAGCAGCGAAGCGCTCGACAGGGGCAGGTCTATCGTCCACGCCCGCGGCGCCGGTGGACGGCGAGGCTACTGCCGACGCTGATGATATCATCCGCACGATCCGGCAGGCAGCGCCATCGCTGCGTCCCGCCGAGCGACGCGTCGCCGATGCCATCCTCGTCGATGTCGGTTTTGCGGTTCATGCGAGCAGCGCCGAACTGGCCCGACAGGCCGGTGCGAGCGAGCCGACAGTGACGAGATTCAGTCGCGCCGTTGGCTGCAGCGGTGTGCGCGAGCTCAAGGTCAAGCTGGCCCAGAGCATGGTCGTGGGCCGCATCTATATCGAGCCGCCGCCGCATGCCGGCTCGGATCTGGCGCAGCCGGCGTTGTGGCGTTCAGTCTTCCACGAAATCCGGGCCGCTATTTCCGCCGTCGAGCAGCAACTCAGCAAGGATGATGTCGAGCGGGCGGCGGAGGCGATTGCCGCGTGCGGCAGGCTCGCCGCCTTTGGCGTCGGGGGCGGATCGAGCGTCGCGGTCGCGGAGGTAGAACATCGCTTCTTTCGACTGGGCATCGCGGTGTCGCACACGTCCGATCCGCATTTGATGCGCATGGTGGCGTCGACATTGGGAAAGGGGGACGTCGTTCTCACGGTCTCGACAACGGGAAATGCCGAAGACGTTCTGCAGGCGGCCAGTATCGCCCGGCGCTACGGCGCGCTGGTGGTTGCCATCACCCGGCCCAAGAGCCGCCTCGCTGCGCTTGCCGATATTGGGCTTTGCGTGCATGTCGCCGAGGCGCCCGATGCCCTGAAGCCAACCGCATCGCGTTACGCCCTTCTGGCAGCGGTTGACCTGTTGGCGGCTGCCACTGCTTACAGCCGGCCGCAGGAATCGCAGGACCGTATGCGCCGCATGAAACTCGAACTGTTGCGCTCTACCAAGGGTAGCGCCGATGAACCGCTCGGCGACTAAGGGCCAAAATGACCTACGACTTGATCCTCAAGGGCGGGCGTGTCCTCGACCCGTCACAGAACATGGACGCAATCGCCGATGTGGCCTTTGCTGACGGCAAGGTCGCGGCGATCGGCCCGGATCTGGCTAGCGCCGGTGCCGAACTCCGCGACGTCTCGGGGCAGATCGTGTCACCGGGATTCATCGACCTTCACACCCACGTCTATTGGGGCGGAACGTCCCTTGGGGCGGACGCGGACGGGATCGCGCTAAGCGGCGGCGTCACAACGTTCGTCGATGCGGGCAGCGCGGGGCCCGGCAATTATCGCGGCTTCCGCAAGCATGTGATCGAGCCCAGCGAACCCCGTATCCTCGCCTACCTTCATGTGTCGTTCGCGGGCATCTTTGCCTTCTCGCGTCGCATCATGGTCGGCGAGAGTGCCGACATGCGCCTGATCAGCCCGCTGGACGCCGTCGAGGTTGCCCGTGCCAACCGCGATACGATCGTGGGCATCAAGGTCAGGGTCGGCCGCCACGCTAGTGGCGATTCCGGGATCGCACCGCTCGACATCGCGCTCCAGGTCGCGGACGAGTGCGGGCTTCCGCTGATGGTGCATATCGACGAGCCGCCGCCGAGCTATGATGATGTCCTGGTTCGCCTGAGGGCCGGCGACGTCCTCACGCACTGCTTCCGGCCCTTCCCCAATTCACCGCTTGCCGCCGATGGACGACCGCGGCGTACGGTCCTCGAGGCGCGCGCGCGGGGTGTGTTGTTCGACGTCGGTCACGGGATGGGCTCGTTCTCATTCGAAGTCGCTCGCTCCATGCTTGCTGCGGGCTTTCCGCCGGACTCGATCTCGTCCGATGTGCACGCCCTCAATCTTGAGGGGCCGGTCTTCGATCAGGCGACCACTCTGTCGAAATTTCTCGCGCTGGGTCTGCCGCTGTCGGACGTCGTGCGCGCCACGACTGCAGCACCGGCAGCCGCCATTCGCCGGCCTGACCTCGGCACATTGCGGCCCGGAGCGGTCGCGGACGCGACGATCTTTACGGTCCAATTCGGCCAGTACGACCTTACCGATTCAGTCGGGGAGATTGTTGTCGCGTCCAGCCGCATTGCCGTGAGTTCGATCGTCCTCAATGGCCACGATCGCCGGGCGGAGTGCTAGTATTGGGCGCCCTCGAATTTACCCCTTCACGGCGCCGCTGGTCATGCCTGACAAGATGAAACGCTGCCCGGCAAGGTAGATCACGAGGACCGGGATGATGGTCAATAGAATGTTCGCGGAGACTAGGTTCCAGCTCTGCGTGTACTGGCCGAAGAAATTGTAGACGGCGAGTGTCATTGGTCAATTGGCGCTGCTGTTAAGATAGTAGAGCGTCATTATGAAGTCATTCCAGGTATTGAGGAAACTGAGAATACCAGTGGTGACCAGCACCGGCGTCAGCAGCGGCATCATCACCCCGGATGAAGAGCTGAAACGGCTCGCACCCATCGATGGTCGCTGCCTCGTCCAGCTCGCGCGGGATCGACTCGATGAAACCGTAGATCAGGAACAAACCGAATGAGATCTGCAGCACCGCGTGCAGGATGATCATCCCGGGCTTGGTGTTGATCAGATGGGTGTACTGAAGGATCTTGGTCAGGGTAAAAAAGTTGATGGGCAGCGCGATGCCGGTGATCAGGAAGAAGTAGCGCGCGCGGTTGAGTTTGGTTCGATGCCGCGACAGGACGAACGCCGCAAGCGCGGCAAGAATTGTTGCCAGAATGGCGGCGCCGCCGGCGTAGAGCATGCTTTTTAGGAAGCTCGTCAGCGCCAGGCCGAGCCCAACGGCCGTCTTGATCACGATCGTGACGGCGGTAAAAATTAAGGTGTTGGAAAAATAGGAGAGGTAGTGCTCGCCCGGGTGAAGATCTTGATGAGGTTCTTGAACCCGACGAAATTGACTTCGTCCGAATAGCTGCGCCAGTCGGGTGAACGCATAGACGATGCCAGCGAGACTGGGGAGGATGAAAAAGACCACGTAGAGCAACATGGGAGGCGCGGTGAAATAGAGTGGGTAGCGATTGTTCGTGGTCATCGGCCGATGCTTACTGAGCTGTTGAGCCCCGATCGCGTGGATCGGGGCTCTGAGAGTTTATGGCGATGAGTAACCGCCGCAGACTAATGCTTACTGCCAGGCCCGATCCTTGGCGGCTTGCGCTAGGTCGGCACGACGCTTGTCGAGGTTGGCAAGAACGTCGGCAGGCTGCTGTTCGCCCGTGAACATCGCGGGGATGTCCTTGCCAATGTCCATCCACTGCGGATTCACGTAGTTGACCTCGGTCTGATAGACGACGCCGCGCGCATCCTTGTGAGCGTCCATGAATGCCTGAATGGCCGAGCTGAACTTTGTCTTCAGCCTAGGGAACGGCAGCGTCAGGATATTCGAGGCACTCGACCCCGGGCAGAGCGCAGGCCATGTGCACGCCGAACTCGAGGAAGGTATTCCCGAGCGACACAGGAATACCCATTTCGGCTGCGAGCCAGCCGATGCGCATCACGTCGGACACTTGGCTGTGGACGTTGAGAATGTCGGGCCCATCAGCAAGCATCAGGGCGCGCTTGCCCGCTGCTTCGAGATATTCGCCGGAATTGATCAGCGTGCACGGCACGCTCTCGCGCAGCAGTCGTAGACCCTCGAAACCGTGCTGCAGGATCGGGTCTTCCACCCACACATGAGGTCGAACCCAGCGCGGCGGATAGTCTCGAGCTTGACGATGGCTTCCTTGGCGCCCAGGCTTCGTTCGCGTATATCATAAATCGTGCACCGGGGCGCACGGCCTTGGCCAGCACGTTCAAGCGGTGCATATCCTACTCAAAATCGGGATTGCCGACCTTGATCTTGAACGTGCTGTAGCCAAGCGAATCTGCATGGCCGAAGAACTCGACGAACGCCTCGTCGCTGAGATGGTAGTCCAGACCCGACGCGTATGCCCAAACCGGGTTGCGCCGTGAGCCCAAAAGCGTATGCAGCGGCAGGTCAACCTGCTTGGCGGCAAGGTCCCAGAGTGCGACCTGCAGGGCCCTCGTGAAATGGCAGGCCGTAAAGGGCGCTGGTTGCCACCGCGTGGACGGCTGACACGGTGCACGAGCGCCATCGGAGCCTGGCCTTCGAGCGACGGCCAGATTTCGGCTTTGAAAATCCGGATGATTTCATCCAGGGCGGGCAAGGCTGAAACAGGGCCTGAACAAACCCAAGTCCCGCCTGCCGGTCTCGTCGATGAGCTCCAACGCAGCGACGTTGACCTCGTCCGCCCTGACCTGACTGTCGCCGATCGGCCGTTCGCGTGCGAACTGAAACCGTTAGCTCAAATGAACAAATGCGCACTTGGATCGCCGAGTCTATGACACTGATATATCAACTGTCTGGGTCTTAGAGCAAATACTGAGAGAGGGGATGAGGGTGGGATCGAAGAATCCGCGGAAAGCCGTCGCCACGCTTGGCGACGGAGATCGCCTGAGCGATCGCGCCTATACCCGCATCCTGGAGATGCTGTTTGCCAAGAGGCTGCCCGCGGGCTCCTTCGTCTCCCAGTCGGAGCTGGTCGAAATGACTGGTGTGCCGGTGGGGCCGTTGCGCGACGCCTTGCGGGCCCTTGAGGCCGAGGGCGTGCTGACTATTCATCCGCGAAGCGGGATTCAGTTCGTCAAACCAGGGATGGAGCTGACCCGTTCGACGTACCAGTTTCGCAGCATTATCGAGGCAGCGGCCGTCGCGGCCTATGCCGAGACTGCCGCCGACGACGAAATCGAAGA
>JBDTLB010000037.1:0-5668 GCA_039934955.1 Devosia sp.
GTATCGGGAACGCGGCGATCGAGGATGGCGGTTTCTGATGGGGTCAGGGCCGCGGATGGATGGGCGTTCGGTTCGGCGCGGGCGATCATGGTCATCCACAACACCCGCCAACTGATGATGCAGAAAACCGCGAGGAGGTTAGCGAGGCGATCGGCGGTGCGCAGTTTGGCGTCCTCGGCACGACATCCCGACTTGAGGACCTTGTGGAAGAGTTCGATCTTCCAGCGCATGGCATACCAGCCAAGCTTCTCGATGGCCTCTTCGAAGCAAGAGACGTTGATGTCGGTGACGAGTTTCCACAGGATCGGCTTGCGGCCTTCCGGCGCGCCGATTTCAGCCGCATGGATTACCGTCAGGTCGAGGCATGGATAGCGCTTCTGTTTGCCGATTGGCGGGCGGACCCGGATCCTCTCGTAGCGGATATCGAAGGTGATGCGCTCAACCGCGTCGCCATTGGTTCGCACATCGATTACGTGCTTGCCGGCGCTCTGGGCATTGAGCATCTCGGCCGCTACGGTGTGGTCGCCGTCGCCGGCAAGCCGATCGACGACAGTGCGCACGACGAAATGGGTGCCGAGTTCCTGGGCGAGGCAGTAGAGTTCGTAAATGTCGCTTTCCCGATCGCCGATATGGATGCATCGCTCCGGCTGACCGAGAAGAGCCAGCGACTGGCGCATATTATCGAGCCAGCGAATGCTTTCCTTGGCCTCGATTGGCACGCGTGTCGGATTGATTTTGCGCTTGAGCTGGGCCGTGCCCTTGAACTTCTCGCGGTTCCAGAACTTGACCGCTGCGAGGCCGAGCGGCAGCCCCCTCCACAGTGACGGCCAGGCTGGAATGCATGAGGATGCCGCAGATCGCGTGATGACGCAGACGGCCTTTCTTGTCACGCCCGCTGTTGACGCTCTTGGTGAAGCCGACAGCATGCGGATCGCGGCGTTGGTAGGTGAACTCGGTCGTGTCCTGCAGCACGAGAACCGGCCCTTCGCATGCGGCGTAGCGCGTCTTCGTCGCCTCGAAATGGCCGCTGAGGATTTGTCTTTCCTCGACGTTCGGGTTGGCAAAGAAGCGGTAGGCCGCCTTGGTGTTCGCCCAGTCCTGGCAGGCAAGCGGGATCGTCGCGCCAATCCTGTCGCTGAAGCGGTGAAGCAGGTCGGCAAACCGGCGGCCGAGACGGACGTCACTGAATGCTGAAGCATCGACTTCGCCTTCTGACCAATGCGCCACAGGCATCGATCGCCATTCATCCACTCCCGTCATCAAGCACCCCACCGAATCATCAGGTGCTCACACAGGAATCACAGCCGATTCAGTGTGTTCAAGAACTTTGGCACGGCGGCTAGAAGCCGCCGTTTCCAGACTTGTGGGTAATCGCAAGTCTCTGACCACCGGCTTCAGCCGCTGTTCAGCTGCCACAGGCCAGCCTCCCTCACGGAACCTGATCCCGCGAGGAGACTGAAATGCTCAAACTCACACTGTCCCTGCTGCTTGTCGCAACTGTCGTCGCCGCAACCCCGGCGCTCGCTGACACCAAGGGCGGCGGCACCATCGGTGCCGGCTGCACGATCAATCCTTGGACGCACGTTATGCGCTGTGTCGATTTCGATCACTGCACGAAAAACAGCAAGGGCGAGCGAGTCTGCCCGGTGATCGCGAGCTCGGTGCGCCAGTAACCTCGGTGCGGACTTAGCTGTTGACGACGATCGGCGTGCCCACCGGGCAGCGGCTGTAAAGATCGATGATGTCGTGGAACAGTAGACGTACGCAGCCCGACGAGACCGCCTGCCCGATGCTCCAGACCTCCAGCGTGCCGTGCAGGCGGTACAGCGTGTCACGGCCGCCCTGATAGATATAGAGCGCCCGCGCGCCGAGCGGATTGGTCAGGCCGGGCGGCATGCCATTGGCAAATTGCTGCGTCTCGGGCTGGCGGACCTGCATTTCCTTGGGCGGCGTCCACACCGGCCATTCGGCCTTACGGCCGACCGCCGCCTTGCCTTGCCAGGCAAAGCCTTCGCGGCCGATGCCGACGCCATAGCGGATCGCCTGGCCGCCTTCCTGCACGAGGTAAAGATGCCGCTCTGAGGTGTTGACAACGATCGTCCCCGGCGCCTCGCCGGTCGGATCGTTCACCTGCGTGCGGAACATGTTGGGGTCGAGCTTGGTGAGATCGATCG
Organism: Devosia sp.; assembly: GCA_039934955.1. Lineage (GTDB taxonomy): Bacteria > Pseudomonadota > Alphaproteobacteria > Rhizobiales > Devosiaceae > Devosia_A. The sequence goes on from JBDTLB010000037.1 coordinate 2,175, forward strand.
CCGGCACCGGGAACTTTTCGTTCGGCAGCGGCCCATACATCGCGAGGTAATATTCCGAGAATTGCGGCACATCAACCCGCATCCGCTGCGTCGCGCACCCCGCGAGTGTCAGCGCGGCTAGGCTAGCGCCGCCGGCAAGAAAGCTGCGGCGCGAAGACGGAAGAACGGCTGCGGTCATGAATGCGAACTCTGGTCGGAACTGGAATGCCCGGTCACTAACTCAGGCGGGGCGTCATAGTTCCCTAACCCTGATAGCGTTAACGCGGGCCAAACGACCGATCACTTCTGGGGGAGGGGACGCCGGTCCGCTTCCGTTCCGGGTGTAATTTCGCAACATCGCGTCTCAAAGCTCAATTGGGGCATCGCTGTGAAGTTGGAGGCCGCGGGTTTCATCAGGCTGCTGCATTCGCGGCTCGCCGCCGGGTCGGATCGATTCGCACCGATCCGACCCGGATGACGGCGTCAACGATCAGGCTGCCTTGGCGTTGTCGCCGCCCGACTCTGCCAGCTTCGTGAGGGCCTGATCGGTCGCCCGCTCCTCAAGCAGAGTCGTTTCGAACAACTTCGCCGCGTCCGCATGGCCCATCTGCTGGGCCCAGGTGCGAAGCGTGCCGTACCGCGCCATCTCGTAGTGCTCAACAGCCTGCGCCGCCGCAATCAGTCCGGCGTCGAGCGCGATCGCGTCCTTGTAATCTTCCATCACCGACTTCCCTTCACCGAGGATGCCGAGGATCGCGTCGCAGGTCTTGCCCTTCGGCGTCTGGCCGATGATTTCGAAGACCTGTTCGAGCCGCTCGATGTGAACCTGGGTTTCGCCGTGATGCTTCTCGAACCCGGCCTTCAATTTTGGATCCTGAGCCGCCTTTGCCATCTTCGGCAGGGCTCTAACGATCTGCTTTTCGGCGTAATAAATGTCTTTCAATTGATCGAGGAACAGGTCCTCAAGCATCTTGTCCTTGGCCATGTTGGCTCCTGTATGAGGTGTGCCGTGATAACCAAGCGGACGGCGTTGAGTTCCATTCGCTTACGTTGAGTAGTGGGGGTTTTGCACGCTCCACGGCAAAAAGGCGAGCGCAGTACTCGACCATCAATTCAAATAGAGTATTGTTCTAAATTGGATCGGCGGCGCCCATCCGGGCTAGCGGCCGCCGCCCATCGAGTTCGGCGTATCGATCACCCCAAAGGCACTGGAATCGCTCGTGCTGGCGGCCCCATATCCAATCGCCGCCAGGCCCCGGCGCAAAAGCTCCCGTACCGCAGCGGCCCGGCTGGGCATTCTGTTCTGATACCGAAAGTCATCGACCGCTTTCAACTCGGCCTCTTCGAGCATGATCTGCAGCCGCTCGCCTCGTTGCAGATCGTTGCCTTTGGCTGTTTTCTCGAGCATTTTTCGGCTCTCAAATACTCACTCAGCTAACTTAGCTGTTGAACTAGCGCGCTGACGGCGGGCAGTCAACCGCGAGGCGCGAAACTACGTTCCCCCCAACAGCGCAATGCGCACTCTGCGCGGGCGCGCGTTTCGATCGAAATCGTGGGAAAGAGATGGTGCTGCAAGAGAGGATTGAACTCTCGACCTCTCCCTTACCAAGGGAGTGCTCTACCACTGAGCTACTGCAGCGTTCGCCGGAGCCAGGACAGGCCACCAAAAGCTGGCGGTTGATGCCATAGGGCATTTCTTGACGCAAGGCGAAAAACCGCGTTTCGCTGGTGGCCCGATTTCCAGTTTCTCCCCACGATCCCCCCACCGATCCCCCCGGCCATCCATGTCCAAGTCCGACGAAAAAACGGCGCGCGAGCAGAGATTGGCCACAAAGCTCCGGGAGAATCTCAAGCGCCGCAAGGGTCAGGCAAAGGCCCGAGCCGGCGCCGCCGACAAACCCGAGACCGGCGGGGCCGGGGGCAGCAAAGCTTCGTAAATCCTGCCCGGTTACTGTCCTGAGCCTGCTTGCAGGCGAAATCGCCTTGGTCTAGCAGCGTCAGGGGCTTCGGCCCGTCTTCTCGGGGAAGTGCATAATGGATCGCATCCGTATCGTTGGTGGCCACGAGTTGCGGGGCGAAATCCCCATCTCCGGCGCGAAAAACGCCGCGTTGCCGCTGATGATCGCCTCGCTCCTCACTGCCGAGCCGCTGATCCTCGAAAATGTGCCGCGTTTGGCCGACGTCAAGCAACTCGAAAAGATCCTCGAGAATCACGGTGTCGATATCGCCGTTCATGGCCGCCGCGCCAATGACGACTTCGACGGCCAGCGCATGACGCTGCAGGCGGCCGAGATCGTCGACACCACCGCGCCCTACGAGCTGGTCTCGGTGATGCGCGCCAGCTTCTGGGTCATCGGCCCACTGCTCGCCCGCGCCCACGAAGCGCGCGTCTCGCTCCCCGGCGGCTGCGCCATCGGCACACGGCCGGTCGATCTCTTCCTTTCAGGCCTCAAGGAACTCGGCGCCGAGATCGATATCGACGACGGCTATGTCGTCGCCAGGGCGCCGAAGGGCGGCCTCATCGGCGCCACCGTCAAATTTCCGAAGGTCTCGGTCGGTGCCACCCACACCATTTTGATGGCGGCAACGCTCGCGCGCGGCACGACAATCATCGAGAACGCCGCGATGGAGCCCGAGATCGACAATGTCGCCAATTGTCTCGTGACGATGGGCGCAAAAATCACCGGCATCGGCACGCGCACCATCACCATCGAGGGCGTTTCCTCGCTGCATGGCGCGACCGTCGAAGTCATCCCGGATCGTATCGAGGCCGGCACTTTCGCGATGGCGGCTGCCATGACCGGTGGCGACGTGCTGCTGCGTGGCGCTCGTCCGGAGCATCTGCAATCGGCGCTCGATGTGCTCACCCGGGCCGGCGCTCTTGTCTCCACCGAAGCCGGCGGCATCCGCGTCCACCGCAATGGCAATGGCATCGTTGCCGCCGACATCGAGACCGATCCGTTCCCCGGCTTCGCCACGGATCTCCAGGCGCAGTTTATGGCGTTGATGACCATGTCGAACGGCGTTTCGCACATCCGCGAGACCATCTTCGAGAACCGCTTCATGCACGTCGCCGAGCTCGCCCGTTTCGGCGCGGATATCCGCGTCGAAGGCCAGACTGCCACCGTCACCGGCGTCGCCTCCCTCAAGGGCGCGCAGGTGATGGCGACCGATCTCCGCGCCTCGGTATCGCTGGTCATTGCCGGCCTCGCCGCCCGCGGCGAAACCATGGTCAACCGCATCTACCACCTGGACCGTGGCTTCGAACGCCTCGAAGAAAAACTGAGCCGCTGCGGCGCCGAAATCGAACGCGTCACCGGGTAACCCGCGCCTCCGTCGCTCCCGCGTCACTTCCCTCGCTCCGCAGGGGACGGACCCGACTTGCAGGCACCCCACCACTGACTTCCCTCCCCAGCGTGGGGAGGGGAAGCGCAGCTTGGCCGCACGGCCTGGCGAAGCTGGGCGGGGGGAGTCGGAGTTAACCGTGAGTCCCCCCACCCCGGCTTGCGAGCTCG
>JBDTLB010000038.1:0-39571 GCA_039934955.1 Devosia sp.
TCGCCTCCCGTAACGACCACGCCCACAGCGCCAGGGTGTCCTCAATCGATGCGCCACCAGTCATCAGGTTCTGAATCATGGTCGCCCATTGATTCAGAACTCAGCAGAAAATGCAACTGTAGTGCTAAGCAGGCTCGCTTGGCCAACCGCTAAGGCCCGACTGAGAAACCCCACCGTTCGCTCCCGACCGAATGCAGATTAAGCGTCGACAGACATCCGGTAGCCCGGGGGCAGGCGGCGGACGGAGATCTTGCCGCCGGCGTCATAGGTGCGGAGCGCGTCAGACATGGGCGCCTGGCGCCGGGCGCGCTGCGTCGCCATGTGGTGGCGCTCGGCGATGAGCTGGCCGATGAACGCCGCTTTGGGGGCGCCGCGCCACGACGAAAACCCCATGCCGGGGCCCGCGGCGACTGGCAGTGCTCCTTTGAGCGTATCGAACTGGCGCATCCTGGTGCTTCCCTGTGCCGATGTGGCGCATTTGTCCCGAAATGAGACGTTTCGCGCTCTTATATGCAGGCAACGTCGCAACCGTCGTGCCAAGCCGCAAGGATTTGTTAATATTTCCGCGGCGATTTCACGACGCAGGGTAAACGCGGGACGGTCAGCTAGGTTCGCTCCGCGGCCGGCTGATCGTCGGAGCGGTTAAGGCCGCCCTAAAGCGACAGGCGCAATACGTGGCGACGGGAGCCAGGTTCGAAGCTCAGCGTCACGGCGGTTAGGTAAAGCTGTCCTTGGTGGCGCGTAGGGCCGCGAAGACCACCGAGGCGTCGGTGTCGGGGTCGAGCCCCATGGCTTTGGCCAATACCCGCTGGTCAGCGCGGAGGAAGGGGTTGGTGGCTCTTTCCATCCCAATGCTGACGGGCACGGTGAACTTGCCGTCGGACCGCATCCGATTGACCTCGGCGGCGCGGATGTTGAGAGCGGCGTTGCGCGGGTCGACACTGAGGGCGAAGCGGGCGTTTTCGGTCGAATATTCGTGGCCGCAATAGACCAGCGTCTGTTCGGGCAGGCCGCGGAGCAGCTTCAAGCCCTCCCACATCGGGCCGGGTTTGCCCTCGAACATGCGGCCGCAGCCCATCGAGAACAGCGCGTCGCCGGTGAAGACGTGGCGGTCGGCGGCGTTGTGGTAGGCGATGTGGCCGTTGGTGTGGCCGGGCGTCGCCATGACGAAAAACGCGGTCGCGCCGAGCGAGACGACATCGCCGGGCGCAACCATGACGTCGAGGCCGAGGATCTTTTCGGCCTCGAGACGGGGCCCCGTGACGGTGATGTCAAAATCGGATTTCAGGACCGGCAGGCCTTCGACATGGTCACGGTGATGGTGCGTGATGAGGACATCGGTCAGCGTCCAGCCGCGATGATTGAGGGCGGCCTTGATGGCGCCTGCATCGGGTGCGTCAATCGCGGCGGTCTTGCGGGTTTCGACGTCGTGCACGAGATAACCGTAATTGTCGGTCCGGCACAAAAACAGATCGACGAGAACAGCCACCTTATCTTGCCCCCATGATGCTCGGCAGTGCAGAGTCTAGCGTCTTGTCAGAACCAAATCCATGACCCCAGACGTCAAACGCCTGATCGACTTCTACAAATCCCCGCTGGGGAAGATTTCGCGCGCGCTGGTGCGCGAGGAGATCATCCGGATGGCAGGGTCACTGGACCAGCGGCGGGTGCTGGGGCTGGGGTTTGCCACGCCCTATCTGCGGTTTGCCCTCGAGAAGGCCGAGCGAGTGCTGGCATTCATGCCGGCGCGGCAGGGCTCGTCCGCCTGGCCGCGCGAGGGGCCGTCGCACACGGTGCTGTGCGATCCACTCGAAATGCCGCTGACCGATTCGGCGGTCGACATCATCATCGCGGTGCATGCATTCGAGCATATCGGCGACGCCGAGGAACTATTGCGGGAGCTGTGGCGCGTCTCGGCGCCGAACGCCAAATTGATCGTCGTGGTGCCGCGGCGGCGCGGGCTTTGGGCGGCGGCCGACAATACGCCGTTCGGCGACGGCAACCCATTCAGCCGGACGCAGGTCGAGCGGCTGCTGCGGGCGCATTCCTTCGTGCCCGAAGTTTGGCGCGAGGCGCTCTACCTGCCGCCGACAAATCAGCGGGTGGTGCTGAGATTTGCGCGGTTCTTCGAGCGCTTCCTGCGGCTGTTCGGTCCGGCGTTTGCCGGGGTGATCGTGGTGTCGGCGCGCAAGGAATTGTTCCCGGCGGTGCCGCGACGGAAACGGCTCGAACGCTATGTCCGGGTGCCCGGCATGGCGCCGCAGACTGCGATGGAAGCGCACGACCGCTAGGGCTTTGCGTTCCGGGGGCGGTTTCTCTATGGTCCCGGCGATTTTTCGACCCCGCCGAGACCGCATGTCCGACCGCCCGCAGCCGCAGCCCGGCATCCTCAAGATCGCGCCCTACACGCCGGGAAAATCCCAGGCGGCGCCGGGCGTGGTCGCGGTCAAGCTGTCGGCCAATGAATCGCCGCTCGGTGCCTCGCCGGCAGCGCTCAAGGCGCTGATCGAGGCCGACCGTTCGCCCGAGATTTATCCCGAAGGGACGTCGCGGATTTTGCGCGAGGCGCTGGCCGAGGTGCACGGGCTCGATGCCGAGCGGATCGTCTGTGGCAATGGCTCGGATGATCTGCTGCACCTCTTGGCGCAATGTTATCTCGGCGAAGGCGACAATGCGGTTATGAGCCGGCACGGCTTCAATATCTATCCGATCGTCACCATGGGGGAGTCGGCCGAGATCGTCATGGCGCCAGAGCGCGACTATCGCGCCGACGTGGATGCGCTGCTTGCTTCGGTGACGCCCGACACCAAAATTATGTTCCTCGCCAACCCGAACAATCCGACCGGGACATACCTCGGTGGCGCGGAGCTGGAGCGGCTGCATGCGGGGTTGCGTCCCGACATCCTTTTGGTCGTCGACAGCGCTTATGCGGAATATGTGACGGCCGAGGATTATTACGTCGGCGTCGAGCTGGTGAACGCCAACGAGAATGTCGTGATGTTGCGGACCTTCTCGAAGATGGGCCTTGCGGCGTCGCGCATCGGCTGGATGTATGCGCCGGAGCATGTGGTCGACGTGGTCAACCGCATTCGTGGGCCGTTCAACGTCAACCGCCCGGCGCAGTTCGCCGGCGCGGCGGCGGCGCGGGATGTTGAGTTCACGGCGAGGTTACGCGCCTACAATGCGCAGTGGCGCGGTTGGCTGACGCGTTCGCTGAACGGCAATGCCATCAGGGTGATCCCGAGCGAGGGCAATTTTATCCTGGCGCTGTTCGACAGCGCGGCAACCAGCAGAGCGGCGTTCCAGGCACTGTTCGACGAGGGGCTGATCGTGCGCGAGATCGGCGTCTATGGGATCGAAAACGGGCTCAGGATTTCAATTGGGCCGGAAGCTGCGATGCGCAGGCTGGCCGAGATATTGCGGGCGTTCGGGGCGCCGGGGGCGAAGGACTAAGACATGTTCGAAAAACTGGCGCTGATCGGCATCGGCCTCATCGGTTCGTCCATTGCGCGGGCGACGCGCCTCAAGGGCCTCGCCAAGACCATCGTGATCTCGACGCGGCGGCAGGAGACGCTCGACGAGGCGCGGGGGCTGGGGCTGGGCGACATCTACACAATGAGCGCCGTCGAGGCGGTGAAGCATGCGGACCTCGTGATCCTCTGCATTCCGATCCAGGCCTATGGCGCGGTGATGGCCGAGATCGGGCCGTATCTTGAGCCCGGCGCGATCGTTTCCGATGTCGGTTCGGTCAAGCGGCATGTGGTCGCCGCGATGGCGCCGCATGTGCCCAAGGGCGTGCATCTGATCCCCGGCCATCCCATTGCGGGCACCGAGCATTCAGGGCCGGCGGCAGGGTTCCCCGAGCTGTTCACCAATCGCTGGTGCGTGCTGACGCCCGGCAAGGAGGTGCCGGCGGAAGCGGTGGCGCGGCTCACCGCGTTCTGGTCGGACCTCGGCAGCAATGTCGAGATCATGGACCCAGAGCACCACGACATGGTGCTGGCGATCACCAGCCATATTCCGCATCTGGTGGCCTACAACATCGTGGGCACTGTGGCCGACCTGGAGCAGGATACGCAGTCGGAGGTGATCAAGTTCTCCGCCTCCGGTTTTCGCGACTTTACCCGTATTGCCGCCAGTGATCCCGTCATGTGGCGCGATGTGTTCCTGACCAACCGCGACGCCGTGCTCGAAATGCTGGGGCGGTTCATGGAGGATCTGAGCAAGCTGCAGCGCATGGTGCGGGTCGGCGACGGGCCGGCGCTCGAGGCGCTGTTTACCCGTACGCGCAAGATCCGCCGCTCGATCATCACGGCCGGGCAGGAAACCGCGGCGGCGGATTTCGGCCGGCCACATGGTTCGGTCAATGTGCTCAAAGGCCCGTCGGGGACGGCGGAGCTCGATGGGTCGGCGGCTCCGGTGGTCGAGGTCAATGTCGAGCCGCAGCGCCCTGTGCGCGAGCATGGCGGCGGCGACGACGCCTAGAGCAGGGCTTCGACCTCGGCGCGCGTCGGGGCGCCGAGGCGGCCACCGAATCTTGTGCATTTGAGCGCGGCGGCGACGCTGGCGAAGCGCAAATTGCGTTCGAGCTCCCAGCTTTCGGCGAGGCCGAACGCGAAAGCACCGTGAAAGACGTCGCCAGCCGCGAGCGTGTCGACCGCTTCAACCGCCAACGCCGGGATGTGACCGCCGGACCAGAACACGCCACGCTCGCCGGTCGTCACGGCGACGATGGCGTTGCAGCGTTTTCCGATGGCCTCGACGGCTGCTTCGGGCGCCATGCCGCTCAGCTTCAGCGCCCCGGCCTCGGAGGCGATGATGTGGGTGGCGAGCGGCAGCAGCCGCGTCAGCACGTCTTCCGGTGCGATCTCGACATCGAGCAGGCCGGGGATGCCGCGGCCGCGGGCGGCGCGGAGTGCCATCTCGGCGGCATCAGGCCAGCGGACGTCGACGCTGACCACGGCGATATCGTCGAGGCTGGGGGCGGCCTCGGGCGCGGTGCGGATCGCTGGGTCGTAACGGGGCACGACGATCTGCTGGCCGGATTTGTCCATGAAGATCGAGGAGAAGCCCGAGCGGGCGCCGGTCACGCGGCAGAGGACGCTGAGGTCGATTCCGGCTGCGGTGAGGTCGTCGACGATGCGGTCGCCGATGGCATCGTCGCCGCAGGAGGTCCAGAGGCGGGCTTTACCACCGAGCCGCACAATGGTGGCGGCCTGCGCGGTGGCCATGCCCTGGGCGATCTCGATGGCGTCGGTCGGCAGGTATTTGCCGGGCGCGGTGGGCAGCGTGTCGAGGCGGAAGATCGTGTCGAGGCTCAGCGCACCAACGCAGAGCACGGCGCCGGTCATATCGACTTCAGCGCCCTTATGACTTTGGTGCCGTCAGGCGAGTCCCAGACGGCGGGGCCCTGCAGCACGCCGATCTCGCAGCCCTTCTTGTCGAGCAGCAGCGAGGAGGGCAGGCCGGTGGCGACGGCGGTGACCTGCAATTGCTTGAAGGCGTCCATGGTGGAGTCGGCATAGAGCGGAAGGTTGGTCCAGCCATTGTCGGCGAGGAATTTCCGCGCCTTGTCGAGGCCGCCGGCGCCGAGGTCGAGATTGATCGGCAGGACCATGAAATCGGGGCCGTTTTCGGCGGCAGCGAGCTTGTCGAGGGCCGGCATTTCGGCGCGGCAGGGGATGCACCAGCTTGCCCAGAAATTGACCAGCAGCGTCTTCCCGGCGAAATCCTTGAGGGTGACGGGTTTGCCGGCGGCGTCGGTGAAGGCCATTGCGGCATAGCCACGGCCGGTGCCGGTGCCGTTGAGACCGGCGAGCTGGCCGGTGGCCGCGGCATCGAGTTTTTGCGCGGCGGCGGTCTGCGGGGCGCAGGGCGCCGCGGGCGGAACCCCGGCATTGCCCACCCAAAACGATATGGCTATAGCTACCGCCGCGATCATGAGTGCCGCAAAAACCATGCGGCGGGGTGTCAATCCTGGGCGCTGCGCTACGGGTTCGGACACTCGGAACTCCAAAGGAACTGGCGATGAGCAATCGCATGTGGGGCGGCCGGTTTTCGTCCGGCCCGGACGCCATCATGGAAGAGATCAACGCGTCGATCAGCTTTGATCAACGGCTGTACAGGCAGGATATCGCAGGATCAATCGCTCACGCCACAATGCTGGCCGAGGCGGGCATTCTGACGCAGACCGACCGCGACGCCATCGTCAACGGCCTAAACGCCGTGCTGGCCGAAATCGAATCGCAAAAGTTCAATTTTTCGCGCGCGCTCGAAGACATCCATATGAATGTGGAATCTCGGCTGCGTGAGCTGATCGGCGATGCGGCTGGTCGGCTGCACACGGCGCGCAGCCGTAACGATCAGGTCGCGACCGATTTTCGGCTCTATGTGCGGGACGCGATCGATACGCTCTTGGCGCAGGTGAAAGTGCTGCAACTGGCGCTGGTCGATCGCGCCGATGCGGAGGCCGAGACGATCATGCCGGGGTTCACGCATCTGCAGAGTGCGCAGCCGGTGACCTTCGGCCATCATTTGCTCGCCTATGTCGAGATGCTGGGCCGTGACAGCGGGCGGCTTGCCGATGCGCGCAAGCGGCTCAACGAGAGCCCACTAGGGTCGGCTGCGCTGGCGGGTACGCCTTATCCGATCGATCGCGAGATGACCGCCAAGGCGCTGGGCTTCGACCGGCCGACGGCGAACTCGCTCGATGCTGTGAGCGATCGCGACTTCATCCTCGAGACGCTGGCGGCGGGGGCGATCCTCGCGATGCATCTCAGCCGCTTTGCCGAGGAGCTGGTGATCTGGAGTTCGTCGCAGTTCAATTTCGTGCGGCTGAGCGACAGATTCACCACCGGCTCATCGATCATGCCGCAGAAGCGCAACCCGGACGCGGCCGAATTGGTGCGCGCCAAGGTGGGGCGCGTGATCGGCGCACTGACGTCGCTGCTGGTGGTGATGAAGGGGCTGCCGCTCGCCTATTCCAAGGACATGCAGGAAGACAAGGAAGTGGCGTTCGACGCCCTCGACGCGCTGAGCCTCAGCCTTGCGGCGATGACCGGGATGGTCGGTGACCTGACGGTCAACCGCGAGCGGATGCGGGCTGCGGCCTCCATGGGATTTTCGACGGCGACCGACGTGGCCGACTGGCTGGTGACCAAGGCCAACATCCCGTTCCGCGATGCGCACGAGATCACCGGGCATATCGTCAAGCTGGCCGAAGAGAAGGGCATTCCACTCGATGGGTTGACGATCGAGGACTTCAAGCTCATCGACCACCGGATCGACAGCCGCATTCACAAGGTGCTGAGCGTCGAAAGCTCGGTGCGAGCGCGGCGGAGCTATGGCGGTACGGCGCCGGAGAATGTGCTGGCGCAGGCGGCACGCTGGAAGTCGCTGCTCACCGGCACCAATGTTGAACCGCGCAAGCCCGTGGTAAAGCTTGGCGGCGGCCACGTCGATGGTGGGATCGAATGAGTCTGTTGCAAGGCCCCCTCACCCGGATCGCAGGGGCGATCCGATCTCTCCCCCGAGGGAGAGGTGGTGCACGTGCGAGATCGTGCGGCAGTTCCACCTCTCCCTCGGGGGAGAGGTCGGCGCGAAGCGCCGGGTGAGGGGGCCTTGCGGTCCGGCAAAATGGCTCCCGTCCGAGCGATGCGATTGACGGCCGAGCATGTGGCGCGGGTTCATCGTGAAATTGCCGATCCGGGCATGCACGCGCTGCCGGGATTTCGGGCGGCTACCCCCGCGGACTATGAGGCGATCATCGGCGAGATGCTGGCGACGCGGCCGCCCGGGCCGTTCTGGCTGTTCGGCTATGGATCGCTGATCTGGTGGCCGGAAACGGCGTTTGTCGAGAGCCGGCAGGGCCTCGTGCGCGGCTGGCACCGGCGGTTCTGCCTTGGCTGGGACTATCGCTTTCGCGGCAGCCGCGAGACGCCGGGCCTGATGATGGCGCTCGATCGCGGCGGGCAATGCAAGGGGATGCTGTATCAATTGCCCGAGGCGACGCTTGCCGATGAACTCGACCGGCTGGCGCATCGCGAGGTCAGCATGCTGCCGAGCGCGTTTCCGTGGCGGTGGGTCAACGCCACGACCGAGCAGGGGCCGCTGATGGTGCTGACCTTTGCGATGGACCGCAAGAGCGGTCGCTATATTGCAGACCTCAGCGACGAGCAGCTTGCCGATGTACTGGCAAAGTCCTGCGGGTTTCGCGGCACGATGGCCGAGTATCTGTTTTCGACTGTGACCAAGCTCGAGGAGCTTGGGATCCATGATCGCAATCTGTGGCGGCTGCAGGCGCTGGTCGCGGACCGCATCGATGCGCTGCACCCGGAGACCACCGAGTGAGCCTTGCCCGTGTTCCTCGCTTGATGCGGCTGACAGCGGCCCATGTGGCGTTGCTGCCAGCAAAGATCGATGATCCCGGTCCGATGCCGATCGAAAGCAAGGAGCCGCTCTCCGACGCGTTCTATCAGAAGGCGACGAGCGATCTGCTGGCGGCCGTGCCGCCCGGCGGCGAGCTGTGGCTGTTTGCGTTCGGCTCACTGATCTGGAACAAGCGCTTCGATTTTGTCGAGGAGCGGGCCGGCGTGGTGCAGGGATGGCACCCGCAGTTCAGCCTCGGGCCAGATACACGCTATCGCGGCAATCCGCAGGCGCCGAGCTACATGCTGTCGCTGGAGCGCGACGGCGAGGGCCAAGGCATGGTCTATCGCTTTCCGCCCGAGACGCTGGCTGCCAATGTCGAGCGCCTGCTGCGGCTCGAACCGCCCTTTCCGCCGCAATGGGTGACGGTCGATACCGACAAGGGACCAATACGGGCGTTCGCATTCACGGCGCCGGACAAATCGATCGGCTACTCGGTCAATCTGACGGATGAGGCCGTTTCGGTGTTTCTGGCCCGCGCCGTGGGGAAGTTCGGGTCGATGGCCGAATATGTCTACGCCACGGTGCGCCAGCTTGAGGAGCTTGGCCTGTGCGACGATCGGCTCTGGCGTATCCAGGAGCTGGTGGCGGCGCAGATCGAGGCGGATTTTCCGGACAAGTTTCCGGCCCGATAGGCGGCACCGGCCTTCGCCTCCCCTTCCGTTTGCCCCGGGTTTCGCCTAGAGCACGACGAGCCGCAGGAAAGAGCCCCGCCTTGGTCCATCATTTCCAATATCGCGACGGCGCGCTGTTCGCCGAAGACGTCGACGTCACCGCGCTGGCCGATAAGGTCGGGACGCCATTCTATGTCTATTCAGCAGCGACGCTGCGGCGCCACGTGCGGGTCATCCGCGAGGCGTTCGAGGGCATTCCGACGCTGGTGGCCTACGCAATGAAGGCCAATTCCAACCAGGCTGTGCTGAGGGTGATCGCCGGGGAGGGCGCCGGCGCCGATGTGGTGTCGGGCGGCGAACTCGAGCGGGCCATCGCGGCCGGCATTCCGGCGAGCAAGATCGTGTTCTCGGGCGTCGGCAAGACGGTGCGTGAGATGCGGCGCGGGCTTGAGCTTGGCATCAAGTGCTTCAATCTTGAGAGCGAGCCGGAGCTCGAGCGGCTGAGTGAGATCGCGGCGGCAATGGGCAAGGTCGCGCCGGTGTCGGTGCGGATCAACCCCGACGTCGATGCGGGCACGCATGCAAAAATCTCGACCGGCAAGAAGGGTGACAAGTTCGGCATTCCGTTTGCGCGGGCGCGGGAGGTCTATGCGCGGGTCGCGGTACTGCCGGGCGTCGAAGCCGTCGGTATAGACATGCATATCGGCAGCCAGATCACCGACATGACGCCGTTCGACAATGCATACGCGCTGCTGGCCGAACTGGTGCGCGATCTGCGCGGGCAGGGCCACAACATCCGCCATGTCGATGTCGGCGGTGGGCTCGGTATTCCGTACGATGCGGGCAAGGACGCGCCGCCGCTGCCGGTGGCCTATGCGCAGATCGTGCGCAAGCATTTGGGCAGCCACGGCGCCGAGATCGTGCTCGAGCCGGGCCGGCTGATCGTCGGCAATGCCGGCATTTTGGTGACGCGGGTCGAGTATGTGAAGGAAGGCGGCAAGACTTTCGTGATCGTCGATGCGGCGATGAACGATTTGATCCGCCCGACGCTCTATGAGGCGCACCATGAGCTTCAGGCCGTGCGGCATTCGAATTTGCCGTCGATCACGGCAGACATTGTCGGCCCGGTGTGCGAGAGCGGCGACTACATCGCGCAGGATCGCAAGATCGAGGGCGTCAAGGAAGGCGATCTGTTGGCCGTGATGTCAGCCGGCGCCTACGGGGCGGTGATGGCGTCGACCTACAATTCGCGGCCGCTGATCCCCGAAGTGCTGGTCGATGGCGACAGATGGCACGTCATCCGGCCGCGGAAGTCGATCGAAGAATTGATCGGGCTGGATTCGATCCCGCCGTGGCTGTGACGCTCTGGAACTCGCCCCTCCCCGCATAAGGGAGGGTGACCAGACTGCGAATTCACCCCATAGCCGCTTTGGCCATGCTGGGCAGTTCCAGCGGTTTGCCGCGGAGAGCGTCGTCGACTTTTTCGAGCAGCACCTGCAGCGAGAAGGGTTTTGGCACGACGTCGTAGATCAGTGCCTCGAGGCCGTGGGCGCGCTCGCGCTGGTCGGCGAAGCCGGTCATCATCAGGATGGTGAGGTCGGGATATTGCGCGGCAACCGTCAATGACAGCGCGATACCGTCCATCACCGGCATCTTGATATCGGTGAGAAGCAGGTCGAACTCCCCCTGCTTTTCAGCGCAGATTTCGGCGGCGATACCGCCATCTTCGGCCTCGGTGACCTCGTGGCCCATATGGGCCAAAGCGCGGGTGACGAAAGCCCGCACATTGTCATCATCCTCGGCAACCAATATCCGCGCCATCACGAAGCCTTTGTTGTGAATGTCAGGCGAACCGACGCAGCCCCTTGCGGCGGCGCATTCACCTCAGTTGAAAAATCGAGAACGTCGCCCGGCCCCATCTCGGGCGCGCTCGGGGTCACGGTCCATTCGTAGACGACAACGCCCTTGTTGTTGAGCAGGCTCACCAGCACCGGCGGCACCGCCACCGATTTGGAACTGATCGAGCGGATGCGGGCGGTGATCTGCATGACCATCTTGCCGCCGCGCAGGCTGTTGATGGTCTTGGAGTCCTGGAACTCGAGCCCAACGATGTTCACCGGCAGACCGACCGTGGCGTAGAGCCCTGCAAGTGCGGGGAACCAGCGAACGATCGGGGTGCGCTGGGTGATGCCGAGAACAAGTATTGTCGCCAGCACAATGACCCCGATGGCGCGAGCGGTCCGGCGGAAGCGGGCCAGCGGCAGTTTGCCCACCAGCGCGCGCTGGCGGCGAGCGGAGGATTTCTGCGCTTTGGTGAGCGCAGCCGCGTCGATGGCGTTGACCGGTTGCTTTTTGGGCTTGGGGGCGATGGCGGCGCGAATTTCGGCGAGCGTGCGGTCCTGCTCGGATGGCTGGGCCGGCGCCGGGGGCGCGGCTTTCGGCGGCAGTACGGCGGGTCTGATGGTCCGCGCCTCGTCCTCGAACGCCGTGTCGAGAGCCAGTTCGTCGCCTGGAAACATTATGTCGGGGTCGATCGCGGGCGGCGGCTGGACATGGGCCTCGGCGTGCCAGGATTTGCCGCATTGGGCGCACTGAACCTCGCGCCCGCCCGCCCCCAAGGTGGCGTGCGGCACCTGATAGCGCGTGCCGCAGTGCGGGCAAGCGATCACCACCGTTGCGAGGTCGGTCGAGCTCATGGCCGACCCTAGGGCCCGTACAGTTAAGTTTCCTCAAACTTGCCCATGTTAGGCCGTACCAGCGCCTATCAGTGAGCTTGGCTGCTATGATCGAAGCTGGCTGATTCGGAGACAGACGCCCGAGTGATCGAATTCACCAATGTCGGCCTGCGCTACGGCCACGGCCCGGAGATCCTCAAGGATCTGAGCTTTCGTATCGAGCCGGGCTCGTTCCATTTTCTCACCGGACCCTCCGGGTCCGGCAAGACGTCGCTGCTGCGCCTTCTGCTGCTGTCGTTGAAACCGACGAGCGGCACACTCAAAATGTTCGGACGGGACGTGGCCGATCTCGACCAGGACTCGCTGCTCGATATGCGCCGGCACATCGGCATCGTGTTCCAGGAATTCCGCCTGCTCGAGCATCTGACGACGTTCGAGAACGTGGCGCTGCCGCTGCGGGTTCTCGGTCAGCCCGAGTCGGAGTATCGCTCCAACGTTACCGAGCTACTGGAATGGGTGGGGCTGGGCGAGCGCATGGATGCGCTGCCGGCGCTGCTGTCGGGAGGCGAGAAGCAGCGTGCGGCGATTGCCCGGGCGGTGATCGGCAGGCCGGACATCCTGTTGGCCGACGAGCCGACCGGCAATGTCGATCCGGAGCTGTCGCTGCGGCTGGTGCGGCTCTTTGCCGAGCTCAACAAACTCGGCACGACGATTATCCTGGCGACGCACGAATTGCCGCTGCTCGACGCGTTTGACTTTCCGCATATGTCGCTGCGCGACGGTGAGGTGAGGGTCGATGGCTGAGATGACGCTCGAGGCTCCCGCGGTGGCGCAGGCCGCCGCCAAGCCACAGCAGCAGAAGCGGACGGCGCCGATCGTGCCGGAGCGCTCGGTTGCGGGCCGCACGCTGGTGCTGCTCATCGCCATCATGACATTTCTCAGCGGCGTGACGCTTGGCGGTGTGGTGCTGGTGCAGAAATCGGCGATCGCCTGGTCGTCCGACGTCGGCCGCGAGGTCACCATCCAGATCCGGCCGGTCGAGGGCGAGGTGATGGACAGTAATATCCGCACCGTCATCGCGCTGGCGGAGGCGACGCCGGGCGTCATCTCCGCACATGCGCTGAGCCTTGCCGACAGCGAGAAGCTGCTCGAACCGTGGCTCGGGACCGGGCTCGATCTGAGCCAGCTCGAGATCCCGCGGCTGGTCGTGGTGGAGCTAGGCGACCCCAAGGATGTGGATCTCACTCTGCTCGACCGTGACCTCAAGACGGTCAAGGGCGCGACGCTCGAAACCCACGCGGCCTGGCGGCAGCAGCTGAACACGATGGCCGGTACGCTGGTGATAACGGGGCTGCTGGTGCTGGCGCTGATCGTTTTGGCCACGGTGCTGGCCGTTGTGTTTGCGACACGCGGCACGATGGCGTCGAACCGCGAGATCGTCGACGTGCTGCACTTTATCGGCGCGTCGAACAGTTTCA
Organism: Devosia sp.; assembly: GCA_039934955.1. Classification (GTDB taxonomy): domain Bacteria; phylum Pseudomonadota; class Alphaproteobacteria; order Rhizobiales; family Devosiaceae; genus Devosia_A. The sequence goes on from JBDTLB010000038.1 coordinate 13,195, forward strand.
TCGCCGGCGAGTTCCAGGGGCGGTTTCTGTCGCTCGGGTTCCGCGGCGGCGTCGTCGGCGGACTCGGGGCGATCCTGTTTTTCTTTCTCGTGGCGGGCGCGACTGGATCGATCATGCCGGAGCAGTCGAGCGCGCAACTCGGCTTCCTGTTCGGGCGCTTCTCGCTGGGCTTCGACGGAATCCTCGGCATTGCCGCGGTGGTGCCGGTGATCGCGGCGCTAACGGCCATCACCTCGCGGCTGACGGTCCGCCGGTTCCTGAGCCAGACGTCGGGACTCTGAAATACGCTGCCATCCCCTCATCCGGCTTAGCGGGGCTTGGCAACGCCTATTTCGACAGGCAGTTTCCGCTTAAAGCCGAGCGAACCGGCGGGAGAGAGATGTGGTCGCCGTTCAGGCTGTGCGCACGGCGGTGTTCTACCTGCTGTTCCTCGGGCAGACCGTGGTGCTGGCGATCATGGTCGGGCTCATCGCCATCATCTGGCGGCGGCGCACCGCGGCAGGCTGGGCGCTGGCGCAATATTGGCGCAACTCCAACGTCGCGATGCTGCGCTGGATCGTTGGCGTCAAGACGGAGGTGCTGGGCGCCGAGAACATCCCGCCAGGCCCTTGCATCATCGCCAGCAAGCATCAGAGCGATTGGGATATCTTCGCCATCCTGCCGTTCGCCAACGACAGGCCCTCCTTCATCGCCAAGCGCGAGCTGATCGATATCCCGTTCTTCGGCTGGGCGGCGCAATCGCTCGACACGATCTCGATCGACCGCAAGCTCGGCGGGCTGGCGATCCCCCGGATGCTTGACGACGCGCGGGCGGCGCTGAGTCGCGGCTGCCGGATCGTCATTTTCCCCGAGGGGACGCGGAAGGCACCATTGGCCGACCCGGACTACCGGCAGGGGATTGTCCGCATGTACGGCGCGCTCAACGCGACGGTCGTTCCGGTGGCGCTCGATTCGGGGCTCTATTGGGGGCGCAACAGCCTCGTGATGTGGCCCGGCACAGCGCGCGCGAAATTTCTGCCGCCGATCCCGCCGGGCCTTGGGGCTGAGGCGTTCGCGGCCAAATTGCGGGACGTGATCGAGACCGAAACCGACCGGATGATCGCGGCGGCTGTCGAGGATGGGGTTAGGCGGCCGCTCACCACCGAGTTTCGGTCAAAACTGGCGGAGCGACTACAAGTGGCGGGGTGCCAATCGGACCAGACCCACTAGATATTGACGGTATGAGCGAAGCAGCCCATAGATATTGCGTTGAGGGCAAAATTCGATTGACTTTTGTGTCAATTTTGTTCTAGTTTTGTTCCCTTTCGGGAGTAGGGAATGCGGCTCATGGCGTCTTTTGCGGAACGTCGGATAACAGCCCTGCCGCTGACGCGGCAGGTGAACTGGCGTGGCCGGTCAGGGCGATTTTACGCGCTGGCTCCGGAGCGCCTCGAAACCTTCGCGCTCGCGACCGATGGCCTTTATCTGCTCGCCCGTGGGACGCTGCCGATGTGGGTCGGATCGGCCCATGACGTCATCCATGACCCGGCCAGCCGGTCGCGTTTCCGCCTCGCCCTCGAGACTGCCGACCGGGCGTTCCTGGTTGCGACCGAAGGCGACGATCTCAGCCGCATGACGGTGGTGTGGGATCTCGAAGGCGCCGAGCCGGTGACGGGGCTTTCCGCGGCCTGAGTCAGGCGCTCTTCGCCAATGGCGCGTCGGCGTCAAGCGCAGCGACGATTTCCAGCAATGCCCTGTCGTGGATGCCGAGGCGCAGCAAATGCTGGGCGGTGTTGCGGACATATTCTGCGTTGTGGCCGGACTCGCCGGTGCCGCGGCGGATGAGCCGGACCTGTTCGCCTAGCTCGAGGCGGCCGGCGAATTGCGGATGCTGTTCGTTGACCAGATAGGCCAGCGCGCGGACAGGGAGGCCGTTCGTCAGCGTGATATTGCGCCAGGTCGAGCGATAGACACCGCGATCTTGCTCGCGGTCCTGCAGATAGGCGAAGACGCTGTCCCATTTGCCGGGGTCGATTTCGAAGGCGACGCCGAGGCAGGCGCCGCCGCGGCTCAACCCGAACACAAGGCCAGGCCGTTGTGGCGTGCCACGGTGGCGGTGCGAGTAGACCGACAGCGAACGGTGGGCACCGCGCAGCAGCGCCGTCTCCGAGCGCAGGAAAGTGAACGCCGGATTCCAGATCAGCGAGCCGTAGCCGAAAACCCAGGGATTGCCGCTAAGTGCCATTTATTCTTTGCTCTGGCTGATGGGTCCCAAGAGGGTCACGATCAGAAAACCGTGGTAGTCCCAAGCGGCGATCGACCGCAAGCCGTCGGGGTGACGGGGCTCTATGCGAAAGCTAGAAGTTCCGCATGAAGCGAATCATCATCCTCGGCGCCGTCGTCGGCATTGTGGTCGTCGTTTACAGCGGCGCCTGGTTCTGGGCAGCGGGGCAGATCGGCGCTTATGAGAAGACGCTGGAGGCGGCTGACGGTGTCACGGCGCTGAAGCTCGCCTGCGGCAGCTTTGGCGTCGGCGGCTTCCCGTTTGGCTTCGATCTGACGTGCGCCAAGGCGACCGTGACGCTGGCCGATACGACCATCACAATCAGCGGCCTCAAGGCTTCGGCGGAGGTCTATAATCCGACCCATGTGCTGGTGTTTGCGCAATCGCCGATAGGCATCGTGGACGCGTTCACTGGCAGCCAGAGCCGGGTCGATTTCGACTCGGCGCAGGCCAGCGCGCGATTGAACGGCTGGCGCATCGGACGGATTTCGCTGATCGTCGAGAAGCCAGTCTGGAATGATAGCGTGCTGGAGGACCGCCTCATCGCCAAGGCCGATCATGCCGAGGCGCATCTGATCGACCTGCCGGCGGAGTACGACGCGAAGACCGGGCTCGCCGGACTGGGCGAGTATGTGAAAATCGACAATATCGACGCGCCGGGCTTTGAGATTGCGGCGGGTAAAACGACGTTCGAGGGGGAGTTCACCAAAGTGCCCGACGATGTGCGGACCTATGGTGATGCGGATATCGTCAAGCGTTGGCAGGCGGCCGGTGGTGTGTTCAAACTGATCGCCTTCAAGGGTGAAGATAGTGACAGCCACTTCGAGGCAACCGGTAATCTGCAAGTCGACACGCAGGGCCGCATCAATGGTCAGCTTAAGCTCAGCTCGAAGGGCGTGGTCGAGCGCCTCGGGCCGATGATCCCCGAGCAGTATCGCGGGTTGATCCTTGGCGGGCAGGCTGATGACGGCTCGTACAGCCAGACGATCAACATCGCTGCGGGTGTGGTGTTTTCGGGGATCATGCCGGCCGGAATGATCCCGCCGGTGTTCTGATGGCAGGCTGCTAGGCGGTCTTGTCGACCTTGTGCGCCTTGCGAGCCCGCGCGGCAAAGCTCGACGCCGTGCGGTGTTCGGCGCCGGAGCCACCCTTGGATCCCGCCTCGCTGACGGCATGGTCGCGCTCGGTGCGGTGCTGTGCGATCGCCGCCAAGGCTTCGGCACTGGAGTTGCGGGCTTCGGCGAACGACACCCGGCGGATTGCGGTTTCGACGGCAATCATGCTCGTTTGTCCACGACAAAGCCGGTGCCGGGCGGAGCCGGTGCGGGCTTGCTGGCGAGCACTTCAGCGGCAGCATTCTGCATCTGGGTCGCAGCACGGAGCACGGCAATTTGCGCCATCTGGCGCGTGCCGGCGGACTGCATCGAGAGGAGTTGGACGGTCATATCTTCAGCCATTCACAATGCTAGGCAGGGCAAGTAAACGAAGGGTTGTGTGAATTGGTTAAGGTTCGTGTCGAATTGTAACGATCGCGTGGGCCGCGCGCAGGTCCAATGCCCGGACGCGCTCTAGCCGTCGTGACCATGCCGTCCGGGTTCCCACAGAACGTCGTTCTTACCTTGCGCATTGGCGACCCGTGACAAGACGAACAGCAGGTCAGAGAGACGGTTAAGGTAAATGATTGCTTGATGGTTCACGTCGGGCTCGGTGAGCACCAGTTCGACCACCAGACGTTCGGCCCGCCGCGTCACCGTGCGGGCGATGTGCAGTGCCGCCGACAAAGCGCTGCCGCCGGGAAGGACAAAGCTCGTGAGCGGTGCAAGGCCCTCATTGTAGTGGTCGATCATCTGCTCAAGCCAGACGGTCTGCGGCGCGGTGATCCGCAGCGAGGCGGTGGTGCCGGCCGGGTCGAGGCCGGGCGTCGCAAGGTCGGAGCCGAGGTCGAACAGATCGTTCTGGATGCGTGCCAGCATGGAATCGATCTTGGGCATCGAGATGGTCGACAGCCGTGCCATACCGATCGTGGCGTTGGTCTCGTCGATCGTGCCGAAGCAATTGACGCGGAGGTCATATTTCAGCCGGCGTGGGCCGCGGACCAGCCCGGTCGTGCCGTCATCGCCAGTCTTGGTGTAGATCTTGTTGAGCTTGACCATCAGCCTTGCGGTCCCCGGCCGAAGAAATAGAGCGCGCCGAGCAGCACCATGAGGGCCACGAACTGGGCGATAACGCGGGCGCGCATCAGCATCTGACTGCGATTGGCATCGCCACCCTTGAGCATGTTCCACAGCCCCATGAACAGGATCACCGCGACCGCCACGCAGGCGAGAACAGTGATGGCGGTGACCAGCGGGTTATTCATGCAGAGTCCGATCGATCTGGGCGCGGCTGGTGCGGGCGATATGGCCGGCGAGGCCGGCCGCGAGGCGGTCATAGATGGCACGGATTCGCGGGCTGAGAAACAGTTCGCGATGGGTGGTGAGCCACACTGGCAGGGGCGGCGGTGTGATCATCGGCAGCAATTGACGCATGCCGTGGGTCTCCTGGACGAGGCTGAGCTGGGCGAAGCCTACCCCCAGTCCGGCCTTCATCATTTCCCACATGCCGGTCTGGCTGTCGGTTCGGATCACGAAGTTTTGTCGCGACAGGTCGAAGCCCAGGGCTTTGGCGGCGGAGATCAGCATATCCGAGCGGTCGAAGCCGATCAGATGGTGCTTGAGCAGATCCTCGGGCGACTGTGGCGTGCCGTGGGCGCCGAGATAGGATTGATGTGCAGTGGCGACGATGGGCAATTCGCCGAGCTTTTTGGCGATCAGTTCCAACTGGGTCGGGCGGAACATCCGGATGGCGATGTCGGATTCGCGCAGCAGCAGGTTTTCGGCTGAATCCGTGGGCACGATCTCGATCGCAATGGCGGGGAATTCGTCGCGGATCGGCCGCAGTAAGGCCGGCAGGATGTAGTTGGAGAACACGGTGCTGGCGGTGATCCGCACGGTGCCTTCGAGATCACCGGTCGAGCCTTCGGCGACGAGCGCGGCCTCGGCCAGCTTGGCTTCGGCGGCGGCGACCGACTGATAAAGCCGCAAGGCCGTCTCGGTCGGCTTAAGGCCTTGCAGCGTGCGGTCGAACAGTGTCAGGCCCAGTTGTTGCTCAAGCGCCTCGATGTGGCGGCCGAGCGTCGGCTGGCTGTAGCCGATGCGGCGCGCCGCGGCCGACAGCGAGCCGTCGGTGACGACGGCGGCAAAGCTGCGCCAGAGCGCCCAGTCCGGTTCTGCTGAGGCCATCCCATTCAATCCTGTATGGCTGGAGTTCAATCATCGGCAATTTCGGATCGGATGTGAATAGTCGATCTTCCGCGCATCCACTGCAAGGAGATCAGAGATGAGCAAGGGAAAAGTTGTCGTTCTGGGAGTCAACGGCCATATCGGGCGGGCGGTCGCGGAGGCGTTTGTCGAGGCTGGCTGGCACGTCGTCGGCATGGGGCGGACCGATCGGCACAAGCTAGCCGGCGTCAGCTTCGTTAAAGGCGACGCGGACTCGATCGAGGACATGCGCCGGGTGATCGGCGACACAGAGGTGGTCGTGAACGCGCTGAACCTGCGTTATGACACCTGGGACAAGGGGCGCCTCGAAGCGCAGATAACCCGCGTGCTCGCGGCCCTCGGCACGACCGGCAAGACCATGCTGTTTCCCGGCAATATCTACAATTTCGCTGCAGACGATCGCGAGGTTATTCCTGATCTGGCCCAGCACCCGCAGACGCCGCGCGGCGCGATAAGGGTGAGGGTGGAGCAGTTGTTCGAAGCGGCTGCGGCGCTGGGCGATATCCAGACGGTTATCGTCCGGGCCGGCGATTTCTACGGCCCGGATTCCTGTAGCGGCTGGTTCGATCAGGCGATGTTCCGCGAAATCGGCAAGGGCAAGATTGGCACGATGGGCCTGCCGGGTGTCGGCCACAGTTGGGCCTACCTGCCCGATCTGGCGCGGGCGTTTGTGGCGCTTGCCTCTCTGCGCTCGAGCTTTGGCGCGTTCGAGCGCTTCCATTTCGCCGGCCATTTCGTGACTCCCGAGCAGATGGGCGCGGCAATCGCCAAAATGGCGCCGACGCCGGTGACGATCAGGCCGGTGCCGCTGCTGCTGTTGCAGATGATGGGGCTGACCAGCCCGATCATGCGCGAAGTTGCCAAGATGCTCTATCTCTGGCGCAATCCGATGCGGTTGAGTGACGACCGGCTCGATGAACTGCTCGGAAAAGACTTCGGGACACCATTCGAGACCGCCGTGGCGGTGACGAGCGCACCGTTCTTTGACGGCAGTGTCGCGAAAGCGGCGTGAAAGGCGGCTGAGGTGTTGCACCAGGCCCACGCTTGACAGGGGGGGACTAGAACTTCAGTTCAGTCCGGATCTCTGCCGCTGTCGTTCCGACTAGGCGCAAATCCCGCAAGCTCGGCGAGCCCTTGGACTTGCTGAGCTTGCGGCCATCCTTGTCGACAATGATCTTGTGGAAATTGTAGAGCGGCTGCGGCAGGCCGAGCAGCATCTGCAGCAACACGTGGATGTCGGTCGACGGCTCCATGTCGCGACCGCGGGTGATTTGCGTGACGCCCTGGGCAGCGTCGTCGACCACCACCGCCAGGTGATAGCTCGCGGGCGTGTTTTTGCGCTGCAGCACGGCGTCACCCCAAAGCTCCGGGCGCGCATAGCGGATCTGTGGGCGATCGAGCGGGGTCGGCTGTGCCAGCGTGAAGGTGAGCGGGCCGGTCAGCGCCGTAGCGGCCCCGATATCGAGCCGGTATTGCACGGCGTCGCCGCGGGCGAGCCGCTCCGCCACGATGTCCGCCGGCAGATGCCGGCAGAGGCCACCATAAAGCGGAGCGCCGTCAGGATCGGTTCCGATGGCGTGGGCCGCGACGTCGTTGCGTGAGCAGAAGCAGGGATAGAGCAGGCCGAGGTTGCGCAGGCGGTCGGCGTGTTGCTGGTAGATCGCAAAACGCTGCGACTGCACCATCGCCGGCTCGGGCCAGCTGAGGCCGAGCCAATGCAGATCGTCGTAGATCGCTTCGGCAAATTCGGGTTTACAGCGAGTGAGGTCGGTGTCTTCCAGACGCAGTAGAAACTGCCCGTCGAGGCGACGCGCCCAGTGGTCGCAATAGAGCGCCGAGTAGGCGTGGCCGAGATGCAGATAGCCGTTGGGGCTCGGTGCAAAACGAAGGATCGCGGGCATGTCGCCCTCTAGCATACCAAGGAACCAGCTCCCAGAGCGGCTGACTTCGCCCGGTGCGCTGCAACGGCAGTTGCGGGCGCTGCTGCGGTGCAATCCCGAGCTCCGGCCCGTTGCCAAGCTCGCCGGGGCGTTCGAGATCCGGCTAACGCAGGGCGGCTTTCCGGGGCTGGTGCGGGTGATCTGCGGGCAGCAATTGTCGGTGGCGAGTGCGCGCGCCATCTGGGGGCGGTTTGCGGAGCTGCCGGGCGCGCTCGAGCCGACGGCCTACCTCGCACTCGATGAGGCGACAGTGCGCGGCGTCGGGTTTTCGGCGGGCAAATTCCGCACGGTGCGGGTGATCGCCGAGGCAGTGGTCGCCGGGACGCTGGATTTCGATCGGGTGGAGGCGCTGCCGGCGGAGGAGGCCACGGCGTATCTCACCGCCCACAAGGGCATCGGGCCGTGGACGGCCGAGATCTATCTGATGTTCTGCGCGGGCCATCCGGACATTTTCCCGGCCGGCGATCTTGCCTTGCAGAAGGCAGTGGGCCATGCATTGGGCATGGATCATTTCCCCACCGCCAAAGAACTGATCGACATCGCAAAGCCGTGGTCGCCGTACCGGCACGCGGCGGCGCTGCTGTTCTGGTCATATTACGCGACGGTGCTGCGCAAGGCCGGAGGGATCGCGCTGTGACGGCGCTTTCGGGACCGATGCTGCCGCTGCTGTCGGGCAAGCCGCCGAAACAGTTGATGGTGCTGCTGCATGGCTATGGCTCGGACGGCACGGATCTGATCGGGCTTGGCCGCGAATGGCGGTCGCTGTTTCCCGACATGGCGTTCATTGCGCCCAATGGACCGACAATCTGTGCCCGCAATCCGTCGGGGTATGAGTGGTTTCCGCTGGTCGACGACGGCGTGGCGCTGCGCCGGGAAGACGCCGATGCGGCGCGGCCGGGGATCATGACGTTTCTCAATGATCTGTGGACGCAGACCGGCCTTGGTCCAGCCGACACGGTGCTGTGCGGGTTCAGCCAGGGCGCGATGATGGCGCTCAATGTCGCCACGGCCATGCCACAACCGGTTCTTGCCGTGCTGGCGTTCTCGGGGCTGTTTATCCCATCCGATGCATTCGACGCCGAGCGTGGGGCGAAACCGCCGATTGCATTGATCCACGGCGAAGTTGACGGCGTGGTGCCGGCTGCGGCCAGCCGCGGGGCGGCGGAACTCCTGAGCGGCCGCGGGTTCGATGTGCGGCTGCATATTTCGCCGGGGGTCCCGCATGGCATCGCGCCGGACGGGCTCGATTTCGCGTCCTCGTTCCTGGTCGCGGAAATGGTCGCCAAAGCTTAAGAAACGCTTGGCTTTTGGCGCTTCACAGCGGCGTCACACTGCATATAGTATAGGGCTAATATGCGTGCTGACGATTCCCATAGCGGGGGTCTCCGGTGACCGTGCATGTGTCGCCAGAGTCGTGTCCCGCACTGGTGCTGAACGCCGATTACAGGCCGCTCAGTTACTATCCCTTGTCGCTATGGTCGTGGCAGGACGCGGTGAAGGCTGTGTGCCTCGACCGCGTGCAGATCGTCTCAAGCTACGACCGCATCATCAAATCGCCCAGCGTCGAGATGTTCATTCCGAGCGTCGTGTCGCTGAAGGAATATGTGAAGCCGGCGCGGCATCCAGCGTTCACGCGGTTCAACGTGTTCCTGCGCGATCGCTTCCAGTGCCAGTATTGTGGCTCGCACGACGACCTGACGTTCGACCATGTGATCCCGCGCTCGAAGGGTGGGCGGACGACCTGGGAAAATGTCGTGGCCGCGTGTGCGCCCTGCAATCTCAGGAAGGCCAACAGGCTGCCGCGCGAGATCAGGATGTTCCCGACGCAGACGCCATTCCAGCCGACGGTGCATGATTTGCACAACAATGGCCGGGCCTTCCCGCCCAACCATCTGCACCAGAGCTGGCTGGATTATCTCTACTGGGACATCGAGCTCGAACCGTAGGCTCAGGTCTTGCGCCGCGCCTGCACGACCATTGCGGCCAGCAGCAGTACGACAACCAATGCCGATAGCAGCGCGTTGTAGCCGGCGAGGCTGAATTTGATGATCGGGTCGCGCCATTGCACGACGTCGCACGGGATGACCTTCTTGATGTCGCCGCTTGCGAGGTCGTTGAAGCTGAGGTCGCCGCCGGGGCCGGTGCAGGCGGTAGGGCCCGGCCAGAAGCCCCATTCGACTCCGGCGTGATAGCCGCCCATATAGGTCGACCAGACGAAGATGGCGGTCGCGATGGCGATGCCGACGTACCAGACCGGCAGCGGCAGGCGGTTCCACAGGATCAGCACCAGCGCCAGCACCGGCAGGCCCCAGTAGTAGGCCTGGCGCTGGGCGAGGCAGAGTTCGCATGGCACGAGGCCGCCGAAGAGCTGGGTGCCCCAGGCGCCGGCAATGACCGCAAGCGCCAGCACGAAGGCGATGCCGACGAGGATCTTGTCGGCTGGCAGGGCGCGGGAGGCGGTATTTGCGGCGGCGTTGGTCATGGTCTGGTCCATATGCGTTCGACGGCGGATTGACGCCGATCCTTGGGCGATTTCAAGTGTGTCTCGCGCCGATGTGAGCCGGCTAGGCTGAGCCGCGGCTTAGTCGGTTTCAGGCACGAGTTTCAAGCGCTCCATGATGGCGAGTGCGTTGCGCGGCGCGTTGGGTTTGTCGGTCGAGACGAAATAGGCGAACACGTCGCGCTCCGACTGCGCCTCCTTCATTGGCACGACGAACTCGCCGTCGAAGGGTTTGCCCGCGCTCAGCGCCTTGAAGCGCCTGGCCCAGGTATCGAGGTCTTTCGCCTCGTATTTCTCGGCGCCGGGCGCGCCCTGCAGGCGGCAATAGGTGAAGTCGGCGGTCTGGTCGGCATAGGGCCATGCGGCGGTGTCGGCGATGACCAGTGCGACATTGTGGGCACGCAGCAGTTCGATGAACACCGGATCTGCGAAGCTCGCATTGCGCACTTCGATCGCCTGCCGGATATTTGTGGGCAGCAGCTTCAGAAACGCCTCGATCCGCGCCGCGTCGAACTTCATGTTCGGCGGCAATTGCCAGCACACTGCGCCGAGCCGCTTGCCGAGCGCCGCGACGGAATTGAAGAAGAACTCGACCGGCTGCTCGACCTCCTTCAGCCGCTTGATGTGGGTGACGGCCTGATGGCCCTTCACGGTGAAGACGAAATTGTCGGGCGTTTGGGCCGCCCAGGTCTCGAAGCTTGCGGGCTTCTGGTTCTGGTAGAAGGTCGAATTGATCTCGATAGCGGTGATTTGCCGGCTGGCCCAGCTGAGCTCGTCCTTTTGCTTCAGTCCCTCGGGATAGAACTGGCCGCCGCGCCACTCCGGGAAGATCCATCCGGCCATGCCGGTCCTGATTTTTCCTGTCATCCCGCGTCCCGCGCCCGATTGCCGGCAAAATCGCCACTCGGCCCGAACCATAGCAGCAATCGGCAGGGCGAAAACATGGCGCGCGCAGCGTGGGAATCGCGGCGGTGATTGACGGGCCGAGGCATTTTGCCTTATCTCCGGCCACTCCACGGTGGCCCCTGTGGTGGAATTGGTAGACGCAACGGACTCAAAATCCGTCGCCGAAAGGCATGTCGGTTCGACTCCGACCGGGGGCACCACAATCATCTTGCTGAGACTGCGGACGGCCCGGGGAATCCGGGCTCCAGCGCTCGAGGAACAAGCGATGCGCCCAGCTCAGCCGCGAGAAAGTGGACGAAGCCGAACCGGCTCGACGGCAGGCGCTCACGGTATGAAGGATGGTTCCTAAAGAGCTATCTGGTGCGCCATTCCATCATCGCGGCAGCGCTCATCGTTTCAGGCATCGTCTCGGGACTCGGGCAGGGCTGGCTGGTCCCTGTGGTCTTCATCCTTGCCTTGGGCGCCATCCTTTGGTGGGACAAGCTGCGGGCTGACGCCGCGCGGGGCAGGCGCGGGAAGAAGTAGAGTCGATGCTCGGGACGATGGTCTGGCGCGCGCGCGAGCGCTTCGCGAACATCAAGGGCTATGGATATTGGTTCGCTGACCAGCCCTATGCGGCTGCGGACTATGAGCCGAGCGACGACAATTCGAGCCCGTGAGGACACCGAGACTTAAGAATTTCGGAGCAGGAATTGCCGCATGACCAACAGAGATAGCCTATCACTACAGTTGCATTTTCTGCTGAGTTCTGAATCAATGGGCGACCATGATTCAGAACCTGATGACTGGTGGCGCATCGATTGAGGACACCCTGGCGCTGTGGGCGTGGTCGTTACGGGAGGCGAAGCGCCGTATCCGCCCGCTGTTCACGCAAGATCGTGTAGCGATATCGGCAGGCCAATTCCTCGATGCCCTGCTGGGCAACGAGCCGCGCAAGACGGGCTGGATGCGCGCTGAGGCAGCGGGCGATGGCGGGCCTTGGCGACAACAAGCTTTACTGGGTCGCGGACGATGGGACGCCGACGCTCTGCGCGACATCGTCCGCGACCATATCGTCGAGCATCTGGGTGATTACGACGCGATCCTGGTGATTGATGAGACAGGTTTTCTCAAGCAGGGCAAAGCTTCGTGCGGTGTGGGACGGCAATACACGGGGTCGGCTGGCAAGATCACCAACTGCCAGATCGGGGTGTTCGCATCCTATGTTTCGGACAAGGGTCACGCCTTTATCGACCGTGCGCTCTACCTGCCTAAAGCCTGGACGTCCGATCCGGACCGGCTAGCAGCCGCCCATGTGCCGGAGATTGTGGCGTTTGCCACCAAGCCGCGACTGGCGGTGGGCATGGTCGCGAGGGCGATCGCGGCCAGCGTCCCGTTCGCCTGGGTGGCCGCCGACAGCGTCTATGGCGTAGGCGAACTCGAGATGGCACTGCGTCGTGCCGGCAAGGGCTACGTCCTGGGCGTCAGCGCCAACCACTGGTTTGGGTCATGGAGCACCGAACTCGTTGTCGCAGGCGAAGCCAAAGACATTGCTCAGGCTCTGCCCACCGAGTTCTGGAAGCGCCTGTCGGCCGGGCATGGCACAAAGGGCGAGCGGCTCTATGATTGGGCTTACTGCCCGCTGGGCGATCTCGATGCTGCCGAATTCGACGCCCCGGTTCCAGGCCTGTGGACCCGCGGCATGCTGATCCGGCGCAGCCTCGCAGATGGCGAACTCGCCTACTTCACCACATGGAGCCCCAGAGGAACTCCCATCGACACATTGGTCCGGGTCGAGGGCGCACGCTGGCGTGTCGAGGAAGGCTTCGAGACCACCAAGAACGAACTCGGCCTCGACCATAACGAAAGCCGCTCCTGGCATGGCTGGCACCGGCACGTTTCCCTTGTCATGCTCGCTTATGCCATCATGGCCGCCGTCCGGTATCAGGCCAACGCCACAACGCCGAAAAAAACCATGCGGTCACCGCGGCAAAGCTCATCCGGTGGTCAGTTCAAGAAGTCCGACGCCTTGCCGTAAAGCTCGCACAGCGCCGTATTCCAACCGCATACATCGTCGCCTGGTCTGTCTTCCGACGCGCCCACCAAGCCGCAGCCCGTCAATCGCATCTCAAACTAAAAATGCAACTGTAGTGTTAGGATCGCTTGGCCAGGGCGCAAAAGACACTCGATGGAATAGATCCGTTCGGATTTATTCCATCGTCACGTCGCGGCCGGCGCCGGTAATCGAGATTGAGAAGCCCGCCACCACGTCGACGACGCTCATGATCATCAGCAGGAAGAACACTGAGCTCGCGGCGGCGCCGACCAGCAGGAATTCGATCAGGAACACCACGAACAGCGCCGTCGACAGCATGTGCTCGACGATCGAACTGCGGCCGGTATTGGTCGATTTCAGCACTTCGAAGAACAGGCAGATCAGCCCGACCACCAGCATCAGATCGCCCCAGGTCAGCGACCACTCGATCCCCGACACCATACGGACCTGGAACAATTGGTTGGCCCAGCCGCCCGGCAACCCGCCGAACATCGTGAACGCCAGGATGTTGAAGAGCAGGAACGGGATGATCAGCAGCGGCGGGATAAACGGCCCGCGGGGGCGACGGCGGGCGACTAACGGCGGGATCACGGTCATCTGAGGCTCCTCGGCAGATTTGGCGGGACAATGGCAAAGAGCGCCGTGCTTCGCCAGCCCTCTACTTGCGCACGCCAATGCCGGTTGCAATATGGTTCCTCAGCACCAGGAGGCGCCGATGTCCGATCCCAATACCACCAGCCCCGGCCCGACCCCCGACCCGTCGGCCACCGGCCCGACCGGCAATTGGCGCGACCAGCGCCGGGCCGAGCGTCACGCGCGGCGCGATGCCCGCCATGACATGACGGACCACGGCTGGGGCGGGCTGCCGATCGGCGGCCTCATCATCATCGCCGTCGGCGTGGTGTTCCTGCTCGGCAATTTCGGCTTCCATCTGCCCCCGCATTGGTGGGCGGTGCTGCTGCTGATCCCGGCCGTCGGCCTGCTGGTCACTGCCATCCGCTTCTATCGCGTCGATGGCAATTTCACCGGCCGCGCCATGGGCCCGACCGTTGGCGGCGGCATCCTGCTCGCCATGGCGCTCGCCATCTTCTTCGGCCTCAACTGGGGGCTGTTCTGGCCGATCGTCCTGATCGTCGTCGGCCTCGCCATCATCGCCCGCCGCAGCGGCTGGGGTAGCTAGAGCTTCAGCGTCCCGACCATATTCTCTGGCTTCACCTCGGCGTCGAATTCTTCGCCGGTGAGGAGCCCGAGTTCAATCGCCGACTCACGCAGCGTCGTGCCCGTCTTGTGCGCGTTCTTGGCGATCTTGGCGGCGTTGTCGTAGCCGATCTTGCGGTTGAGCGCCGTCACCAGCATCAGTGACTTGTCGACCAACTCCTTGATCCGCTCGCGGTTCGGCTCGATGCCGATGGCGCAATGGTCGTTGAAGCTTTTGGCGGCATCCGCCAGCAGCCGCACCGACTGCAGGAAATTGTAGGCGATCACCGGCTTGAACACGTTGAGCTCGAAATTGCCCTGGCTCGCCGCAATGCCGATCGCCGCGTCGTTCCCCATCACCTGAACCGCCACCATTGTCATCGCTTCCGACTGTGTCGGGTTGACCTTACCCGGCATGATCGAACTGCCCGGCTCGTTCTCTGGAATGCTGATCTCGCCCAGCCCGGAACGCGGTCCCGACGCCAGCCAGCGCACATCGTTGGCGATCTTCATCAGCGCCACCGCCAGCTGCTTCAGCGCGCCCGAAGTCCCAACGAACGCATCATGCCCGGCCATCACCGCATACTTGTTCGGCGCCGTCACAAACGGCCGCCCGGTCAGCGTCGCGATTTCGGCCGCGACCGTCTCACCATATTTCGGATGTGCATTGAGCCCGGTGCCGACGGCAGTGCCGCCGAGCGCCAGTTCGTACAGCTGCGGCAGCGTCACGGCGATCGCCTGCAGCGCCAGATCGATCTGCGCCACCCAGCCGCTCATTTCCTGCCCCAGCGTCAGCGGCGTCGCGTCCATCAGATGCGTACGGCCGATCTTGACCACATCCATGAACTGCTTCGACTTGCCGTCGAGCGTATCGCGCAGCAACCGCACGCGCTCGACCAGATAGCCCTCGATCGCCTCGACCGCCGCGATATGCATCGCAGTTGGATATGTGTCGTTGGACGACTGGCTCATATTGACGTGGTCATTGGGATGGATCGGCTTCTTCGAGCCCATCACGCCGCCGGCGAGTTCGATCGCCCGGTTCGAGATCACCTCGTTGACGTTCATGTTAGACTGCGTACCCGACCCGGTCTGCCACACCACCAGCGGGAAATGCTCTTTGAGCTGACCCGAGATCACCTCGTCGGCCGCTTTCACGATCAAATCGCGGCTCGCCTCGTCCAACAGGCCGAGCTTGAAATTGGCGAGCGCCGCCGCCTTCTTCAAAATCCCGAAAGCCCGGATGATCTCGGTCGGCATCTTCTCGCCACCGATATCGAAGTTCGCGAGGCTGCGCGCCGTCTGCGCCCCGTAATATTTGTCGGCCGGCACATTGATGGTGCCCATCGAGTCCGATTCAACGCGCATCGAGCTCATCACAACCCCCTAAAGCAAAACGGCCAGCCCTTTTGGGACTGGCCGTCTAAAACTGCAAGATGGATACTCAGCAACCAATTAGGCCTTGGGCGTCAGGATCTGGCGGCCGCGATACATGCCGGTCTTGAGATCGACATGGTGCGGACGGCGCAGCTCGCCCGAATCCTTGTCCTCGACATAGGCCGGGGCGGTCAGGGCATCGGCGGAGCGGCGGAAACCGCGCTTCATCGGCGAAGTTTTGCGTTTTGGAACGGCCATGATGGTCTCCGAAATTTCGTAACGATACGCCGGGCGACCGGCGGCAACAGACTGGGTCTGTCGGGAATTGCGGCGTCTATAGAGAACAATTGCCCGCTTGGCTAGGGTCTCCGGCGGTTTTCTCCGCCGCGCTCGTTTACCACGACTTGCTCTTGAGTTTCCGCCGCAACACCCCGGCTTGCGGGCGCGAGGCGCATTGGCTAGCACGCTGGCATGACAGATGCCGACTTTGCCGGACGGCTGGCCGCCAACGCTGCCGAAATCGAGCGCGCCCTCGACACATTGCTGCAAGCCGGCCCGCTAGGCGGCCCGGGCGAGCTGCCCGAACGGCTGATCGCCGCCATGCGCCACGGCACCCTCAATGGCGGCAAGCGCCTCCGTCCCTTCCTGCTGCGCGAAACCGCCACCATGCTGGGCGTCGCGCCGGAACTGAGCCTCGCCCCCGCCACTGCGGTCGAACTCGTCCATTGCTACTCGCTGATCCACGACGATCTGCCCGCCATGGACGACGACGATCTGCGCCGCGGCCGGCCCACCGTCCACAAAGCCTATGACGACGCCACCGCCATCCTCGCCGGCGATGCTCTGCTGACCCTGGCCTTCGCGCACCTCGGCGAACACGGCGCCACCGACCCGGCGATCCGCGCCCGCCTCGTCGTCGAACTCGCGGCTGGCGCCGGCGCCGGCGGCATGGTCGGCGGCCAGATGCGCGACATCGACGGCGAGACCAACCCACTCGACCGCCTCGGCATCGCCCGCATGCAGGCGATGAAGACCGGCGCCTTGATCCGTGCCGCCATCCGCATGGGCGCAATCCTCGCGGGTGCCGACCGCGACACGCTCGGCCATCTCACCGCTTACGCCGAAGCCGCCGGCCGCGCCTTTCAGCTCGCCGACGATCTGCTCGACGTCACCGCGAGCCCCGCCGCGATGGGCAAGGCCACCGGCAAGGATGCCGACCTCAACAAGCAGACCCTCGTCTCGATCCTCGGCGTCGAGGCCGCCCAGCGACACCTCGGCGACATCGTCCACGACGCGATCACGGCGCTGACCCCCTTCGGGCCCGAAGCCACGACGCTGCGCGAAGCCGCCCGCTATTTCGCCACCCGTGAAAACTGATTGAGCCAAACTGAATGAGCCTCGAAACTGTTCGCGCCGATCTCGCCGCCCGCGCGCCCGACTTGCATGTCATGGTCACCGAGGCCAGCACCGCCACCGTGCAGCTTGCTGCCGATGTGCATGGCGTGGCGCCCGGCCAGATTGCCAAAACCCTCGCCATCCGCGTCAACGATCAGGAATTCCTGCTGGTCACGCGCGGCGATGCCCGCCTCGACAACAAGAAAGCCAAGGCGGCCTTCGGTGGCCGCCCGCGCATGCTCGGTCCCGACGACGTACTGCGCCTGACCAGCCACGCCGTCGGCGGCGTCTGCCCGTTCGGCCTGCCAGGTCCGCTGACCATCTATTGCGACGTGTCGCTGAAAATCTACGACGAGATCATCCCCGCCGGCGGCGACACCCACGCCTCCGTCCGCCTGCCGCTCACCCGCCTCGTCGAGCTCTGCGGCGGCAAATGGGCAGATGCCTGCGAGATTCCGGCGACTTAGAGCAAGCGCCGCCTACTCAGCGGCACTCTTCTGCCCTGCGCCAAAACGCCCTTCTATATATTCCGCCACCATCACCTTGAACTGCTCGGCCACATCCGAGCCGCGCAGCGTCGCGACCTTCTTGCCCTCGATGAACACTGGCGCCGCCAGCGTCTCTCCCGTGCCCGGCAGCGAGATGCCGATATTGGCGTGCTTGGATTCGCCCGGTCCGTTGACGATGCAACCCATCACAGCGACCGACATGGCTTCGACGCCCGGATAGCGTTCCTTCCACTCTGGCATCGACGAGGTGAGGTGATCCTGGATTTCCTTGGCCAGCACCTGGAAGGTCTGGCTGGTGGTGCGCCCACAGCCGGGGCACGCCGCCACCACAGGCAGGAACTGCCGGAACCCCATGGTCTGCAGCAGCTCCTGCGCCACCCGCACTTCCTGCGTGCGGTCGCCGCCCGGCTCGGGCGTCAGGGACACTCGAATCGTGTCGCCGATCCCCTGTTGCAGCAGGATGCCCATCGCAGCGGAAGACGCCACGATGCCCTTCGACCCCATGCCGGCCTCGGTCAGCCCCAGATGCAGCGCGTAGTCGCAGCGCGCCGAAAGCTCCTGATAGACCGCGATCAAATTCTGCACGTCGCTGACTTTGGTCGAGAGGACGATCCGGTCGCGTCCAAGCCCGATTGCCTCCGCCCGCGCTGCCGATAACAGCGCCGACTGGATGATCGCCTCGCGCTGCACCGCCGCCGCCGAAATCGGCGCCGCCGACACCGCGTTCTCGTCCATCAGTCTGGTGAGCAGCTCCTCGTCGAGCGAGCCCCAGTTCACCCCGATCCGCACCGGTTTGTTGTATTTGAGCGCCAGCTCGATCAGCGTCGAGAACTGCTTATCGCGCTTCGCCTTGAAGCCGACATTGCCAGGATTGATCCGGTACTTAGCCAGCGCTTCCGCCGCCGCCGGGTGATCGGTCAGCAGCTTGTGGCCGATATAGTGGAAATCGCCGATCAGCGGCACGTTGATACCGCGCGCCGCGAGCTTGTCGCGGATATGCGGCACCGCCGCCGCGCTCTCGTCGCGGTCGACCGTGATCCGCACCAGCTCCGAGCCGGCACGCCACAGTTGGCCCACCTGTTTGACGGTTGCCTCGATGTCGGCCGTATCGGTGTTGGTCATCGACTGCACGACGATCGGGCCACCGCCGCCGACCATCACGCCACCCACATCGACGCCAATTGTATGTTTGCGCTCTGAAATGCTCATGTCCTGCCGTAGATATGCCCTTGCGCAAAGCCGCGCAACGTTCACAATTTGCACAATCCGGAGCGTGATCAGGAAAAGTGGGCACCGGTTTTCCTGATCACGCGACCACTTTATGAGACGGCGCGATGACCTTTCAGGCCTACCTCGACAACATCCAGAAACAAACCGGCGTGACGCCCGACGAATGGCTGAAACTGGCGTCCAAAAAGGGCTTCACCAAGCCCGGTACCAAGGCCACCCAGATCACTGACTGGCTCAAGGCCGAATATAGTCTCGGCCACGGCCACGCCATGGCGATTGTCAAACTGCTCAAGGACCGAACCGCGGATTGAGCGTTGATCTTGAATCCGCCGCGAACGCCACCCACATTTTCGCGACCGAAGGGAGACGCCTATGCGCCGCTTGCTGCAATTCAGAACCGAGCTTGTAACCCTGTGGCGTGCCTTTCTGGCGCCCGAGACCCCGGTTTACCTCAAGGGGCTGATGCTGCTGGTCCCGGCTTACCTGCTGAGCCCGATCGACCTGATCCCCGATTTCATCCCGATCGTCGGCTGGCTCGACGACATCGTCGTCATCCCGCTGCTGGTCGGCTTGATCGTCCGCATGCTGCCGCAGCGCGCCCCCGCCACCACCCGCCGCGACGGCGCCCCGATCATCGACGGCGACTACCGGCGGCTGTGAGCTTCGGCTTTGGTCCTCGTCGGGAATCGGCTAGACCGCCTCCCTGAGGGAGGGGCAGATGTCAGAAGCAAGCGCGCTCGCGGAGAGGAACAAGGCCGTCGTCGTCCGCTTTAACAAGCGGGTCATCGAAGCGCTGGATGCGATCGCCTTTGCCGAGATCATGCACCCCGATTTCGTCAACGCCGCCGCCGCGCCGGGACAATCCTCCGGTGCGGACGGCATGTGGCAGACTTTCGAGCACGTCTTGCACCTAGCTTTTCACGATCTCGCGGTCGACATCGAAGATCAGATCGCCGAGGGCGACAAAGTGGTGACGCGCAAGACCATCCGCGGCACACACACAGGCCCGCTGATGGGCATCCCAGCAACCGGCCGAGCGGTGGCCATCTCGGTCATCGATATTGTCCGCCTGGAGGATGGCCTGTATCGCGAGCACTGGGGCCTCAACACATTGTCTGCCCTGCTCACCCAACTGCGCGGCTGACTACTCGAACCGGATCAGCAGATCCTTGCTGTCGATCTGGTCGCCAGGCTTCACCGTCAGTTCGGCGATCAACCCATCGGCTTCGGCATGGATGGCGGTTTCCATCTTCATCGCCTCGATAGATAGCAGCACGTCCCCGGCGCTCACCTTGTCACCGACCTTGACCTGCAAGCCCGAGATCACCCCCGGCATCGGTGCGCCGACCTGCTTGGCATCGCCGAGCGCCGCTTTGGCCCGCACCACGACCTCGCCGACCTTCAGCCGGTCCGGCACCGTGATGGTGCGCGGCTGGCCGTTGAGGTCGAAGAAGACCCGGACCTGGCCCTTCTCATTGGTCTCGGCGCGGCCGAGATAGTTGATCACCATGGTCTTGCCGCGCTCGATCTCGGCAAAAATCTCTTCGCCCTGGTCGAGCCCGTAAAAATACACGGATGTCGGCAGCACCGCCGTCGGCCCGTATTTGTCCTGCGTCTTCTCGAAATCGGCGAACACTTTTGGGTACATCAGATACGAGGCGAGCCGGAAATCGTCGATCGTCTCGCCGGTCTCGGTCTCGGCTTTCTTGCGCTCGGCCTCAAGGTCGACATCCTTCAAATACGACCCCGGCCGCTCGGTCAGCGGCGTGCGGCCCTTCAGCACTTTGGCCTGCAGCGCCTTGGGAAATCCACCCGGCGGCTGACCCAGATCGCCCGCAAAGAACCCCACTACGGATTCCGGGAACGACACATCCTTGACCGGATCCTCGACGTCGGCGCGCGTCAGTCCCGACGACACCATCGCCAGCGCCATGTCGCCGACCACCTTCGACGACGGCGTCACCTTGACGATATCGCCGAACATCTGGTTGACGTCGGCATAGGTCTTGGCGACCTCGTGCCAGCGGCTCTCGAGTCCGAGAGAACGCGCCTGCTCCTTGAGATTGGTGAACTGTCCGCCCGGCATTTCGTGCAGGTAGACTTCCGACGCGCCACCCTTGAGATCGCTCTCAAAGGCCCGATACTGCGTCCGTACCGCTTCCCAGTAGAACGAGATCTCACGGATCACCTTGGCGTCGAACCCCGGATCGCGGTCGGTGTCGTGCATCGCCGCCGCCAGCGACCCGAACGTCGGCTGGCTGGTCGTGCCCGAGAACGCATCCATCGCGGCGTCCACCGCATCAACCCCGGCCTCGACCGCCGCCATGATCGTCGCCGATGCCGCGCCCGACGTGTCGTGCGTATGCAAATGGATCGGCAGCCCGATCTCCTGCTTCAGCGTCGCAATCAGCTTCTTGGCCGCCGCCGGCTTCAATAAGCCGGCCATGTCCTTTAGACCAAGCACATGCGCGCCCGCGGCTTCGAGTTCCTTCGCCAGCGCCACGTAATATTTGAGGTCGTACTTCGCCCGGTTCGGATCGAGCAAATCGCCGGTGTAGCAGATCGCGCCTTCGGCCACCTTGTCGGCTTCCGCCACCGCGTCGATCGAGACGCGCATGTTCTCGACCCAGTTGAGGCAGTCGAAGATGCGGAACACATCGACGCCGCCCTTCGCCGCCTGACGGACGAAGAACTTCACGACGTTGTCGGCATAATTGGTGTAGCCGACGCCGTTGCTGCCGCGCAGCAGCATCTGCGTCAAAATGTTGGGCGCGCCCTCGCGCACCGCCGCCAGACGGTCCCACGGATCTTCGTTGAGGAACCGCATCGACACATCGAACGTCGCCCCGCCCCAGCATTCGAGCGAGAACAAATTCGGCAGTCCGCGCGAATAGGCTTCGGCAATACGCGTGATGTCGTAGCTGCGCATCCGCGTCGCCAGCAGGCTCTGGTGCGCATCGCGCATCGTTGTATCGGTGAACAGTACGCCCTTTTGCTGCTTCATCCATGCCGCAAGACCCTTCGGCCCCTGCCGGTCCAGCACCTGCCGCGAGCCTTCGATCAGCATCAGCGGCTCATAGAGCGGCACCATCGGCTCGATCGCCCCGGCGGGCGGCTTTGGCCGGTCGCGCACTTCGGGATGCCCGTTGACGGTGACGTCTGCGATATATGTCAGCAGCTTGGTCGCACGGTCCTTGCGGCGCTTGAAGTCGAACAACTCCGGCGTCGTGTCGATGAACCGCGTCGTATAGCGATTGTTGACGAAATCCGGATGCGTGATGATGTTTTCGAGAAACGCCAGATTGGTGTTGACGCCGCGAATGCGGAATTCCCGCAGCGCCCGATGCATGCGGGCGATCGCCTCCTGCGCGCTGGGCGCCCAGCAGGTGACCTTCTCGAGCAGCGGATCGTAGAACCGCGTGATGATCGCGCCCGCATACGCCGTGCCGCCATCGAGCCGCACGCCGAACCCCGTCGCCTCGCGATAGGCAGTGATCCGTCCATAATCCGGAATGAAGTTCTCTTCCGGGTCCTCGGTGGTGATACGGCACTGGATGGCGTTGCCGTTGAGGTGGATATCCTGCTGCAATGGCACACCCGATTCCGGCGTACCGATCACCGCACCTTCGAGCAGATGGATCTGCGCCTTCACGATGTCGATGCCGGTGACCACCTCGGTCACCGTGTGCTCGACCTGGATGCGCGGATTGACCTCGATGAAGTAGAATTTGTCGGTATCGGCATCGAGCAGGAATTCCACCGTGCCCGCGCCGCGATAATTCGCGGCTTTGCCGAGCCGGATCGCAGCGCCGGTCAGCTCGTCGCGCACCGCCTGGCTCAGATACGGCGCCGGCGCGCGCTCCACGACCTTTTGGTTGCGCCGCTGCACCGAGCAGTCGCGCTCGAACAGATGCACGAGGTTGCCGTGCTCATCGCCGATCAGCTGCACCTCGACATGCCGCGCCCGCTCGATCAGCTTTTCGAGGTACATCTCGTCCTTGCCGAACGCCGCCTTCGCCTCGCGCTTGCCTTCGCTGACTTCGGCGACGAGATGGCTCTCATCCATGATCCGGCGCATGCCGCGTCCGCCGCCGCCCCAGCTCGCCTTCAGCATCAGCGGATAGCCGATCTCGGCGGCCATCTTGCGGACCTGCTCCATGTCGTCGGGCAGTGCGTCGGTCGCCGGCACCACCGGTACCTTGCTGGCGATCGCCATGTTGCGCGCCGCCACCTTGTTGCCGAGGTCGCGCATCGTCTGCGGCCGCGGCCCGATGAAGATGATCCCTGCGTCCTCGCAGGCCTCGGCAAACTCGGGGCTCTCCGACAGCAGGCCATAACCCGGATGGATTGCGTCAGCGCCGCTCGCCCGCGCCACCCGGATATATTCGTCGATCTGCAGATAGGCTTCGACCGGGCCCCTGCCCTTGCCAATCAGATAAGCCTCGTCCGCCTTGAAGCGGTGCAGCGCCAGCTTGTCTTCTTCGGCGTAGCAGGCGACGGTTTTGATGTTCAGCTCGTTGGCGGCGCGAAACACCCGGATGGCGATTTCGCTGCGGTTCGCGACGAGGATTTTCTTGATCGGCATCGATCTAACCCGATGGAGAGAGGGGACGAGGGCGTTGCCGCCGGCTCATAGTCGCTCGGGAGCCACCGGCCCCGCAAACCCAGGCTAACGCTGGCTCAGATGACCCAGCAGATGAGACATGTCGTACCCGGCATGTGCCGCTGCCTCGACGATCTCCTGCGCGGGCATCTTCCCCGCCTGGGCCAGGGCCCACAGCGTGGTCGAGCGCGTACCGGAGCGGCAGTAGCAGAAGACCGGGCCGTTGCTCCCCTCGAGCACGGCTTTGGTCTCCTCAACCATCTGGGATGACACACCGTCACGGCCCAGCGGAATAAAGTGGTAATCGAGCCCGGCCTGTTCGGCTGCTGCCTGCATCGTGGCCGAACTCGGCTGGTCCGGCGACTCGCCGTCCGGCCGGTTGTTGACGATGGCGACAAAACCGGCGGCTTTGATCGAGGGAAGATCGTCCGGGCTGATTTGCGGTGACACGCTGACGTGCTCGTTGATCCGCTTGACGTCCAAGTTGACTAACTCCAGCTACGCACGGGCTTCCCGTCGATAGTTATAGACGGCCCGTCGAGCCTGACGCAACTGCGGCCCGCAGTCAGATACTTCCCCCGCAAGGCGACGCAGGGGGCAGGTCTGAATTCGATGGTTGGTCCGCCCTCACCGATACAACTCACTGCCCCGGCACCCTGCCCACCCATTGCTGCCAGATCTCACCGCGCGCCGCCACGAACGCGTCGGCAACGCTTTCGATCGTCGCCCCGGGCTGGTTGAGGTTCTGCAGCAGCGTATTCATCTCTGAAAACGGCATGTGTGCGCGCTGGAAATACGCAGCGACCTCGGGCACATCGAGATAGACCCACTGCGCCAGCGCCACGATCACCTGGTCAGGCGCAAACCCCGATGGCTTCGGGTCGGCGCATGCCACCCGCCCGAGGCAGAGGAAATTATCCTTGTTGTAAGGCCCCAGATCGATCTGCTTGAACGCGAACTGCGCCAGCACGGCATTGGGCTGCCAATAGTAGAACAGTATCGGCTGCTTGCGGCTCTCCGCCTCCGAGATCAGTGTATCGAGCTCGAACCGGTTGGCCGGCTCCACCACCTCGAACAGCCCCTCGAGCCCGTTGGCGCGGATCAGATTGCGATTAACCACGGCACAGCCCCAGTCCGGCGGGCACGAGATGAACCGGCCCTTCTTGCCGCCCGCCGCGAAATCCTTCCAATACGTCTTCAGCCCCTCGACGCCCTTGAGATCGGGGTGCGCCGCAACCTCGTAGTCGGGCACAAACCAGCCCTCGAACACCGAATCCGCGTAGGCGGCGCCCGCCTGCCGCACCTCCTGCGTCTTCAGCGCGCCATTCCAGACATCGGAAATCCGCGTGATCCAGAGCTCCGGCGCCACTGCCGGCTGCCCATTGGCGCCCATCGACGACGCCGTCGCCGCCAGATCGCCCGGCACCACCTCGACGTCGCAGCCGAAATTCTGCTGGATCAGCCGGGCGTGGATTTCGGCCAGCAATTGCGCCGTGGGCCACTGCATTCGGGCAATATTGATGGTCTCGCCATTGCACGGTGGGGGCGGCCCCGGATCTTCGGACGACGACGCAATGTCGTCAGAGGGCAGCGGCAGCGAGATCACCGAATCCTGCGCCAGCGCCGGAACAACCAGCGCCGCCGCCAGCAAAACAGTCCACAATATCCGTAGCATACCGGTTGCCGCTCGCCTCGACCTGCCGCGACCCTATGCGCTTGAGCGCCGTCCGCGCAACGCCCGACCGGCCCTTTGCCAGGTTTTACCAATCGATCAAATCCGGGTGACTCACGATCACGATTTGTGCAATATCGCCCGCAGCGGAGCGCCTAAACGGGGCTCCCACAAGATGTTGCACCGGTCGGACAGGCCATAAAGGCCGCCGAAACGGTACGACCATTGCAGAGGGACATCATGATGAGATTGAATA
This sequence comes from Devosia sp., assembly GCA_039934955.1. GTDB lineage: Bacteria > Pseudomonadota > Alphaproteobacteria > Rhizobiales > Devosiaceae > Devosia_A. The sequence continues at coordinate 38,398 of JBDTLB010000038.1, forward strand.
AACTCGTCGGGTTCGCCGCCGTCGCGGCGCTCCTGGCTACTCCGGCGCTCGCGCAGGACGTCAAGATCGGCTTTATTGGCGATATCACCGGCCCGATCGCCGGCTTCGCACCCGGAATGGTCACCGCCGGCAACACCGCCATCCAGAACATCAACGATCAGGGCGGCATCTTGGGCGGCAAGAAGCTGGTTTCCGTCGTCGCCGACACCGCCTGCACCGGCGACCTCGGTGGCCCGGCCGGCGACCGCATGGTCAACACCGAGAAGGTGACCGCAATCTTCGGCGCCTATTGCTCGGGTCCGACCATCGCCGCCGCCAACACCGCTGCCATTCCGGGCAACGTCGTGATGCTCTCCCCGTCGGCCACGGCGCCGACCGTCAGCGAACTTGTCGACAATGATCTCGTCTTCCGCAACGTCGTTCCGGACTCGGTCCAGGGCGTCAAGGGTGCCGAGCTCCTGCTCTCCAAGGGCATCAAGACCGTCGCCGTCACCTACGTGAACGGCGATTACGGCAAGGGCCTCGCCGATGCCTTCTCGGCTGCCTACACTGCCGGTGGCGGCAAGGTTGCGGCCAGCGTCGCGCATGAAGACGGCAAGGCGGATTACCGTCCGGAAGTCGGCCAGCTCGAAGCTTCGGGCGCCGATACCTTGGTGATCTACGGCTACGAGAACGCCGGTGGCGGCACGATCCTCGATCAGGCGATCGAGTCGGGCACCTTCAAGAACTACTTCGGCGGCGACGGCATGGCCGGCGACGCGCTCACGAAGGACCACAAGAACATCGACGGCATGATGCTGACCAAGGCCGCCGCTGCTGGTGGCCCGTCCTACGACGCCTACTCGGCGCTCGTGAAGGCGGCAGGCCTCGACCCGGCCTCGACCTACGCTACCAACTCCTATGACGACGTCTTCGCGCTGGCTCTCGCCATCGAGAAGAACGGCACTGCCGATCGCGCCGGCCTCTCCAAGGCCCTCCGCGAAGTCACCGGCGCGCCGGGCGAGGCGATCCTCCCGGGCGAGTGGAAGAAGGCTGTCGAGCTGATCAAGGCCGGCAAGGACATCGACTACAAGGGCGCTTCGGGCGACATGGAATTTGACGCCAAGGGCGACGTGCCCGGCCAGATCGAATGGTTCACCGTCACCGCCGGCGTCGTCAAAGACGAAGGCCTGAT